>CAXMOU010000030.1:0-18295 GCA_964195465.1 uncultured Rickettsiaceae bacterium
GCATTCTCTATTGTTTTACTAGTATTAGAATCTACTCCATCATTATCTGCTGCAATTATTATTTTTTCTCCTGGCGTAGCTGAGTAATTTTTGATATTACTTATACCGAGTGAGCATAGAGTTTTTATATCTTTGATACCTTTCAGTGTATTAAATCTATGCTCACTTAAACTTTGCTCTATAGACATTCCAGTTTCTAGCCCTTCAGCTATTATTGTTACCTTATCAGTATGAGCATTAAGATCATCTTTATCAGCAGATGGCTTAACAATATTTCCAACATGAACAAATGATCCAGCTATTTTTCCAAATGATTTCTTAGGCACGGCAATATCTGCTTTAGTAGCATTATTCTTATCCAAAAATACCTGCTGACCACCAGTGACACGCCCCTCAGAATCTCTAGCAAATGCCACAAGGACAGGCAGATGCCTTCCTTTCTCAGCGCTGTTTTTGTCTGAACCTACATATATGCCAGTAGTTTTAATGTCGTTACTAATAGACTTAACACCCCTAACGCCGCTAAAATCTAACCCTCTATGTTTGGTTAAATACCTATATGCTAGCGAACGATCACCAATATCTTTTGCTCTTGCATATAATTTCTCAACATGCTCAGCTTTGGCTTTCGCTACGCGCTCCTCTTCAGCCTTTGCTTGAATATGCTTTTCTGTCAAATCCTTGGTACGGTGAATGTTCACTAGCTTCAGGTGGCTGTTATTGCTTGCCTCCATACCCACACACTTCCGCAAATATTCAGCAGCACCTTTGAAGTCACATGGAAGTGTAATCTCAATAGTGACCATAGGGCTAGAGTTTGACTTTTTTAAATATTCAGAATAGAGTCGTTATTGGTGTGAATTGATAATTTACGAGATTCTATTAATGTCACTATTGAGATTACACTTCCCATCTTGAAAGCCTCCAGTAGATATTCCTTTCAAATAAAGCCAAGGTATCAGTTCTTCCATATTTTTTGTACGCTTCAAATAAGGTGGTAACAAGCTGCTATTAAACTTTACTCTTTCTCCACTTCTATCACGTATCTTGGGAACTTTTATTTCCACCTCACCAATTCCTGTCTGTATTGTGCGGGATGGTAAATATCCATTCCGTACAACCGTTTTCCTGCCATCTTCTAATTTATCGGTGTGTAATGATAACATTTCTGCTAACTCGGCTTCAACCGCCTTTGAAATTAGCGCTTTAGCTCCTATACGTAATAACTCTGTTAACGAATCAGTTTCTTCTATTTCTACTGGTGTTTTGACTAATTCTAATTTACTCTTCTCCATGGCGTATCTCTTTTTGTTGATTTTGTTTTTCTAAACTTTCAACAGGATACGTCACTTATTATTTCTTGCATACACCAGATTTGACAATAACTCATGCGCATTCCATATGGCGCCACAAGAAGCTACGGCGAGCAGGCAGAAGCAATAGGAAAGAAAACAGCCTATAGGGCTGTAGCAAACGCGAATGGGGCCAATCAACTAGCCATAATCATCCCATGCCACCGCATAATTAACAGTAACGGAGAACTAGGCGGCTATGGCGGAGGCGTAAAGCGCAAAGAATTGCTCATTGCGCATGAGAAGGAGGTTATTTAACGAGACAAAACATTTTTAATTTTGATTATTGTTTTTTTAAAGCCATTTTTTTTGTAATAATGTATGGTATCTTTAGCTATATAAGTCATAGTTTTATACCATGATTTATGAAAATAAATCTTATTGGTATAGTTCATATTTTGAACGCGTAATTGCGTGATATTGATAAAGTTATCAATATCTTTACCAAATAATTCTATAGATTTTTGGTATTTATCAAAAGCTAAATCAACTGTTTTTTTAGCCTGTTGAAGTTTTTCTAAATCTACGCCAAATGCCATGCCATAATCGCCAATTTCTTTTGAAGCTAATGGCTCTGTTTGTAAAAATTCATTAGTAATAAATACAGTTGGGCAACCACATAATGTTGCTTCAATAGCTAAAGATGTATCTTCGTAAGTATAAAATATTTCTGACTTTCTTAGTAGTTCTGCAATTTCATATTGATTAAGCGAATCTTCTTCACCTCTGGTAATTTCAAAACTATCTTTAGTTATATCTTGAAGCTTTCCGTTATGACTATGTTGATATTTTGAAGCATAAAAACAACTTCCCTCTCTTTTTACAGGAGTTTTTGGAGGATAAAAAATATTTACATCGCATAAAGGTACATACATAATTTCAGATTTATGGCAAGTAACAGAGTCAGATAATTTTTTAGTGTAGGCAAAAACCATTTCATCTTTATCATATTCTTTATCGCCACCAAGTAAACCTGGGTAGTTTAAAACATATCTAGCTATTGCATCAGAACAAAGTGGGTTTCCTGAGATTACTTCTGGATATACAACTATTGGCTGGCGATTCGTTTTGAAGTGAAGTGTGATAATTTGTTCATTTACAATAGGAGCAATATAATCATGCACCTCATCCTCGCCACATTCTTCTCGCTCAAGTGCAATAAAGGCTTGGTAGCCTTTTAAATTCAGATGATGGCAGAGCAAATACAATAGGCGTATTCCAGCAGATGATCTAACAAATGGAGGCGCTACTATATAATATGGGTTATTTTGCGTTGGATAAATTGACTTCATAAATTTTCCTTAATTTTCAAATAATCAGCAGTATCACCAACTATGTCGTTCATATTTCTCAAAACATATCCATACTCATTTAGTATGTTATTTTGTATTTTTGTATCGCCATAATAAATATCTGATGGCAATTTTTTATCAAAATCTCGAATAATATCAATATTTAATCCTAGCTCCTTAATAACTAATTGTGCTATGCCATATATTTCTAGAACTTCTTCCCCAGCGCTATCAAATATAATATTAGTTTTTGACTCATCAATCGCTAGCATTAACAATATATTGACCAAATCTACAATGCTAACATAAGACCTAATAACTTCATGCTTTGCGTTAATAACTATCTCTCCTTTGGTAAGAGCCTGAATTATAAAGCTGCTTAAAGCATAATTTTGCCATTTATTGATATATGGACCGCCAATATTAAAAATTCTGGGTATAATGATTCGCGCATTGTTTTTGGAGGCTATAAGGTCTGTAAAATAGCGTTCATCTTGCGCTTTTAATGCACCGTAAGGGTTCTTTTTAAAGTCATCACATAATGTTCTGTCTTTGTTATATACCGCTCCAGAGGAAGCGTATATTAAACATTCTAGATCAATTTTTTCTATGAATTTAGTAATTGTCTTGCGAATAGCTAGATTTTTTTCTATATAATCAGCGCCACTCATTTGTGAGACTTTGTCTTTAGTAAGAAAAGCTAAGTGGAACAGTATATATTTTTTATTTGGAGGTAGTGACTCTATAGAATCAAAAGGAGCGCATTGAATAACAGCATTATTTTGTAGAGTAATAGATGGAGCGCTGTTGCTTAGTACTATTACTCTATTGTTAAACTCCGAGCCTAAATATTGATATAACATCTGCGCAATAGTGCGCCCAATCCATCCAGTCGCACCAGTAATTACAAATATGTGATTTGAATTTTTGATAGGGTTCATAATTATTGTGCAATAAACTCTTTAAATGTATCAATAATATAATCTATATGAGCAGGCTTAAGGCCAGGATATACACCAATCCAGAAAGTATCTTTCATTATGATATCAGCATTGTCCAAATTACCAACGATCTTATATTTTTGACCAATCATATATGGCTGATTGATTATGTTGCTAGAAAATAGCAATCTTGTGCCAATTTTATTTTTCTCTAAATGAGCAATTAATTCTGTGCGTTTAAATTTATCATTACTTTTAATTGTAATAGGAAAGCCAAACCAAGATGGCTTACTTGAAGGTGTTGCTTCTGGTAAAATTAAAAACTCTTCTAGCTCTTTAAGGCCAGCGTATAATTGATCAAAATTTCTTCTTCTAGCATTAACAAAATCATCTAAATGCTCTAGCTGAGCATAACCCACAGCCGCTTGCATATCGGTGATTTTCAAATTATATCCAGAATGAGAATAGGTGTATTTATGGTCGTACCCGTATGGTAAATTTCCTAATTGCCAGTCAAATCTTTTTCCACACGTGTTGTCTACACCAGGTTCGCAGTAGCAATCTCTTCCCCAATCGCGTAGAGATTCAAGGGCTCTTTTTAATACACCATTATTAGTAAATACAGCACCCCCTTCACCCATAGTAATATGATGAGCAGGGTAAAAGCTTAAGGTTCCAATATCGCCAAAAGTACCTACTTTTTGGCCGTTATATTCCGCGCCCAGAGCATCACAACTATCTTCGATTAAGAATAAACCATGCTTTTTAGCAAGTGCTTGAATTTTTTCTAATTCATATGGATTACCTAAAGTATGAGCAACTACGATAGCTCTAGTTTTTTCGGTAATTGCCGCTTCAATTAGGTCCGCTTTAATGTTGTAAGTTGGAATGTCAACATCAACAAAAACAGGAACCAAATTATTCATTATAATAGGATTAACCGTAGTTGGGAAAGCAGTTGCGCATGTAATTACTTCATCACCTGGCTTTAAAGCTTTGTCTTTTAACAGATGGCTAGTAAGTGCAGTAATTGCAAGTAAATTTGCAGAAGAACCAGAATTACAAGTGCGCACAAACCTTGCACCTAAATAACGCGCGAGTTTCTTTTCAAATAACTCGTTATATCTTCCTGTTGTTAGCCAAAATTCTAATGCAGAATCTATCAAAGTGCAAATGTCTGTTTCATCATAAACCTTACCAGCAACTGGGACATTATCTACGCCAGGAACGAATTCATCTTTTTTGTGAACTAAGTCATGATATTCTTTTGTTAATTTAAAAATCTTATCCTTTATTGCGACAGCCTCTGCCGACTCTTTAACTTTTGTCATTATTTGCCTTTAATATTAAAATATTCTTCTATTTGATTGTTAGTGATTTCAGAAACATTACCATCGTTATAATATGCCTTATACCATGAGACGGTTTTTTCTAGGGCTTTTTCTACATTCCATTTTGGCGACCAATTTAATTCTTTCCTTGCCTTTGTACTATCTAATGCTAATAATTTTGCTTCATGCAGCGAAGCCTCGTCTAGTACAACGTTTGGTTTCACATTAGTTTGCCATAGATCGCATATTATATTAGTAACATCCTGTACTGAAACCTCACCAGCATAGTCTGGTCCAAAATTCCATGACATATCTTCGTTAAAAGTACCATCGTATATTTTCTCTGCAGCGCTCATATAACCAGAAAGAGGCTCAAGTACATGTTGCCATGGTCTGATTGAATTTGGGCTTCTGATGATTGGAGTTTTGTTTTCGCTTAAGTTGCGTATTATGTCTGGCACTAACCTTGACTGAACAAAGTCACCCCCGCCAATTACATTTCCAGCACGAACGGATGCTATTGATCCAGTTTCTTGAGTTGAGAAATATGATTGTAAATAGCAGCTTACCACTAGTTCTGCGCAAGCTTTACTGTTGCTGTAGGGGTCAAATCCACCAAGGCGATCTTTTTCTCTGTAAGCGTAGATATGCTCTTTGTTTTCATAGCATTTATCAGTAGTAATAACAAGCGTAGCTTTGATGTTTTTTCTTGTTCTAGCGATCTCCAGCACATTAACAGTACCCATTACATTGGTGCTGTAAGTTTCAATAGGGTTAGAGTATGAATGTCTTACTAAGGGCTGTGCTGCCATATGCAAAATAATATCAGGGGATGCTTGATCTATGGCCTTTTCAAGCGCCTTATAATCACGAATATCACCTATGTTATGATTCAGTATAGACTCTACATTGGCTGTTTCGAAAAAGCTTGGATTAGTTGGAATAGATAAAGAATAGCCAGTAACCTTAGCGCCTAATTTATGTAATATAATACTAAGCCAACCGCCTTTGAAGCCAGTATGGCCTGTAATAAATACTCTTTTGCCTTTCCAAAAATTTACCATAATTTCCATGGTGCCTTTCCACTGCTCCATAAATCTTCTAAGGTAATTTTATCACGCAATGAGTCCATAGCGTACCAAAACCCATCATGAAGATATGCATTGATTTGTTTTTCTTCTACTAGTTTTTCTAATGGTTCTTTCTCCCAGATAGTGCTATCGCCATCTATATAATCTAATGTTTCTGGAGATAAAACAAAGAATCCACCATTAACATATCCACCTTCATCGCGTGGTTTTTCTTGGAATTTGGTTACTAAATTACCATCCATGCATAGTTGGCCAAATCTAGCTGTAGGCCTTACGCCAGTAACAGTAGCGAGCTTATCATTTTGTTGATGAAAAGCAATTAACTTACCAATATCTACATCGCTTACACCATCGCCATAAGTCATGCAGAAGCTTTCGCCTGGTTCGATATATGGCTTGATCTGTTTTAATCTTCCGCCAGTCATTGTATCTTCACCAGTTTCAACTAAGACAATTTTCCAATCTTCAGCTATGCTTTTATGAACAACAAATTCTGGGGATTGATTTGCTCTAGTATGAACAGTAATATCTGAGCTTAGTAGAGCGTAATTTAAGAAATATTCTTTAATCATTTGCCCCTTATATCCAAGGCAAATCACAAATTCATTGATTCCATAATGAGAATACATTTTCATTATGTGCCATAGAATTGGCTTGCCACCTATTTCTACCATAGGCTTAGGGCGCATAGATGTTTCTTCAGCAAGCCTGGTTCCTTTGCCACCAGCTAAAATTACTGCTTTTTTAATTGGATTATTGCTCATAATTTATTCCTTTGATTTTAAAAACTTACTAACATTACTCATTATATCTGTAGGTAATTCTGGAGTCATGATATGAATAGGATTAGATTCCATACTGCCATTTTCTGTGACCCTGCTAGTAATTTTAGGGAAATAGGTTTGTTTTGGATCAATTGGCACTATAAAGGCAGAGATACTATCAGATTCAAACAGCTTTGTAAAATTTGAATTATTAGTAAAATCTTTTTCTAGCCTCAGGCACGGCACGTCATATACAGAAAAAATCTTTTCCCAATCTGGCAGTCCTAAACCAGTTTTAGTATCGCAGCCTAAATATTTGCCACCAAAATAATTGCTTTGAGTCATTCTAATTGAAGCATAACCATTATCGTCAAAAATAAATATCTTGAGGTTAAGTTTATTAATTGCAGCGGTGCCAATTTCTTGTAAATTTTGCGCGAACCCACCATCTCCTTCAATTAAAATGGTTCTTTTAGGGCTGGCGCTAATTGCAGCACCAATTGCCCCGCTTAAACCGTATCCCATAGATGCCAAGCTTTTATCTGAAATAATAACCTGACCTTTTTTCTGTAAAAAAGATTGATACGTAACAGTAAACGCGCTGCCACTACTGCATGGTATTATTATATCGTCAGGCGTACAAATGCTAGATAGTTTTTCATGGAAATAATATGGAGATATATAGTTTTCATCAGTATTATTGCAATCTTCAACCAAAGGCAAAGCTGTTTTAACTTCCGTGCAGAAATCAAGCCATTCTGAGTGAGATCCTAAATCAAGTTTTAAAATAGAAAGTAAAAAATGGTTAGCATCTGCATGAACTTTTATATCAATAGTTGGATGCCCTTTGTTTAATTCTGCTAAATCACAATCTACCTGTACTATTTTTCCATTTGGAATAAATTCTTGCCAGTTAAAGCCAGTTTGCTGCATACCAAGGCGAGTACCAACAGCAATTAGCAAATCAGATTGCTGGAGTAAAATGTTGGAATATCTCATTCCCCAAGTGTTAGGGCGCCCGAAATACAAAGGGTTTCTGGAGTCTACACGATCTGCTGCATTCCATGTGGTAACTATAGGAATAGAATGCGAAGATAATAAATTTTCAATTGAGTCTATGTGGCTACGATCCACGCCGCCGCCAATTAATATCATTGGTCTTTTTGCGCCATTGATTAATGCGGATATTTTATTTAGCTCGCTGTCAGAAATACTTAGTAATTCTTCTAAAGGATGTGACGCAATGGGGCTAACTGCGTTAGTTAGGTGTGCCTCGTCAACAATAGCTCCTTGAACATCAAGAGGCATTTCAATGAACACAGGTCCTTTGCGCGGGCTGCTTGATGCATTTACATAATGTGAAAATTTTGAAAAACCAGCTGGCTTATCTAAGCGAACGGATTCTTTTGTTATGGGTTTAGTAATAGCAACGCCATCTATTTCTTGTATCCCGCGCTGCCTAACATCCCCGTGCGATAAATCACTAGTTTTTACTTGCCCACCAACGACTAATAGCTCTCTGCCTTCTAAAAATGCCCCGCCTATTGCAGTCATTACGTTAGTAAGCCCCGGCCCTGCAGTAACTAAAACAAAAGCTTTCTTATCAGAAGATGTTTCGTTTAAATATTCAGCAGCAACACCAGCCGCAACTTCATGAACGGTTGGTACGCATGTAAAATGTCTCGATGCACTTTCTAACAAATGCATTATATTTCCGCCAGCTAAATAAAAACAATGTGTATAACCCAGTTGTTTCAACCACTTACACATTAAATCGCTATATTTCATATTTTTTTTAGATATATTATAAAAAATCAAAAGGGGTGCTGGAACTATATCTTCCACCACCCCTTTTACATAATAATTAGATTAACTCAAATCATTGGTTTTTGATTTGTTTTAATAAACCGATGGGCAGCAATTTTTGGTCACTAATTTCTGCCGTTCAATTTAATCTTTCTTCTAATATCTTAATTCGCTTACTGTCTTCTTGTGCGATTGTAGAGTAGTGCTCTTGTTTGTTTTTTAGCCATAGTAATTCAAACTTTAAAGCTTGCTCGAGCCTTTGCTCTATATCGCTTGCATTTAGCGCATCTGAAGAAAATATAACTTTTCTTGTTTCGAAGCGAGTTAAGAAAACATCGTTGATTTTACCAAGAGCAGTAGCAGAGGCGGTAGAAACTCCGCCACCTACAACTAGTTCTAGATTATTTTCTCTGCATGCTTTAGCTACTTCAATACAGTCTGCAGTTATAGCATCATGGTCCACTTCTGTTCTTTTCATTCCGCGTGATTGAGTATAGTCACCCCTACCAAAAACAATGCCATCAGCGCCATTTTCTACTAGCGCCTGAGCAACCATTTCCTTCAGATTTTTGAAACCATTTATAGTTTCTAAATTAAATAAGAATTTTGGGTTGTGCTTTGAAGCCGCGCCATAAACTTTATTTTTTGCTTCAATGTACTTTGATAGTGCATACGAGCTTTCTACCATTGGAGCTATTATGTAGTCCACGCCAATTTGTTTTGCAGTTAATAGATCACTTACTGCTTCACAACCGCCAATTTTAAGGGCGATTTTTACTCCAGCTTTTCTGCCAATATCAAGCAATTTTATTAATTCATCCATTCTGGTTCCCTCGGCTTCAAACTCAGCCTTAACACCAACAAATCCATATTTTTCTTTGCCTTGCTTGAGAACTTCAACCATTGCTAATTCCATATCATTCATGCAGATCACTCGTAAAAAATTAATAGTACATTGATAGCATATGTTTATATTAATCTCAAGCTATAATTTCCTAACTCCTGTAAGTAGTATTGCTATTGCGCCTGCATAGCAAATGATCTATGGAATATTTACCGGGGCCGTATAGTATTATTGTTCCAAGTAGCAGCGCCCAGTATAGATGTACCACAAGGTCAAGATATGTGAACTGTATTACTGCTGTCATTACGAGCATTGGGATTGCGGCTAGTCTGGTCATCAGCCCTAGTAATAGAAATATTGGCGCTGAGAGCTCTGTGGCTGTAGCCATGGCGGCTGCGAGTTCTGGTGGAATGATTGGAACTGCGTATTCATATTCAAATAAATAAACAGTCGATTGCCAGCTGGAGATTTTAGTTAGCCCAGAATACCAAAAGATTCTGGCCATCCAACAGCGCATGAAAAGAACCAATAGAGGGAACAGATTATTACTAGCAAATGTGGATGCTGAGAAATATAGCTTTCCAATTTTACTCTTATGTATTTTTCGCACTATAGTCATTTTATCATTCTATTTATCATTTCTTTGGCAATCATTAAGTTAATTATCTGGGTAATTTCTGACTCTAAACTATCTTCCTCGAAAACCTCAATTGCATCACCAATAGTACTATTATTATTTATGGTTTCCAAAAATTTCCATTGCTGCGCGCCAAGGCATAATGTTTCTACATGATTTTGTACCCTGCATACCACAATGAAGCTATCTGCTTTTGATAAATCTAGCTCGTCTGTTGATGAGTCATCCAGTAAATTTTGAATATTCATCAGTGGAAATTCAGAGAGCATGAAATATACAGAGTCATTAAATTGTATTTTGTAATTCTCTATGCCGTTAGATGTTGCTGTTTGTAAATCTTGTTGAGATACGGGTTTTACTTTGGGAGATGCGTAGCTTTTGCTTCTTAGCCATTCAAGATGTGCGTAATCTTTTAAGTATAATAAATCTTTAGTAGAGGGGAAGTTGCTTAAGAATTCTGGAAAATTAGCGCCAAAATCAGACATAGTAGCCCTAGACATAATATTGCCTTTGCTATGAATATAAGCAAGAGACACACCGCGCGCGCAGTCATCGCCTATTAATTTCCAAATACCAGGATAGCTGATATACAAACTATTTACCAGATTCTCCAGCACAGTATCTATGTGCACATTAAGGCGATCCTTCGCGCTAATTGATCCATTCTTTTTAATGAAATTAAGCTGCGACTCTTGGCCTAGAATCGCGTTATGTAATTCCGCTTGTATTTGAGCTAAATTATGCACGGATTTCCTCGTTTAATTTATCTATACATGTTTGGATTTTAGTAGATTCTGCAAGCAAAACACCGAGCTCTGGCAAGTTAGCATCCCATTCTATTAACGTTGGAACCTTGCCGAATATTGCTAGCGCCTTCTGATACAAATTCCAAACCTCGTCACATATTTTGCTATCATGCGAGTCTATGTATAAATTATTGCCTGGGGAGAATTCTTTTACTGAATGGCCAGAAAGATGGATCTCTTTAACTAATTGAGGGTCAATATCATTAATATATTTCTCGGGTGACCATGCATTATTTAGCCCAGAAATATATGTATTATTTACATCCAGCAATATTCCAGCGCCAGTTTTCTTGCATAATAAGTTCAAAAACTCAGCTTCTGTATATGAGGAATTATTATATTCAAAATATGTTGATGGGTTTTCGATTAGAATTTGTTGGCCAAGATAGTCCTGAACAACAGAGATATTATCTGCAAATATATTCAGGGATTCTTTATTAAGCGGAGTGGGCAATAAGTCTGGCAAGAATTTGTTATCTATCGTATTCCAAGATAAATGCTCTGATATTAAGAACGGCTCAACCCTGCGTATAAGCTCTTTTACTTGTTGCAAATGATTCTGGTCCATACCATCAGAGGAGCCAAGAGACATGCCTATTCCGTGCATGCTTACATCGTAATGTTTTCTGATTTGTAGTAATATTTCAAAATCTAAACCACCAAGTGAGCTGAAATTTTCACTATGGATCTCCACCCAGCCAAGGCTTGGTTTTTGCTGAATAAATTCTTCTAAATGCTTATGCCGAATACCAATACCAGTGAGATTTTGAGGCATGAATTGTAGTAATTGTTTTATTGTTTAAATAACTCTCGGCAATTCAAAATACATAGATACATTTTGAATTGCCGAAAAGAGAAAGCGGTTTTAGTGCTTCACATCCATATCAATTTTGGCTTTAACATCGTCTGAAACGCCGCTAAAGTCACCTTTGTTGATTTTGTCGCACTCACCTTTTGGCACCATGATCCAAGCTTCAGGATCTTGAGCTTTATTGTGACCAGCGCAAGAATTGTTTTTACTAGCACAATCAGTTTTGTGCTCTTTAATCATACCCTTGCCATCTTTATCCACAACTTTACATTTTTCCATGCCCTCTGCATTAGCACTACTGATTGAGAATGCAATTGCTGCGAATGCTGTTGTAAGTAATTTTGTTTTATTCATAATAATTTACCAAAAAGTTTTTAACAAAAAATATGAAGCTCTAAATTTTTTATAAATATAAGTCTCCACACGTTAATTATTATACGTAAAAATTGATTATTCAAGTAGTTATTTGGTTTAGGGTTTCGTGATATTGATTTATATGGAGGCTTTTTAAGCACAGGGGAGTTTATTTAGCTCTATCAATAAGCCTGTATCGAACTATACCAATTGTAGAAATTAGCAGCCACAGCACTTCTATTATCACGGAAGCAAGGTTCCAATGATAGCAAAGAGAGAATAGCAGCATTAACGACCCCAAAAAATTTGAGTATAGATAAAAAGCAGATTTATGGGTGGTTTTTTCTATTTGCACCAGGAAAAAAGATAATATAACAAGTGCAACACCCACTATCCCTACTATATCTGAAATAAAGCACCAGCTTAGCCCTTGGACGAGGCTAAGCATCTAATCTTTTTTCGATCTTAGTATCGCCGCCCATATATGAAACTAAAGCCTCAGGAATATTTATAGAGCCATCTTCGTTTTGATAATTCTCTAAAATCGCTACAATAGTACGGCCAACAGCCAGGCCAGAGCCGTTTAAAGTATGCACGAATCTTGTTTCTTTCTCGCCCATTTCTTTATAGCGAGCTTTCATTCTTCTTGCTTGGAAGTCACCACAATTAGATATGCTTGAAATTTCTCTATATTGATTCTGTCCTGGTAGCCATACTTCAATATCGTATGTTTTGCGCGCAGAGAAGCCCATATCGCCGCTACAAAGCATCATGACTCTGTATGGTATATCCAATCTTTTTAGAACTTCTTCCGCGGCATTTAGCATGTGCTCGTGCTCCCCTTCGGACTCTTCAGGTGTGGTTATAGTTACTAATTCTGTTTTGCCAAATTGATGGTTTCTAATCATTCCACGTGTGTCCCTGCCAGCGCTGCCAGCTTCAGAGCGGAAGCACTCGGTGTACGCAACATATCTTTGCGGTAATTCTTCGCGCTTAAGAACAGTATTTGCAACCATATTGGTTAAAGGGACTTCTGCAGTTGGAATCAGGCGGAATTTACCGCTATCTGTTAAATATGAATCGTCGCTGAATTTAGGTAATTGCCCAACATTATACATAGCTTCTGATCTAACTAGCACAGGGGGAGAAATTTCTTCGAATTGAAAATCTTCCGTATGCATATCTATCATGAAGTTAATAAGAGCGCGTTCAAGCTTTGCAAGCTTTCCTCTTAGGGTAACAAAGCGGCTTCCAGACATTTTGGCTGTTTGCTCGAAATCCATCATTCCAAGATCTTTGCCTAAATCGAAATGCTCTTTTGCATAAGATATTTTTGTAGGCTCTTTGAAATTTTTGACAAGTTTATTCATGCTCTCATCGGTTCCGTAAGGCACATCGCTGCTTGGAATGTTAGGGATATTATCCATGATTTGCTTGAATCTATCGCTCATATCTGCTTTCTTTGAAAGCTCAACTAATTTTTCGTTGATATGCTGTACATCGCGCTTGGTGTCTTCAAATTCTCTGCTGGTTTTACCACGCAAACCTGCTAATTTTTTGGACTTTTTATTCTTTGCTTGCTGGAACTGTTGAACCAAAGTAATAAGTTGGCGCTTGTCTTCATCTAGAGCTAATAATTCATCAACATTGACTTTAACGTCTCTTTTTAAAAGGAAACTGTCAAATTCTTCTCTATTTTCTCTAATCCATTTGATATCTAGCATTATTTTAAGACCTTCTCTTTTCTACTAAGTTACACAATATAATTGACAGTTCATATAATAAAAGAAGCGGTATTGCAAGCGCTATCTGGCTTATTACGTCTGGTGGAGTAAAGATTGCTGCGATTATAAAAATAACAACCACAGATACCCTTCTTTTTCTTTTTAATGTGTTAGCATTAATTAATCCTATAACAGTCAAGATTATCATAACGATTGGTAGCTGAAACGCAATAGCAAATGACCATGTAAGTTGCATTACGAAGCTAAGATACTCGCTAATCCTTGCTTCCATCACTAAAGGTAGCACTGTATCGCCACCTTCGTAGCTCAAGAAAAAGTCCCACGCGCGGGGCATTACAAAGTAAAAAACAAAAGAACTTCCTATGTAAAATAAAAATGGCGAAAGAGCAAATACTCCTGCGATTATTTTCCTCTCTGGCGGTTTTAAGCCTGGCGCAATAAAAGCATATAGCTGATAGCATATAACTGGAATGGTGATACAAAAGGCAGAAAATAGAGCAAGCTTAATATAAGAAAAAAACGCCTCAGCAAGCCCAGTATATATTATTCGCCTTTGGCCATCTTTATTAAGCTCAGACAAAGGCTCCAGGGCAAAATCATATATATATTCCTTGAAGAAATAACAAACAGCAAAAGATAGAATAAAGAATATCACCATCTTAAATAGACGATTTTTTAACTCAATAAAATGTTCTTTAAAAGTGTATTTTTGCACAATTACTCACTTTCATTTTCTGGTAAGAGCTCGTTTATTTTGTTTTCTAAACCTTGGCCAAGAGGAATTTCTATGGAAGATTTGGTTTCTATATTTTTTTGTCTTTTGATCTTATCTATCAAGTCTTCGTCTTCTCTGTTATTTCTTTTTGGCATTTCAATAGAAGATATTATATCCTGCGGGATAAATAATATTATATTCTTAGAAGCCTCTTCTAAATAAGGAGTCGATACAGAATTTTTTAGCCAATCTGGGTATTTATCATCAGATAATTTTAAAACTAAATCATCTGCATGCTTTGCATCTGAATAAGTCCCGGCTGTAAAAATAGCAATAATAGCAAATAAAATTACCGCCATGAGGCCGCCTCTAACAAGGCCTATAATAAGCCCTAAGAATCTGTCGAATATACCTTGGCTTGAACCATCGAATAATAGCAAGATTTTAGAGGTAAGAAAAGTAAAGGCGATCAATGAAAATACATAAGAAACCACTCCGCTAGTGATGGATGTAACAAGTTCGTTTGCTACGTAGCCAGAGAATATAATCCGGATATATGAATATAAGAAAACAGCAACAACTATGGATGCCACAAATCCTAGTAAGTTAATTGTTATGTGTATCATCCCGCGGTAAATTCCCAAAAGAGATGAAACGGATAATATAGTGATAATTATAATATCGAATAAAGTAAACATCATGATGATTTCTTGTGATTAAAAACTATTATAGTCTGATCTGTTATTAAATAATCTAGTTTAATATCGTGAGCTTCATGAGGTAGATACTCTAGTAAATCATCATGAAAACAAACGCCTATTTTAACTATCCCGTCTTTTGGACCTAATTGCTTTTGCTTAATTTTAGCAAAATACCTGTCATAATGACCAACGCCAAAACCAAGCCTACTACCACCAATGCTAAAAGCCAAACCAGGTATAATAACTACCTCTGGGATGAGCTTCATATTACCAACTGGCTGCATTAGTTTGCCAAAAGTGTTTTGTTCTAAAACGCCACCTACCTGATAAGAAATAAAATCCATTTTTGTTCCTTTCAGCTGCGGTATAGAAAAGCGATAGTCCGAATTAAGTACTAGCTTGAACAAATCAGGCTCTCCCTTCATTGGCCAATATAACCCAATTATTGGCCTTGTGTCTAGTTTATCAAGCGTTTCTGAGCCCAGTTCGTTAATTTTTTTTGTAAGAATTGAATTTAATACATTTTTTGTGTTATTAATAATCTTATTATTATCCCAAAAATGCGAGTCTGTATTGAAAAGCTTTCGTTTTGCTAAAATTTCTTTTCTCAAACGCTCTTTTGTAGAATTTTCTAGCTGCATATTTTGTCCAAAAATTCTTTATGTTTTTCTTTTTCTTCAGCGCTTGCCTTAATAATTATCTTGTTTCCCGTAGCGCTTTCTTTGACTGAGTCTTCAATAGCAGATTCCGTATTTTTATTCGCCATGCTGAAGCTAACTTGCCTGCCGCCCGTGAGTTCTACATAAACTTCTGCTAATAATACTGCATCCTTTAAAGCGCCGTGATATTCCCTGGAGGAGTTATCTACTTTAAATCTTCTGCACAGGGCATCCAGGTTCACCTTTGCGCCAGGGAATGATCTTCTGGCCAGTATTAAGGTATCTATGGCATCAGCTAGTTCTAGCGAGGGTTTGTTTATCAGAGAAAGCTCGTGATTTAGGAATTTAATATCAAACGGAGCATTGTGGATAACTAGCTTGCCGCCATCTATAAACTCCATAAACTCATCAGCTATTTCTGAAAATAGCGGTTTATCTTGCAAAAACTCAGATGATATTCCGTGAATTCTGTATGCTTCATTTGGCATGTCTCGTTGCGGATTAACGTAATAATGGAACTTCTTTCCAGTTAAAACTTTATTGACCATCTCCATGGCGCCAACTTCAACAATCCTGTGGCCACTCTTTGGGCTAAGGCCTGTTGTTTCTGTATCTAGTATAATTTCTCTGATATGCATTATGTTTTTACCTTGCAAGTGATTAATCTGTCATGCTGCGCTAAGTCTTTATGAGTTTGAATATCATAAAAGCCATTTTCTTCCAACAAATTTACTATAGAATTTTTTTGCAAATAACCAATCTCTAAAACAAGCATACCAGATATTTTTAAATATTTACATGCAGATTCAATAATTGTTTGATATGCAGCAAGGCCGCCCTTATCTGCATATAGGGCTAGTTCTGGCTCATGCAGGAGGGTTTCGTTGGCCATTTGGTTTTGTTCGCTTTTGTCAATATATGGCGGGTTGCTGACTATGTAGTCATATTTGGCATTGCCTATGTTATTATACCAATCGCTTTTGATGAAATTAATTTGCTCTGAAACATTATGTTTTTTAGCGTTTTGATGAGCGACTTCTAGCGCTTGCTTGCTAATATCTGTAGCTGTTATTTGCGCTGTGATGATCTCTAAAGCTAAGCTAACGCAAATGGCGCCGCTGCCGCATCCAAGCTCTAATATTTCTGACGAGTCATTGCCCAGAGTAAGATTTGCCATAACATCAATTAATAATTCTGTATCTGGCCGTGGAATTAGTACGTCGTTATTAACAATAAAGTCTCTGCCATAAAACTCTTTAGCACCAATTATATAAGCGATGGGTTCAAATTCTTGGCGCCTTTTTATAAAGTTGAAAAATTTCTGTTCGTTCTCTGTTTTGATATCAGAGTCGTAATTAATTAACAGCCTTTCTAGTGGCATATCCAGGGCAGCGCCCAAAAGCAACCTAGCATCTAGCATAGGTGTGTTACTATTTTTCAGTAAAATTATGGCTTTGGCCAGGGCTTCTTTGATTTTCATTCTGTAAAATATAATATATTTTATCATTTAAGGCAATTCTTTCATTGCGAACAAACTATTAATGGGATGTAAAATTTTATTTTTTTAATCTTATGGTTGACAATTTTTAAAATCTTCATATTATCGCGATGAACCTTAGGTAGATCAATAATATTGTAATGCAAGTAGTAATTTTATCTGGCGGAGCTGGGAGTCGTTTATGGCCAGTCTCCAGCCCAACCAAACCTAAACCCTTCATCAAAATGCAAGATGGTCAAACGCTTATGCGCAAGGCTTTGCTGCGCGCTTGTGGCGTTAGTTCGATTGCTGGAGTAATTTCTGTTACTAGCCGTAATTTTATTGAGCTTTTACAAGAAGAGCGCAAAAATATTGAGCCATTAAATAATCAGTGTATAGAAAGTCATTTTATTCTTGAGCCATTTGCTAAAAATACTGCAGCAGCTATTGCTTCTGCTGCTTTGTATGTGCGCGGGATATTTGGCCCAGATGAAATAATGTTGATACTACCAGCGGATCATGTAATTTCAGATGAAGCAGCGTTTCAAGTGTCGGTTTCTAAGGCTGAGATTATAGCTGCTGAAGGGAAAATTGTTACTTTAGGCATAAAGCCAACTTATCCAGAAATTGGCTATGGTTATATAGAAATGGAACAAGATAATGTGAAGCAATTTATTGAAAAGCCATCTCTAAAAATAGCAAAAGAATATGCCCAAAGCCGTAATTTTTTCTGGAATTCGGGTATATTTTGTTTCACAGCACAAACTATAATCGATGAAATGGAGAAATATTCTCCTCAAGTTTTGCATTCGGTTAAAGAGTGTATGGACCAATGGCACTAACTTAAGCGTCAAATCCATATTTCAAGCCACCTTCAGATGATAACAACTTCTAGGCTTTTGCATTTAGGAAAAGATTTTGGTCAGTGTTTAATGCCCCTAGGTTTCATGGCACTTCACTTAAGCAAAC
>CAXMOU010000031.1:0-2189 GCA_964195465.1 uncultured Rickettsiaceae bacterium
GCTAGTGATATCTTCAATACGCACTGTATAGCCTAGCAGCTGATCATCCTTGTTTCGGTATTCGTGTGTATGCGTTATCTTGCCGCCGTTCTTTTGCACAAAAAATAAATCTTTGTTTTGATTGAATGCAGGAGCAGATTCATCTATTGTCCCGCTTGCTATCCATGTATTCGTACTTTTCTTAGTCAATTGTACGTTGTTGTGGGTAGCATTTTCCTTATTGAGCATTGATTGTGTATGCGAATATGCGCTAGCATTATCTTTAATACTAGGCGCAATACCAGCATGAGACGCAACAATCTCTAAAGCTTCCTTCTTACCACATCCACGAGCAGTCTCAACAAATGAGAATATATCTCCTTGGCTACCCTGCTGACTAAAACGTTTCCATAGCCCCACTTTGTCACCTTGCAATGACATGTTTAGTGATCCGATCTTAATAGTGTGACCTTGCTTTATGACCTTCTCTTCATGATTAATCTGCTGCGCATAAGAACGGAATATTTCTTCGGCCACAGATGCATTCACCGCAGACCTAACCTCGGCAAATGTTAGACTTGGCCGTTTATTCACACCCTGATGTTCAGTGGTGACAATCTTCACTGTCTCTGATTCTAAATTTGTTGCGGAATCAGCCTGTTTTGTACTTGTGATTGGTTCTTCAGACTTAGAATTATCTAAATTGGATACCTCATCTTGCATTATAGAACTTGGTTGCTTAGAGAATTGATGTATCCGCACAGCTTCAAACATTTTTGATTCTTGCAATTCTTGCCAACTGCTACTTGTAGCACCAACGCTAGTCTCGATGGCACTATGCTGCTTTAGTGTCTCACCAACATCATGTAAGAACTCATTATCAAGATCGTTTGGTAATAATGACCTCAAATGCTCTATCTCCTCTTGCAGTGCAAACATTTTTTTGCCAAAGTTCATATCCTTCATTTCTGTATTATAGCTTTCAATCATTTCTCCGCCCCTTCCATACGCAGTTAATTGCTTCTCTAAATTCTGTGTTAATGCAATAGCATCCTTTCTTCCCTTGCCTATGCCAAACATAGTCCCAAAACCAAAACCCTTTAATGAACCAAGCGTCTTGATATCCTTAGCTACCAAACTAGCCGCCACTTCATGACCATTTTGCTCAACTAATATTTTGTATTTTTCTAGCGCAACAATACCAGCATGTTGCTCCTCACTCTTGCTTTGATATATACGATTAAGATACTCAGGCAATAGCACTTTACGGTAATGCGTCTCATGCTCGATTGCGTCGGCTAATTCCTGCATATGAGTCTCATACCCCTTGAGTAAATCCTTGCGCTCATCAATATCAGCCAACGTATCCGCAATATGCAAATTCACTGCTTTGTAGGCACTCCTGATCGAAACACTCTGACCAGCAGACACTGACTGCACTAACTCCTTAAAACCATCCTGTTCATGCAAAATACTCCCCTTCTGATCAACAATGATTTGATCTAATTGACCCTGCTTACCACCTTTTGCGCAACTAGCATGCTTTTCAATAGTTGCGTAATTCATATTTAGTTGCTGCAATCGATTTTTAAACTTGCCATAGTCGCTAGTCAGAATGGTTGCAGCCTCAGACCTTGCCTCTCTAGATTCTTTAAAACTGTGCCACAATTCTTTGTGATCCCACATCTCTGGCTTCTGACCAGTTTTGCGTAATTCTTGCTCTTGCCAGGAAGTTATTTTGCGCACGCATGAGATCGTTTCCTCCGACCTATCCAAATACGCTTTGACGCTTTTGTCTTCAGCCAACTGCCCCATAGTACGATAATCATTTGCAAAGCTCGTATTGGTCCGTTTCGAGACCATTTTAGCAAGACCACCTTTTAATATCACCTCTTCGCTCTTGGCATTTACTTCAAAACGATTCCGTGCTTTTGCAGCAGTTTCATCCAAAGACTCATAGAACGAATCCTCTAATGTTTCTTTGTCAGTAAAGAATGTAACATTCTGCCTATGACGAGAGCTAAGAACATTAAATACTTCAAAGCCCACACCCTTTTCTAAGCGTACTGCAAAATCGTCAATAGAAGCAGCTTGCACCTTGTTAGCAGTAATAGCATAACCATGATCGAGTATAGTTCCATCCTGGAAATAACGAGATTTAGCAAGTTCTCTTAAATCCATTGATACTTTTTCCTTAGTGCCGTTTGCTT
>CAXMOU010000032.1:0-3641 GCA_964195465.1 uncultured Rickettsiaceae bacterium
AGGTAAAGAAAATTCAAAATAAGCTAAATAATAGACCAAGAAAAATACTTGGTTTTCTAACTCCGATTGAATATACTACACAATACTATAATAAGATAGAACATTAGATCTGTCGCATTTGAAGCTTTAATGCACCAATAACAGTATAATAATTTGATCTAAAATTTAATCCAAGGACTAAATTTAGCCTAAAAGCTTAGCTCTGCCCCAAGGTAGTGCTTTTCCGCTTTGGTCCAGAACAAGATCGCCTGAATCATCATATTCAGCAGCGAAGAAAGATTGTCTGTCTGCAATCAACTTAACAGGCTTGATTTTTTTACCATTGTGGAAATATTCTTTGGCCCGGCCTCTGCCCTCTGGGTTATTTTTAGAGGCGATTTTTGCTTTACCCATAACTAATACACTTTAAATTTTACGTTTATATTTAGCAGCAGCATACGTATTTTCTTGCGCCTAGTCAAGAGAAAAGTTTGCCAATTCCGCTGCGCATTAATGATTTAGGGTTCATTTTTGATGCTTTTTTCATCATAGTGCTAATTTGCTTGAATTGTTTTAGCAGCACATTTACTTGTTGAATTGAAGTTCCGGAGCCAGATGAGATCCTTTTTCTTCTTGATGCATTTAGTATATCTGGGCTTCTGCGTTCTTTTTTTGTCATGGATGAAACTATGGATACTTGATGAGCTAGCATTTTGTCGCCCTTGTCTGTGTCTCCCATTTTATCTGCAAATTTTGATGCGCCAGGAATCATGCTCATAATGCTGCCCATGCCGCCCATTTTTTTGATCATTTTAATTTGCGAGATATAATCATCTAGATCGAACTTGCCCTTCTTTAGTTTTGCAGCAGTTTTGGCGGCTTCTTTTTCATCTATTAGAGAGGATGCTTTTTCTACTAAAGATACAACATCACCCATATCTAGAATGCGCGATGCTATGCGTTTTGCATCGAATTCTTCGAAGTCTGTTGGTTTTTCGCCTGTGCTTAAGAATTTAATAGGCTTGCCAGTTACGTGGCGAACGCTGAGCGCCGCGCCACCTCTTGAGTCGCCATCTATTCTTGAGAGAATAATGCCTGTAATGCTAAGCTTTTCATCGAATGTGCTAGCAACTGTAACGGCATCTTGGCCGATCATTGCATCAATTACTAATAATGTTTCTGTTGGTGTGATGATTTTCTTAACAGAAGCAACTTCGTTTATCATCGCTTCGTCAATATGCAGGCGCCCTGCACTATCGTAAATTACTACATCATAGCCAGAAAGCTTTGCTGCATTAAGCGCACGTTTAGTGATATCTAGTGGCTGCTGGTCTTTGAGAATTGCTAAAGTATCAACGTCAATATCACGACCTAAAATTTCTAGCTGCTCTTGCGCTGCTGGCCTGTAAGTATCCAGCGAAACAAGAAGCACTTTTTTATTTTGGTTCTTTAGTTTTAGGCCGAGCTTAGCAGTCGCCGTTGTTTTACCACTACCCTGTAGGCCAACAACCAATAGGCTAACTGGCGGAGTGCTGTTTAGGTTGAGCTTTGCCTCATCCTGGGATGGGGCTAGCAAATTCTCCAGCTCATCATTGATGATCTTAATTACCATCTGCGCAGGTGAAATAGATTTAACCACCTCCTGTCCTTTAGCGCGCTCTTTAACGCTAGCAATAAAGTCCCGAACCACTGGCAAAGCAACGTCTGCTTCTAGCAAGGCAATGCGTATATCGCGCATTGCAGAGTCTATTTGATCCTCTGTTAGGGCGCCGCTGCCTTTGATTTTATCGAATATTTTTGTTAAATTCTGTGTTAGTGTTTGAAACATATCCTTTTAAGACGTATAATTAATTAATCTGCCCAGGATAGGCGAAAAGAAACATAAATTCAAGCTATACACATGATTACTATTAATCCCAAGGCTCAATCTATTGCAAACGCCGCTAAATTAAAGAAATTATCCAAAAAAGATAGCGAGAAAAGAGCGAAGTTTTCTTCTAGTAAAAAAACTCAAGAAAGCAGCTCTGGTGAGGCTGCTGCCGCTGCTGGGGTTGCGGATATTGGGGGTATGTTATTTCTGCAAGAGGTAGACCAACACGCAGAAGATCAACAAAACTTGGAAGAGTTCAGTAAGAAGGCTTTCAAAATTCTAAAAAATCTACAGATGGATTTACTGCAAGGGAATATCTCTGGCCGCAGATTGCATCACCTTCAAGATGCAATAACAAGCAGTAAGTTCATTATTAGCAACCCCGAAATGGCAAATATAGCTGAGGATATCAAGCTTCGCATAGAAGTAGAGGTCGCAAAATTGGAAATGAATCAAAAATAATGCTGCTTTTTTGCAGCTTGCGCGCAAGTAAATTACGGATTGGTTAATTTTGATTTTGCAGTTGTAGCTTTAATAATTTATCATATTTTACTTAAGGCAAACAGATATGGAGCGACAATATGTTTAGAATGATAAGAAGGTGGTGCAATAAAGATGTTGAAAATGTTGAAAATAATAAAAAAGTAACGAGAACCAAAAGCAAAGTAAGCTTTGTGTTTGTCCCAGACGGCGAGTGTAAGGACAATTCAGTCGCGGTAGGGCTTCTAAATGCTGTTAAAGGCGGTGCTCAGCATGCAATACACGGAAATCTAGAGGCCTCTAAAGAGTTTTCTAGGACATTCTCTGAGTATAGCTCTAGCAAGTCTTTGCCAAGCTTACCAAGTGCCACAACAATTATGTTGCATGGTGATAACTTGCATAATGATCAAGAGAGCGATTGTTAGCTAAAAATTATACTTGCCAAAACTAATAAATAACTGTATAAAGATGCCAGTCCATAAATTTTATGGCCCCTTCGTCTAGCGGTTAGGACGTCACCCTTTCACGGTGAAGACACGGGTTCGATTCCCGTAGGGGTCACCATACTCTCTATTTTATTCTATTATTATTAAAGCCTGCTGCAATAAGTTATTATAAGAATTTTTTACTGATTCTGTTGCTTCTGTCTGTTGGTGCTTGTGCTAATTATGCATCTATCTTGCCTGCACGTATTACAACTTATAATAAACAAAAAGTAATTGAGTGCGGCTCTAGAAAAATAGTTCTAGTAGGCGGTTGCTTTGATGTATTGCATTACGGACATTTGGAATATCTAAGACAAGCTAGAGAATCTGGAGATTATTTGATTGTCGCTCTAGAGCCGGATGATAGAATTATTAAATATAAAAATCGCAATCCCATACATAACCAACAGCAAAGAGCCGTTAATTTAGCTGCGATTCGTTATGTAGATGAGGTTTTAAAGCTTCCAGTGCTTAAAAATTATAAGGACTATAACGGCCTAGTACAAAATATATGCCCAGCAATCATAGCTATAACCAAAGGCGACCCGCAGCTGGTCAATATCCAAAAACAAGCAAAACAAGTGGGCGCAAAAGTAAAAGAAGTAGTGCCGTTATTGAGTGGGTTTTCAAGTAGTTCTATTATAAATGCTAACTAAGGAAATTTGTTTTTGCGGAGAATATAATGTAGTGGGTGCATTAAAGCTTCAAATGCGACAGATCTAATGTTCTATCTTATTATAGTATTGTGTAGTATATTCAATCGGAGTTAGAAAACCAAGTATTTTTCTTGGTCTATTATTTAGCTTATTTTGAATTTTCTTTACCTC
>CAXMOU010000033.1:0-6524 GCA_964195465.1 uncultured Rickettsiaceae bacterium
AAATGGTAGCCCTAACCGCCATAATGCGTAAAATTATTACCATTGCAAACGCTAAATTACGTGATCTTTTAGAGCAAAACAAGGCTTTGATAATTTAAATTTTAAATTATTTGAGGTTTTCTTGTAAACATAGTTGATCCAGGAGACAGCAGGATTACGTGTCGCGTTTGTTAAGCTCACCATCTAGCTTATATACTTTATGCATCTTGGCTGCTAGTTTCAAATTATGAGAAACCATCACGATGGCAGCACCGTGCTTTTCTGCGTGCTCTTGGAACATAACGAACACTTCTTCAGCTGTGTGCGGGTCTAGATTACCTGTTGGCTCGTCTGCTAGAATAATTTTTGGTTTGTTGATAAGAGCTCTGGCAATCGCAACGCGCTGCTGCTCACCGCCGGATAGCTCACCTGGTACATTAAAAAGGCGCTTGCCTATTCCTAAATCTTCCAATAATTCTGCAGCCATATCCATTGCATCGCTCTTTTTGATGCCCTTAATTAGCAGAGGCATCGCGGCATTTTCTTGAGCTGTAAAGTCCCGCAGCAAATGATGATGCTGATAGATGAAACCCATATTCTCAAGACGAATCTTATTTGCGTGTTTTAGATTATTTGTTTTAACATCCTCAATTCCAGCAATGGAAACCTGCCCGCTATCTGCAGCATCAAGCAAGCCAGCAATATGCAACAATGTAGATTTCCCACTACCAGAAGCCCCAACAATCGCTACCATCTCGCCAGCATGAACTGTTAAATTTATATTCTTTAACACCTCAATTACAGAGCGCCCCTGCGTATAATCCTTGCAGATATTCTTCAATGTAAGTATAGCCTGATCACTCATAACGCATAGCCTCAATAGGGTTTAGCGAAGCCGCCTTATATGCTGGATATATAGTTGCCAAGAATGAAAAAATCAGTGCTAATGATGAAATAAACACCACGTCTGAAACGCGCACAACAGATGGAAGGCTATAGAGAAAATATATAGCTGGTTCAAAAATTCTTGTGCCTGAAATTTGCTCTAAAGCTTTTCGTATATTCTCAATATTATAGGAAAACAACAAGCCAGTAATAACCCCAAGCCCCGTGCCGATAGTACCAATCAGCATCCCGTTAACCATAAATATCCTCATTATTTGCCCGCGTGAGGCACCTATAGTACGCAAGATTGCAATATCCTTGGTTTTGTCATTCACAACCATAAACAGGCTAGAAACAATATTAAAAATTGCAACAAACATAATCAGAGACAATATCGCAAACATCACCGTACGCTCTACTTCTAAAGCATTCAGAAATTTCTGATTATCCTGATTCCAGCTTTGCACCCTAACGCTAAAGCCAAGCTCCTTCTGCAAGGCCTTAGAATATTTTTTAGCCATCTCGGCATCGTCAATATTCACCTCAAGCAAGTTTATTCCATTGCCCATGGAAAGAAATCTCTGGGCAGCAGAAACTGGCATCAGCATAGTGGCTAAGTCATAATCGTAAAGCCCACTGCTAAACAATGCAACAACCGTAAAATCTTTAGACCTTGGCATGCTGCCAAAAGCCGTAGGAAGCAAACTTGGCGCTATCATCTTAATTTTCGAACCTGCTGAAATACCAAGCGACCGCGCAAGCTCCACGCCCACAGCAACAACGTTATTTCCATAATATTCCGAAAAACTCCCTTCCATCACGTTACCCATGATTTCACCCTTGTTTTTCAGATCAACAGCATCTATCCCTTTGATAAACACACCACTATTAGCACCATTCCCAAGAGCCAAGGCCTGCCCAACAACAAGTGGAGTTACATTAGTTACAAATGGATGCTTGGCCACTCTTTTACTCACTTCCAAATGTTTCTCAATCACCTTGCCCATAGGCTTTACGTTAATATCGCCATTAAGACCAATGATGTTACTGGTAAGTTCAATATGAAAGCCATTCATCACAGACATCACCACAATCAAAGCAGCAACGCCTATGGTAATTCCAGCTATCGAAATAGCAGAGATAATCGAGACGAATTTTTCGTTCTTCTTAGCGCTAAAATACCGCAATGATAATATGGAAACAAAACTATTTAACATTCAAACTGCTAATTATTTCAATTATAGCCTCTTCTAGAGGTAGATCTTGCACCTCACCAGAGCTTCTATGTTTTAGCTCAACAAGATTATTTGCGATCTTCTTAGGGCCGACAATAATTTGCCAAGGCGAGCCAATTAAATCATGCGTCGCAAATTTGGCGCCAGGACGGTCGTTAGTGTCATCATACAACACATCTATCCCTTTGCTCTTTAATTTATTATATAAATTATCAGCAGCCTGGCTACTCTTCTCGTCTTTTATATTCAAATTAATCACAGAAACCTTAAATGGCGCAACAGATTCGGGCCAAATAATCCCTCTATCATCATGGCTAACTTCAATAATAGCAGCCACCAAGCGTGAAATACCAATACCATATGAACCCATCTGAATTGGCACACGCTTGCCTTCGCTATTATTAACCATAGCGCCCATAGATTTAGAATATTTATCGCCGAAATTAAAGATGTGCCCTACTTCAATTCCCCTTCTAACAGAGAGGCTTTTCTCTTCAACAGGACAATTCTCAGGATCATGTTTTTCTTCCGTAGCTGCGTAAAGAGATTTTAGCTGAGTAATATCATTAACTAAAGTGCCACTTAGCAAATCGAATTTTTTATCGTAAAATAATTGGCTCTCACCAGTATCTGCAACAACATGGAACTCGTGACTCATATCCCCGCCCATTTCACCAGGGTCTGCAGACAGAGGAATAGCATTTAAGCCAAGGTCCCTAAATGTACGCATATAGGCTGCAAAAACTTGGTCGTAAGTCTTGACGGCGCTTTCATGGTCAACATCCATAGAGTATGCATCTTTCATGAAAAACTCACGCCCGCGCATAACGCCAAAGCGAGGTCTTATCTCATCACGGAACTTCCATTGCATTTGGTAAAATACTTTCGGCAAATCACGGTAGGATTGCATAGAGTTACGCACGATATCCGTAATCACTTCTTCATTAGTAGGGCCGAACAGCAAATCATGACCGTGCCTATCCTGAAAACGCAGCATCTCCTTACCATACGCCTCTAAGCGACCAGACTCACGCCACAAATCACCATCTTGTATGCATGGCATCAACAGCTCTACAAAGCCGGATGCATCCATATTAAAACGCACTATCTCTTCGATGTTTTTAAGAACCTTCAGCCCCAAAGGCAACCAAGTATAAATCCCAGAAGAGCTCTGACGAATCATCCCTGCTTTTAACATAAGTAAATGCGAAGCGATCTTGGCTTCTTTAGGCTGCTCTTTTAATACTGGTAAAAAATATTTAGATAGTAACATGAGTAAAATTCCTTGATTAATAAACTAATTAATGCGTCAAGAGTTGGAACTGCTTTACTTAACCATGCCCCAAAACTCCTTACGCTTTTCTGGATCAGAATCATAAACGCCAGTGAAGTGGCTTGTTTCCATAATGCTGCCCTCTTTTAAAGCACCCCTAGTAGTCATGCAGCTATGTGTTGCTGAGACTCTTATAGCAACGCCCTTGGGCTTTAAATTTCCCTGCAATGCATTTGCTATATCTGCGGTCATTCTTTCTTGAATTTGCAATCTTTTAGAAAAAACAGTAACCAAGCGCGATAATTTACTGATTCCAAGAACTACTTGATCTGGCACATAAGCGATATCAACCATACCATAGAAAGGTAGCATATGATGCTCACAGAGTGAAGTAAAACTAATAGATTTCAGCAACACAACATCGTTATAATTGCTTACATCATGGAATTTTTTATTTAGCACATCTTCTATCGACATATCATAACCAGCAAATAGCTCCGCGTAGCTTTTAACTACTCTCTTTGGAGTATCACGCAGGCCTTCCCTATTTGTATCTTCGCCAATATATTCTAGAAGCAGCTTTACAGCTTGCTGTGCTTGATCTTTTGTAGGTTTATTCACTTAACTATTTCCAGCTATTAAGATTGTATTTTATTTGAGTATAAGTTTTTAGCACAAATATAGACAAATATCAAGCCACCAATTATCGCTATCAATCCGCCGCCACCTACCATTCCCATGTAAACCTTAGCAGATAAGGGCATATCACCGCCTGGAGTTTTTCTAAGCACGCCGTAACCACCAGCCATCACAAGGCCTGCTACGTGCAATATTTGCCCAACAGTAATCATGCCCAGCTGCCACACGGCCAAGCGCAGACCTGTATTTTTCTTTTGAACCGCAGTATTATTAGCGCCAAGCATAAGCGCGATCACACCATCTCTAGGCTCTAGCCCCTCTTGTACTATATTCCTAAAGCAATAAATATAACTAAGCCCCATAAACGCCACGCTAATGCCAACTATTGAACCATGATAATGCGCTGGAATAGTTACATTTATACCAGAGATCACAGCACCAATAGCACCACCAGAAAGAAACAATAATATAGATGACAAGAATGCAAACGGAATAAATTTAGGCACAGAGGATGCGCGCTCTTGAATGATCTCTAAAAGCAATGTCGCAATAAATATCGTTGGCACAATTCCAGCAGTATATATCATGTGCAGCGTGAAGAATTCCTTGAATGAACCATCCGCCAAATCATAACGATAATGCCCAAAAAATACCAAAAGACTCAGCACAAAATTCAGAGCCAGCAGCATCTCATAAACATTCCCATAGCGCACTCGCCCGCCACGCCACACTTCCGCAAGCACAAGCAAAACAAGCATCAACATTTGAGTGTAGATAAACTGCAGCAAATGCCCACCGCTCCAAAACAGCATCTCATAGTAAAAATCTATATCCAGCGGAACAATCTGCGCAAGCCTATCAAGCCCCATAAAAGACAGGCCAAAGCACACCCAAACAGCAACAAACATAATAGCAGATGTGAATTTAGCTATAGCAACAAGCCTCTCGCCATAATTACTAGCCAAGCCACCCATAAATGTTGTAATAATCGTCTGCCCAGCCAAAAGCAGTACAGCTGCCCCAAACAAAGCAAGACCAATCACAAAGAATATATTCTCAAGCATCGGAACATAATTATTCATCACAGGAACAGATTCAGAATATAACGGACTAAACGCCATAAACGCCATTCCTACAAAAGCAATCATCGCAAACATAGACTCAAAACCAGTCTTAATGCGCGAATAACTCCAAACAATGCAGGTAATAGAAAGCAACCACACCAAAACCGATAAATTAACATGAATCACTAACGACGATTTAAACATCGACTTATCCGTAAAGAAATGACTCAATTGCGGCGTACGCAATATCACCAAAATAATAGAATACAACCCAGCAATAGCCAAAGCTGTTATTCCATTTTTTAACCACATTATCGGATGTTTAGTTTGATTCATAATTATACCCTCCGCGCAAATATTACTCCAAGAAACTTATAACGCAAAACTATAGCACAACACAAGAAAAAGAAAATATTGACAATATATTAACAACATCTTGTTGTAATCAACAAATAATTAACTAATTGAGGCAATAAACTATGCCCAAAGAACAAAGTAACTATCACACTGGTGCTCAACCTAACCCGAAAATCATGCTAAAAGAGATAGCTAAAATAGCCAATAATAAAAAAGTCGCCGCACAAAACGGGCAACTTATAATCCAAGGCTCACAGGGAGCACCCAACTACCTAGAAACAAAATCAAACTTCCACTTGTTTGAGGGTAAGAACGCCTATCAGCCACTAGGTACAAGTAATGTAAACACCTCCGTTGTTTCTATTCCCCCACAGAAATTAAACTTCTCTGATATAGAAAGTATCGCAAACGAGATAGTGACATTACAAACTGCCATAGACGCTTCTCCTAATAGTTTTATAGGCATCTTAAAAGCACAAGCACTAAAGCAATTCACAGACTTGCTAGGCTCCACACCAATAACAGAGCTTGATTTATCAAAAATAAATTTTGCGTACGCAAACAATGTAGGGATGGAGAAAATTCAAAAAGCTCTAGAAACATTAAAACAAGTTCAGTATCTTAATGCAGAGCAAACTTTCAGACCGGACAATGTAAACACAGGCTGTTATAATGGCGACTTTCGGGTACATTACGATCTTATACCAATCGTAACTGCAATAGGCAGCTTTTCTAATTTACACAAACTTAACTTAGGCAACAACCAACTAAACGAACTATACAACAAAAATTTTGAACTAATCGCAAATGCTCTAGGCCAATTAACACAACTACGCGAGCTTACTTTATATAAAAATAATTTAGGCGACATGGACGATAAAGGCATAATGAACTTCTCAAATGCCATAGGAAAACTTATAAACCTACGCATGCTTGATTTATACAGTAACAGGGTGCATTAAAGCTTCAAATGCGACACATAAGGATCTATATTATTAAAATAAGTAATTTATATAGAGAAGAATATGTCACATCATTTAAGCTCAGAAGAGCGAATCAGAATAGAAACATTACTGGATCTTGGTACAAGCA
>CAXMOU010000034.1:0-20089 GCA_964195465.1 uncultured Rickettsiaceae bacterium
TAGAGGTAAAGAAAATTCAAAATAAGCTAAATAATAGACCAAGAAAAATACTTGGTTTTCTAACTCCGATTGAATATACTACACAATACTATAATAAGATAGAACATTAGATCTGTCGCATTTGAAGCTTTAATGCACCTGATATAGCTTGATCCTTAAATTCTTTTGCATACAATTTTCGTTTTGTTCTCATTTCTCTACTTTTCTTTGATTCTAAATCCTTTTATAGAATTTGTCCTCTAAAGTATAGCCACTTCATATCATCTCTCGGCATTGTTAAGCAAGATCTTAAACTCAGCGCTATTACTTCCCTTTGACTCTTTGAGTACCAGGTTCTTTAAGTGTTTTTTTAGCTCTTTACTGTTATGAAGCTTAATATTATGTGAGCGACGCACTTCTCTTTTGCTGATCTTATAATTATTGGTAAATGTACGTGGAATAAATGATAGGAGACCTAACCTGCGCAAGAATGCAGCATTTCTGACTCTACTCATGTTTGACTCTAGCTGCTCTATGAACATGATATCCATAAAATCATCTTCATCATAATGATAAAACTGCCCATTAAGCGCTTTGATTTTGCAATCTGTTATCTCTGTATTGTCATTAATTTTTATGCGATGATTATTTATGTTATCTAATATGGTGCCTTGCATATTAAGGCTCTGCCAATCCGCATCCTTGAATATTGCCTTGGTAAAATTCGACTCTCGAACCTCTGCCCCAAAAAAAGAGGACTTACTCAAATTGCATTTAATCATGCGTGTATTGAATAACTTAGATCCTGTTAGCTCTACGCCCCTTAAGTTAGACTCATTAAATATACAGCTATTTAAATCTATGAACTTCATAGTGGCGCCAAAGAAATCACCTCCTGCGAACTTTGCATAGCCAGCCTTTACGTGGTCCATAATAGAACCAGAGAAATGAGCCATTGGCGCTTTTACACCGTCAAATATAGAATAAGAGAAATCAGAGTTTTTAAAAAAAGAACCAGGAGAGAATTTACTCCCCGTAAAGCTCACCCTTCTAGCCTCAATATTATTTGCAATGGAATCTTCCCATATTGTATGGCTTGCGGACACTTTATTAAACAAAGATCCTGTGACATCGCTTTTTGTAAAATTAACTCTGTTAATATTCGACTCGTTAAATATTGAGTATAGCGCATTAGCTTTAGTGAAATGGGCATGGTTCAAATCCATGTTACTACAATCGCTGTAATTCATTGAAACATCTTTCATAGAGACTCTCGGCCATTTTGCATTGCGAGCGGTTATATGATCCATTTGAACTGATTCAAAACTAACCGAAGAAGCGATGCTCCAGTCAAATCTGCTATGCGCGAAGTCGCTTTTTTTGAAAATAGACTTTGAAAAATCACAATGGTAAAAATTAGATCGAATCGCCAGCACCTTCTCGAATTTAGCCTCATGCATTAACGCACTCTCGAAGCTGGCATCGCTTATATTTACGCCAGTAAAATTACATTTATTTAAATTACAGCCAGAAAAATTGGCCCCAGACAGATCCGCATTGGTAAAATCCAATCCAGAAAGATCCACGCGATTCCACTCATTATTACCGAATATATTCACCTTACTAGACAAGTCAGCAATAAAACGCATTTTAGAGCTTATTTTTGTCCCTTTAGGGTTAGATTCTATATAAAGATTTTTAGCGAATTCATTCAACGATAATTTTGCTGATCTTTTGCGCTTTTTTAGATAATCCAGCAAATGGTCGCGATTCAGTGAAATATATTTTTTGTGCGCAGCTCCAAGCGCCAAATCCTCACCACCCCAAATAATAGGATCAAATACACAAAATTCTGGCTTAAACAGATTATGGAAACTAGTGTGAATCACATGTTCTGTATAGAAAGAACCGCGCTGCATTTTCTTTAAACCTCTTACCACCCTGCGATATTTTGCGTTCCCTTCAAACAAACCTAGAAACATCCCTAAACGAGTTAATACAGGAATCTTGTCTTTGATCTCTCGCATTTCCAGCATCTTGCTTCTAAGCAAACGGTGATGCTCATTCTTTTTAGCGATTTCATTTTTAATATCCGCATAAATCCTAATGCATGACGCGCTAGCAGAAAGCTTGATACCTTCATTCACATTCCAAGGAGGCATGCCGTAGCTATTAGCAAACTTACACGTGCCGAGATCTGCACGTCGAAAATCTACATGGCTTAAATTTGACTCTCTAAATTCAACCTGATCTAGATGCACATAACAAAACTTAGCCCCCTCTAAATCACAGCCAATGAAAGATGTTTTATTAAGGAGAGAACCAATAAAATTTACGCCCCTCAAATCAAGCAATTTTGCAGACTTCCTAGAGCCAAAAACCTGACCAGATAAATCAGCTACTACTATTTTTTGCTTATGTTTTCTTTGCTTGGCAATAAATTCATTTAAAGAAATTTTGTAAACATCACCAGAATTTGAGGCTACATATTCCTTTAAATCATCTAATGTTACTTTCTCGAAAACGACCTCTGGCAACGCCTTTTGGACACGAGAAGTTTTATCACTAGCAGCCTTTATTGTTTTAGGGCTGCTAGCTTTTGTAGTATTGTTTTTGGTAGTTTTATTATCCTTTTTCACTATCTATCCAAATTATCTAGCAAGCACTAAGCTCCTCTGCCACCGCCTTTGCCTTTTGGCTGAGGAGGAGTAGCTCGACTACCTGCTCTTTTCGGCCTTGAAACATTTGCAACAACCGCCTGTGCTTTGTCTTTAAGAATATCTTCTTTACTTTTTTGCGGCGCTTTTTCCTTCTCTTTAGCCTTAACTTTATTCACTTCCTGCGCTACAGAAGGAGGTTTTACACCGCTTTTTTCAGCTTCATACTGAAGTTTAGCTGCCTGCGCCTTGTCAAGTAATCCTTGAGCCTGCTCGTTAGAGCCATATTCTTTTCCTAACTTACTAAACCCCTCAGCACCTTTGTTACAAACCGCTGCACCAGCATCGTTAAGGTCTGCACCAACAACTTTTTTCAAACCAACATTTACACCTTTAACAGCCACAGCTGCTGCAACTCCACCAATAGGCAGCCCTGTAGCTACGGTCCCAGCGACCAAAGCGATCGCTTCAGTACCACCAATCTGCTTTGCTCCGTAGTGCCCAATAACAGCACCAGTGCCTCCACCAACCAAAGCGGCTCCAGCGATTATACCAGCAACTGCAGCAGGGCCAACACCAGCTGTTAACACACCAAAGGCAACAGTAGCACTAACAGCCGCAGCAGCACCTACCACACCCATAATGATTCTAGCTGTTTTAGAGCTCATAACCTGCTTAAAGCGCTTTGCTATAAATGAAAGACCAGAGCTAACATTCTTAGATCTGTCGCCCAACCATTTTGAAACTGGGTTTTTCTTTTTTTCCTTATGCTTCAAGTCACATTCTTTAACAACCTCCTTAACTTCAACATGCTCTCTACTGCCATCGAGGTTTTCTTTGATCATCTGGCTTTCTGCTACCTCTGAAACTTCTGCGCCGTGTAGGTCAGTAGCATCATTAACCAGAGCATCTTGTAGCTTAGCATCTTTAAGTTTAGCTCTTTCTAATGATGCATTTCTAAGATCAGCCTTTCGTAAGTTCACCTTCTCCATGAGAGCATCTTGAAGCTTTGCTCCCCTTAGGCTAGCTCCATCCATCACTGCTCCTTCAAAATCAGGCGTAAGACCTTCTATTTCTTTTAATGTCGCATCTTTAAAATCAGCTTTTTTCGCTTGAAGGTCAGTAACTTTAGCCCCAGTCATATCAACGCCAGCAGCCTTAACACCTTCCATCATTGCGCCTTCAAGGTTTGAGAAACGCATATTCACATTCTCAAGCAACGCATCTTTCATAGAGGCTTTATGCGCTTGCACACCCTCCATGTTCGCGCCAACAAAACTCACCCTATCGGCTTGCACCCTATCTAGAATCGCACCTTGAAGGCTAGCTCCGTCTAACTTACATAACTCATCAATTTCAGCCTCTGTGAAATTCATCTCTCTTGCATCAACGTCTTTTAAAACACTATCCTTAAACTCAGCTTTGCGAGCCATTGCATCTTTCATTACCGCGCCAGTTAAATCTGACTCAATAATTTTACAACCATTTAAAACAGCGCGCTCCAAATTCGCTTGCTGCATGTTTGTTCTTCTAATATCAGCGCCAGCCATTGAAACACCAGAAAGATCTGCTCCTTTAAAGCTTGAATCAGAAATATGAGCATTATCCCATTTTGCATCGCTTATATTTGCAAGTTCAAAATTTGACTTATTAGAAACAGTTAGGTTATTAGCCTTTGAAACTCTCATATAAGCGCGCCTAAAGTCAGAACCATCAATAGTGGCCCCTTCAAGCTGGGCGTGATACATATTAGTATCGCGAGCAGAAGTTTCTTTAAATGATGCGCCAGTTAAATTTGCCGACTCTAAAATAGTATTATCGATATTGGCTTTATCGAATGTAGCGTTTGTTAAATTTGCAGCTGTTAAACAGGATTCCTGTAACTTTGCGCCAGTAAAATCTAAGTTGGATAAATTAACATTAGTCATTTTACCATCCACCATGCGCGGAGAGAAATCAGCAACGGCTTTAGCGCCATCATGGTATTCCACACCTTTATCTGCCATGATTTGCTGCGCATAATCATTAAGCTTTAATTCAGGGTTTTGACTAAGCTCATCCAGATATTTTTCCATATCTGCACGATCCATTTTTACATATTGCTTTTCTTGATCACGCGCGGCCTTGTCGCTACCACGCACATAAGCAGGGTCAAGCTCAACATCTCCATTCATAACCTGAAGCAAACTTGGTGACACAATATGACGCACTTTAGAGCTGTGTAACGAAGTAGATGAAAGGCGAGATTTTTGCATTTCAACCTTAGCCTTTCTTTGGACCATGCTGTCATACCTATCATTTCCCGTCTCACCCACTAAAGCATAACCTTGTTGTACATAACTAAGCTTGCTATAAGCTGAATTTATTTTTCCATCAATAGCTTTTATCTGAAGATCAAAAGCTTTAACCTTTAGGTCTCTAGCTGCATCAAATTCAGCCTCTTGCTCAGATTTATATTCTTTATTCTCCTCTAAATATTGCCCCATTAATTCTTTGGTCGTACTTAACTTAATGCCTTCTAGTTTAGGACTCTTAGCAAGATTTGCTCCCATGCTTTCACCATAGGCCGCAAAACGCACGTTGTGCATATCAGCGCCACGAAAATCTGCTCCTTTTATATTTGAATCGAAAAAAGCCACTCCTGTCAAATCAGCATCATTAAACTTAGCTCCTTCAAGATTGGTAAATTGAACTATGCAATCTCTCAAATCACAGCCAGTAAAATCAACACCGCTTAAATCACTAGCCGTTTCAATGCGATCAATACGCGGAACCACTACAACATTTTTACCTTTATAATGCTTTTCCTTAATATACTCAGCTAATGTGCCTTGCGCATGCTCTACCTTAGAGTCACGATCCTTAAGATAGTCCTCCATCTCCAACATATCAAACTTATGAGATACCACCTTAACATTCAAACTTTTCAGATCTAAGTCCGATTTATTTTCTTGATTTTTAGCCATTACTCTTTCCCTTCTTTTTAATTATTAATATTACGCACCTCTATCAGCGCCCTTTACCTGTTTCTTAGCCGGAACAGACCTCTCTCCGACCTTTCCTTTGGGCCTCGAGACTTTCGATCCGATTTTCTCTGCTTGATCATGTAGTTTATCTGATTTACTCTTTGGCGCAACTTGATTAGCCCGAGACTTCTTGGAAACAACTAACTTCGGCTCAGCAATCCCCATTTGAGCAGCTTTTACTTGCATTTTCTGAACTTGTTTAGCCATTTCTTTGTCAACGCCTTGGCCCTTAGACGGCGCTCTCTCTACTTTCACATGCTTTGCTTGAGCAAGCTTTCTTTCTTCTTCTTTCTGTACAATTTCTGGCTCTACGCCAAGCTTATCTCCCAATGCATTAGATGCAGAAGCGGCAATATCACAACCAGCCTTTAGAAGATCATTACAGCCAGCACCTAAATTGTCGCGCAGTAGCTTATTTGCAGCGCCCATAGCAACGCCAGCACCAAGACCAACAACTGGAGCCATAACCGGGCCGAGAGGGGCGGCAACAGCAATACTGACTCCAATTGCAGCCGCTTCACTTAGACCGATTTTCTTTGCAGCAAAATGCCCGACCGTAGCACCAACGCCGCCTCCAACTAAAGCTGCTCCTGCAATTATACCAACAACTACAGCAGGCCCAACACCAGCTGTAAGAACGCCAAATGCGACAGTGGCACCAACAGCGGCTGCGGCGCCAAGCACACCACCAATAATTCTACCAGTTTTAGAAGTCATGATTTGCTTGCAAAAGGCCCCTAATTTTGTAAGCCCCGAGCCAATTCCTTTAAACGCTTTACCAAAAAATCGTAACACAGGCCCCTTTCTTCCTTCCTCACGAAGCTTTATGTCCAACTCCTTTTTTTGATCAAAATCTCCCTTTTTCAAAGAGCCATCTAATTGTTGATCTAGAACTTTGTCTCCACCTTTAACTCCTTCTTTTCCAGCGTCAACACCATGAATATCGGATGCAGCATCAAATATCAGGCCCTCTACGTTGGCGCCTTCCATCTCTACAGAATTTTCTTTCTGCCCTAATTTAGCGGATTGAATCTGCGCCTTTCTAAGGTCTACCTTCTTCATGATTGCAGATTTTATATTTGCCCCGCGAATGTCAACCCCTTGCATATAAGCGCCAGTTAGGTCAGCTTCTTTGGCTTTGCCATTTATTTCTATATCGCGCATTATTGCTTTTTCGAAATGCGCCCCTCTAGCCTTGATATCCGTTAGGTTAGAACCGCTCATATCAATACCAGAGGCTTTAACGTTATCCATCACTGCGCCTGTGAAATTAGCGAATCGAGCCTTCACATTTTCCATTACAGCTTCCTGAAACTGAGCGCCAGAAGCATCTACACCATCAAGATTCACACCTGTGAAATTTACTTTCTGGGCCCTAAGATCTTTCATTATTGCATCTTCAAGGTCCGCACCCTCAAGGTTACAATATTGGTCAATCAACGCCTCAGATATATCTAAATTCTTAGCATTAACATTTTCTAGCATTGTTTTTGTAAATTCAGCTTTATGCGCTTTCGCAGCCTCTAAACTGGCTTCGCGCAAATCAGACTCAATAAACTTACAACCATCTAAAACAGATTTTTCTAAATTCGTACGCCTCATCTGAGTCTTCTTAACAACCGCATTAGCAAGCGACACACCACGAAAATCCACGTCATTAAAAGATGAATTATCTATATTCACGCCGTCCCATTTACCATCGCGTATAATTGCGTGGTCAAAATTAGACCCATTGACTATCTCTGCATTAGTAGCGTCAGACTTGGACATGTACGCCCTGCTAAAGTCGGCTTTATTAAACTTAGCGTCCTGAATGTTAGCATCAAATAGATTCGCTCCTTGTGCCTTAGTGTCAACAAATTTAGCATCACTCACTACCGCACCTTCCAAAGAAGCATCACTAATATTAGCGCCAGTAAAATTACAATTAGATAAATCTGAACCTGCAAAATTCACTCCTTGCAAATTAGCACCAGTAAAATCAAGGTCAGAAAAATTTTGACGATTCAAGTCATTTTCCATGTTGGCTAATCCAGACGAGCAATCAGCATGAACTATTGTTCCCTCGGCAATTTCACCACCACCCGCAATAAATTTTTGCTTAGCGAACTCATTTAATGTTAGCTCTGGGTTTTGCTGAAGCTCATCTAAATAAGCCTCTACATCTGCGCGGCTAGTTTCTATATATTGTGTTTTCGCCCTGCGCTCTTCAGGCGTAGAACCTCTCTTATAACAAGGATCAAAAGTAGTGCTGTCACTTCCAACAACCCTTTGAAAACTTTTATGTATTACATATTCTTTATCTGGCATTTCTTTTTTAGGAACAGTCTCTTCCTTAATTGCCTTTAGCTCCTCTTGAAGCTTATGATAGTCTTGATCTTCATCGCTAGGGTTATATACCCAGGAAGCAAGATAGCCAGTTGTTTCCTTGTAAGCCTCATTAACTTCTTCCTGTTTAGCAGCCACCCTTTCATCGCGATCTTTATTCCATTCTTTTATTCTTTCTGCATTTTCTACCTTCCATGCAGCTCTTCTTTGCCGATCTTCTTTCTGATGTAGCGCTGGAGCTTTTATATCCGCGTATCTTCTGGCAAGCTGAGAAGTCATGCCTAGTTTAATGTCTCCAATTAACTCGTTTGATAATTTAGGAATATGTTTAACCTGATCATAACTAGAGCTAAATTCGCACCCTACTAAATCTGCGCCTCTAAGGTCTAAACCACCAACTTTAGTATTAGAAAATACCGTCCCATTTAAATCTGAATCGCACATTAGCGAATTGCTAAGATCGCAGCCATTAAATGACGCGCCTTGCATCAAACTTCCAGAAAAATCTACGCCTGCAAGGTCTAAATACGGAGGAGCATCAAGATACTCATCCTCTGCAGCCCTAGCTTCATCCCAAAAATTCCCCTCCCCCTTAACGAGCACTCCCCTAAGGTCTGGCACTACAACCATATTTTTTTCGCCAGCATAGAATTTATCTGCGATATATCCTGATAACGAAATCTCTGCCTTTGGATTTTTTTTATGCTCAGCAGCAACATGACGAGAGAACTCCATCATATCTTCCGCACGAAGCGGATGCCTTTGTATTTTTACTTCTTGATTAACACTAGCTGCTATTGCCTTTACATCTAATTCTGCTTGAGATTGCGAGTCATTTTTAGACACTATTACACCTTCCAGACAAATTTAATTTTTACTACATATATTAATTTTACAAAAAAATGCCTTCCAACAGGAGAAAAATCACAAAACCCCCCCCCTGTGCAACTCATTAATTACCAAGCGAGTCTTTTTAACAACTTGCAATTACGAAAATGAGCAAAAAAATAGTATTACAAAACAGCTATCAGCTTTGCAAAATCAATGTTTTTATAGGAATAATTATATGATTGGGTTTGAATTAGTGCGTTTGACTAATTTTCATCATCCTTTGTTTTTTCTCGTCCCAGCTATACTGAGTATTGATAGTTTTTATTTCAGTAACAATAACATCACCACTTGGCAATTGCGCTACGTCCTTACCCTTTTGCAGGGATTCAACTATCAAAGATGTGGAATTGCAAATATATTTTATGTCCGAAAAAATATCCTTTTCCGCCACTAATTTTTCTGATTCTGAATGCTTAGACTCTGACATGTTCATAAAACTTTATTTTACAATTATCTTTAATTACAAACCACTATAGCACACATATTCCCAAACATCAAGAGATGTTAATGATTAATATTAACAATATTTGTAAATAATTACCATCTTGTCCAAAAAAATAATGTGCTTGGTTATAATTATGTTATATAATCAAACACATTATTCAACAACACAATATATTTATGAACTATGAACCAACCAAGACTAAACCAATTGCCCGTCTCTAAGTACTCGCTTTTTCTTACGCTAAAAAGATGTTGGCACTTTTTATTTTCTAAATACCCACTTGGCGCAGCTAGCTTAGTGTTTATCATTATATTAGCTGGAATAGCCCCTTCTGTTGACAGTATCTTTCTGCAAAAAATAACAGATGCTATCGAATCCTATTCCAACGCAGATTTAGAAACCATAAATTTACCAGCACTTCTCCTTATGTGGGTTGTTGTATATGGCCTGTGGTGGGAGAGCCTGAATATTTTATGGCGCGTATATGACTACGCCTATCTAAAAATTATGCCTAAAATCAAAGCCCAAGTGATTGACGAACTATACTCACATATCCAGTATCAGGGGCACGAGTTTTTCCAAAACAATTTAGCTGGAGACCTTACCAGCCGCATAACGGAAGCTGCGCGTTCATTAGAGATGGTTTTTGCTTATGCAAACGAGAAAATCGTACGCAAACTCGCCATGCTGGCATTCGCCCTTATAACCCTATATAGCGTACACACAATTATCGCGTCAATATTCCTAATTTGGATGCTAGTATTTCTTGGGGTTAGCCTTTATTTTTCTACAACTATCAACAACTATTCCACAATATATGGCAGAGACAAAGCCATGGTTGCTGGCAAAATTGTTGATGCTGTCTCTAATATTTCTGCAATTCGCATGTTTACCACTCACAGGCATGAACACAAATATCTAAGAACATATATAGATAAATCAGTACGTAGTGATCAAGCCATGCAGTGGTTTTTGTTCAAGTTGCGCTACGTCCTTGGCACCTCTTGCACCCTCATGATATGCTCTATGATATATTATATAATAACCCTGCGCGGCGAAGGCGTAATCTCCATCGGCCAGTGCGTTCTCATCATAACCCTATGCCTAGCGACCGTGACGGATATTTTCGACTTCACTCAAGAATTTGGAGAATTATTCGAGCAAATAGGAATCTTCAACCAAAGCATGAGTCTTCTTGAAGAATATAAAATACTAGATAAACCAAACTCCAACACACTAAAAATCACCAACCCAACCATTGAATTCCAAAATGTAACATTCAATTATCGCAATAACAGCAATAGTTTTGACAACAAATCTGTAAAAATAAAAGAATTTGAAAGAGTCGGTCTAGTTGGCTTTTCTGGCTCAGGCAAGACAACTTTCGCTGGATTAATCTCACGTTTATACGAAATTGAATCTGGAGATATTTTAATCGATGGTCAAAAAATTCAAGACGTGACGCAAGAAAGCCTAAGACAGAATATTTCCGTTATACCGCAGGAGGCCTGCTTGTTCCACCGCTCAATTAAGGACAACATTAAATACGGCAACCTGGATGCAAGTGACGAAGAAATATATGAAGCCGCAAAAAATGCTCATATACACGAATTCATCATAAGCCTAGAAGATGGCTACAACACAATATGCGGCGAACGTGGCAACAACCTCTCTGGTGGCCAAAGGCAGCGCATCGTTATAGCAAGAGCCTTCCTAAAGCAAGCACCCATACTGATTTTAGACGAAGCAACAAGCTCCCTAGACAGCCACACAGAGCAGCTAATTCAAAAATCACTACAGCAATTAATGCTGAATAAAACAGTGCTAGTAATAGCGCACAGGCTTTCTACGCTATTGCATATGGATAGGATATTAGTTTTTGATAAGGGGCATATAGTAGAGGACGGACCGCATTTAGAATTGCAAACAAAAGGAGCAATATACAAAGCGCTGTGGGATAGTTATTAACTATTTAGTGAGCGCACACATAAGCGCCCACTATCAACCAAACTACCCTCCAAACTCAAAACCATCAGAGAACTGGTGAACCATACCCAACACTTTTGTGTCTAAAAATTGTTCAAGCAACACATTGGCATTAGTAAAACCTATCTCAGCATCCTTAACCCAAAAGTCCCCAGGCGCGACTATCTCCATCAATGCTTTCATATCTGCATCATGGTTATGCACTTTTGTATGAACGTCTTTTTTTGGCGCATGTTTTTGCTCATTCTGTTTTTTAGCAACAACTAGCTGTTTAGCGTCATTTTTTTGTATTTGTACAATATCGTTTTTCTGAGCAATAACATTTTTTTGTACAGTTTCATTATGTTGTTCAGTAATCTTTTTCTCCTCATTCTTTTTATGATGACGAGCAAATATTTTATTAAAAAATTTCTTAAGCTTCATAACACTCCCCTCCTATATCTACATTAACCAACTTCAACACCAAGGGGCCTAAATTTTTACACTCCTCACTTTTATAGTAGCATAGTTAATATTAACGCGCTATTGATTAAAAAATTAATATATAACCAAATGATTGATAAGGCCAACTAATTCACAGCTTTTATCTTAAAGCTTTTACGGTGATGTTCTGTGGTTCCGTGTGTTGCTATAGCTTCCATGTGTTCTTTTGTGCCATAGCCTGAATTTTTGTACCATTTATAGGCGGGGAATTGATTGGATAGTTTTGCCATAATTCTGTCGCGCGTTACCTTGGCGACTATTGATGCTGCGGCTATTGATATGGATTTATCGTCGCCTTTTATTATGCTTACATAGCGCTCGTCCCTGAATTTCATATTGCCATCTACTAGGACTATTTCTGGACGAATTGCGATTGAGTCTACTGCTATGTTGCAAGCTTTTTTTGTTGCTTCTAATATATTAATCTGGTCAATTTCTTCTGGGCTAACAATGCCCACAGAATATTGATAATACTTTGTTATTTGCTCGAATAATTCTTCGCGCTTTTTCTTGGATATTTTTTTGGAATCTCTAATGCCAGGAATAACAACGCTCTGATCTAATATCACAGCAGCGGCTACTACGGGCCCAGAAAGCGGCCCTCTTCCTGCCTCATCTACGCCTGCGATTATTTTGCCTGAATACTGATTTTCAAACGATAAATCTGGCATTATTTCCTCACCATTGCGACATAAGAAAGTGCCGCGATAGCTGCGATTTCAGCGCGCAGAACAGCGCTCCCAAGGCTAACGGGATATACATGTTTATGCCCCTTTAGCATGGCTATTTCCTCATCCGAAAAACCCCCTTCAGGCCCAATCAGAATGGTAACTTTGCCCTCAAAGCCATTGATATTCGATATTTTATTATCTTCAGACTCAGCTTCTGATGCCAATATAACCTGCCCCAAACTATCATCTTTGGCAAACTCTTCCAGGGTAATTGGCTCACTCAATTTTGGCACAACAAAGCGCTCACTTTGTGCCACGGACTGAACCATAGACTTCTCTACTCTATCGCGGCTTACATCTTTATACTGAGCACGCTCAGAAATCACTGGAACAATGTTTGTTACCCCAAGCTGTACAGCAGCCCTAATTGCCTCTAGCATCCTGTCTGGCTTGATTATACACATCGCTAGCGTTAGCTCCAGGCCACGCATTACAGGGCGCAAAAATTCCTCCACCCTTACCTCTAAGCTTGACCTATTCACCGCCACAACCTCAACCAAAAACTCACCATCATCCGAATTAAATAGACGGAATTTAGCCGATAATTTTAGCCGCATAACAGATTTTAAATAATGAAAACGATCACCATCTATTATTATGGTTTGATTTTTGGCAATCGAATCAGTAATATAGACCCTAGATAAATTAGAAAATTTCATTATTAACAACTTATATTATTAATTGGCGAGTTCGCATTTTGCAAAATAAAGATAAACCAGATCATACACCAGATGCTGAAAAAACTTCAACAGAAAATACTCCAGAAAAAGAGTATGGCGGCCAGAAAGGCCCAGAGCCAACCAGATATGGCGACTGGGAAAAGGCTGGCCGAGTATCTGATTTTTAATTCTACAATTTAATCATGACAATAATTTTAGCAATCTCTGTATTAACAAACCTAATCTTTGCAGCACTTGGCTGCCTTGTGCTATGGAAAAAATACGTCTATTTTGGTGATGGCCTGGCGCATGCTAGCATGCTTGCTGCCGCTTTGAGCGTAGTGCTTGGGGTTCCTATAATCTACGCTGGAATCATAAACACAGCCATATTCGCACTTATAGTCTTCAAAATAAAAGCAAAATCCGACAATAACGCAGCCATAGGCCTAACCTCAAGCCTGATGCTAGCTGGCGCGCTTGTGCTATCCTACATATTCCCTGGGCGCTTTAATATAAACACCCTATTGTTCGGAGACATAGTAACCTCAGACTCTAACGACCTAATCATGCTGTGTATAATTTTATCTGCTGTAGCTATTTTCTTCGGCATTAATTATCGCAAATTAATACTAACAATCTTGAGCAAAGACGTGGCCTGCGCGCGCGGAATCAAAACAAAAACCCTAGAATTCCTGTTCCTATCCATACTCTCATTTGCAATATTAGTCACCGTTAAAATAGTAGGCGCGCTCCTAGTAACCAGCATCATCCTAATACCAGCAATGACAGCAAGGCTAGTCTCCCACTCACCATCCATGATGATTGGCTTTGCCATATTATTCGCACAAATAATGAACTTCGCAGGGATCCTGCTCTCCTTCTACGCAGACATGCCATTCGCACCAATTATCATACTATGCGGCGGGGTGATGTATGGGATTGGGCTTGGAGTGAGCATTGTACGAGATAGATAAAATTCTTTTATGTATGATTAATCTCTAGCCATAGACTGACAACAAAAAGAACAATATTTAAACTAATCAAAACCTCATCTAATGCCGTCACCTTGCCAAAAGACGAAGGTGGATTGCCATATTTATTTGGATGCATATTTCCACGAGAAAAAGCGATATAAATAAAAAATATTAAGTTAAGAAGCGGTACAAGGCAAAAGATTATATAATATCCAGACTTATTAAAATCATGCAATCTTTTTACAAGCAGAGAAAAGTAAAAGATTATATCTGCGCAGGCAATTATAAGAATTAAACTTGTGCTAATAACACTATCCATTGAAGAGAGCCACAAAAAAATTACTCCAGAAGCTCCACCATATACAAGAGAAAAGGACCAATAGTCAGTCCTACAGGCGCGCCCCTTTAACGAAAAAATATTTTTAAAGCTAGCAACGCAACTTTCTAACATAATTGAACGCACAACAAAAACCTATGTAGTTTATTAAGTGCCCACTTTATAAACTAAACATTTGCTTTTGTCAACAGCTTAACAAATATAAAAAGTAGCTCTATCGTCTAAAAAGCAACAACATAAACCCACTCGCCATGACCATAACAGCCAGCCAGATCATGCTGATAAATGGTTGGTAATAGATTTTGGCGTGGATAATATTTTTCTCTACTTTGCTCATAACCGCATATACATCGTGGAACAAAAATGAGTGGAGATCAACCTCTTGTGAAAGCGAGCTTTCTATTTTGTATAATCTATTCTCTGGCTGCAAGGTTAGTATATTATGGTTTTTATCTTCAATATCAAACCCCCCAACCTGGCTGTAATAATTCTCACCTTCGGTAAATTTTACATTCACCAACTTCACAACCATCCCGTTAGATTCCGTTTTATCGCCAATTTTACCCACAAACTCAACCTCAGATGCTAGCAAGCTATTAAGCGTAATAGAAAGCGCAAGCATACCAAAACCAAAATGCCCAAGAATCAGAGAGGATCTCTTAAGCGAAATAGAGCGAGATACATAACTAGACAAGCCATAATCTAAACTCTGTAACATCAGATAGATAGAAGCCGCCGCGATGCACACAGAGACCTCCGCAAATGGCACAAAATAACTAAGCACAAAAGTGCCAACAATCGACGACGCTATAACAACAAATTTCCTAATAGTGAATTTTTGCATAATCGTAGGAGCAAGAGCTGCAAGCAATAATAACGGGAAATATATCGGCACGAATATAGAGATGAAATATTTAGGGTCAATAACAACCTCCATATCCAGCGCTAATGTGCAATATATAGGGTAAATAATAGCAAGCACTAGCGAAAGCAAAGCAACCATCCACAAAGCACCACCAGATAAAATCATGATCTCCTGAGGGTTCGCTGGAGCTTTCGCTATTTGCAAATTCTTGGATTTAAGAAAAAACCAAACAAGAGCAAGAACTGTCAAAATCAAACATATAGAGAAAATATACAATCCCCGCTCTGGTGAAAAAGCAAAGGAATGAACCGAAGAAACAATCCCGCTTCTTACAACGAATGTTCCATATATGGTAAGCAAGAATGCAAGCATGGAAAGTAAAATAGTCGCCCGCATGAATTTACCATTCCTAGATGTAACCACTAAGAAATGATGCAAAGCAATACCAGCCAACCACGGCATTAACGAGATATTCTCCACAGGGTCAAAGAACCAATAACCGCCCCAGCCAAGCTCTCTATATGCCCACCAAGCACCAAGCCCAATACCCATAATAAGCATAAACAGAGCAAAGCTAGAAAACACTTTGCTAATGGCTAGGATATATTTTTTTTCCTCTGGCCTATATAACAACAAGCATCCACTAACAAACAAAGCAACATAACTAACATTACCTAAATATAGTATAGGGGGGTGGATAGAGAGGGCCATGTCTTGCAGCATTGGGTTCAGACCCATCCCCTCTTCTGGCACGAAGGAAAAAGATGTAAACGGGCTGGAGCTAAATAATATAAAACTCCCAAATAAAACCTGAATAAATGCCAGGATCATTATCGCAAATTCTTGCACATCCTTTAAGCCCTTGAAAGCACGCACATAAACAAAAGCAATGAGGGATAACATAGCAAACCACATCAGGATAGACCCTTCATGGCTCGCCCACGCAGCTGATATTTTGTAAGCTAATGGTAATATGCTGCTAGAGTTAAAAAATACATTCCGAACGGAAAAATCTGAAATAACAAATCCATATACCAAAGAAGCAAACGCAGCAAATGGCGCCAGCGAGCTAAAGCAGAAAAACCACATACGCGCCCTACCGCGGGCAACAATAGCAGCAGAGGCCGCAACTAACACAGACCCAAGCAAAAAATTTCCAATCAGACTAATCACCTTGCGTTGTTGCCTCGTCTTTTTGTATAATTATTTTAATAGTTTTAATGCGGTTTTCAGACTTTTTAGTAACTACCATCTTTAGATTATTATCAATCAAATACTCCCCGCGATTCGGTATTTTCTCCATTTTATTAATCATGAATCCGGCAATCGTCGTTGCATCTGCCTCTGGTATTTTCCAGTTTAGCTCACGATTTAAGTCTCTAATCGGCAAAGAGCCGTCAATTATATATTCCACGCCCGACATTTTAGTGATCTTGTTTTTGCCAGAATCATGCTCATCATAAATTTGCCCTACAATCTCCTCTAGAATATCCTCTAGCGTAATTATCCCCTGCAAATCACCATACTCATCAACCACACAAGCCAAATGAGTTTGCCCCTCACGGAACATTTGCAGCTGTTGAATAACTAAAGAATTCTCTGGAACAAAAACTGGATCTATCAATAATGATCGTATATTAATATCAGAGCTTCCTTTTTGCTGATGCACTTTACTCAGCAAATCCTTAATATGCAAAATTCCAATTATATTATCATGAGTTGTTTCCCAAAATGGAACCCTGGTATGCGGCGATGCCAAAATAGTATTTACAATTTTATCCGTCGGCGTGTCTATATTAATAGACAGTATATTACTGCGATGAACAATAATATCTGCAATTGAAAGATTCCTGATATCCAATATCCCGCCAAGCATATCGCGATCATCCTTAACAACATTCCCCTCATGCATGTGATGCTCAATAACCCCGCGTACTTCGTCTTCCGCTGAAACTTTCTTACTAAGGTCAATCCTAAAAACAAAACAAAAACCTCTTACAATATAAGAAAGCAATATATTAATTGGCTGCAAAATAATCATAAATATACGAAGCGTAGAAGTCGCCCTCATCGCTATCTTTTCAGACTGCACAACAGCTATGGCTTTTGGAATCACTTCAGAAAAAACAATAATCATAAACGACATGACGATAGAAGAAACAAGCGTTCCCATATCATCGCCCAGCATTTCGATAAATAAACCTGTCGCAAGCGTAGTACAAAGAGTATTCGCAATACTGTTTCCTATTAGCAATGTGCTAATTACTTTTTCTTTTATCTTCAAAAACCCCAAAAGAACCACAGCTCTCTTATCACCTTCTGATTTTAGCTTTTGAATCAAACCAGGGGAAGTTGCCGTAATAGCAGTCTCCGTCGCAGAGATAAGCGCCGCTACGCCAAGCAAACACGCAATTATAGATACAATTATAAAAATCATTAATTTGTCATTTTTAGAAAAAAATTACCTGCCTATAATTTAATTGATATCATCTACCCTTGACAAGAGAAATAATTAAAATTACAAACAAATATCGAAAATAAAAGGTTTCAACATAAATCATGACTAAAAACACAGAACTAGACGAAGTACTACAAATTAAAAACACAACCAAACGCGCCACAGTAGATGCGCTAGAAGATATGCTATACGAGCCAATAAAAGTGCTGGACCATGGCTTTGTAAGAGTTATCGACTATATGGGCGACGATAGCGCAATAGTGCAAGCAGCTAGAGTTTCTTATGGCCGTGGGACCAAAAAGAGCCTTCAAGACAAAGGGCTAATCAATTACCTGATGCGTCACCGCCATACTACTCCGTTTGAAATGTGTGACATTAAATTCCATATCAAGCTACCTATTTTCATAGCACGCCAGTGGATTCGCCATAGAACCGCGAGCGTAAACGAATATTCTGCAAGATACTCCATCTTAAGTAATGAATTTTATGTTCCAGAAAAAATAAATCTAAGCCCGCAATCTAAAATTAACAAGCAAGGCCGCAGCGCAGATACATTGCCAGAAGCAGAAGCGGATAAAGTTCTTGATATCTTAAAGAATGACGCTGAGCATTGCTATAAGAACTACGTTAAAATGATGAACGAAGATCAAGACGGAAACATCATAGACGAAAACACTACTGGCATCACCAGAGAATTAGCGCGCATGAATCTAACGCTGAATCACTATACTGAATGGTACTGGAAAATTAATCTGCATAATCTGCTGCACTTCCTGTCTCTTCGCGCAGACTCGCACGCTCAATACGAGATCCGCGTCTATGCAGATGCAATGCTAAATATCGTAAAAGCCTGGGTCCCATTCGCTTACGAAGCTTTCGAAGACCATAGAATGAACGGCACTAGCATCTCTAAAAAAGGACTAGATGCTATAGTCAAAATGATAGACAACAAGCCAATAGACCAAGAATCTAGCGGCATGAGCAAAAGAGAATGGTCTGAATTAATGAGCGTTCTTGGTAAAGAAAACAACTCATGAAAAAAGCCATAATCATTTGCGGCCCAACTGCCAGCGGCAAGACGGATTTTGCACATTCGTTTGCCCTGCAAAATAATGGTGAGATTGTAAATGCAGACTCAATGCAGCTATATAAACAGCTGCCTATAATTACAGCCTCACCCTCAAACGAGCTAAAAGCAGAGATACCTTACCATCTATATAATTTCCAAGATATAGACCAAGAACTCTCCGCCGCAAAATACGTAGAATTAGCTAGCAAAACCATAACTGACATAGATTCCCGCGGGAAGCTACCTATCATAGTTGGCGGCAGCGGTATGTACATAAGCATGCTAGTTAATGGCTATAGCCAAATCCCTAATATTGCAGATAAAACAAGGCAAGAAGCTCGGGACTTACACAAAGAAATAGGAGCAGAGGAATTCTTCAAACGCCTAAATGAACTAGACCCAAAAATCACCCTAAAACTCAACGAGAATGATACTCAAAGAGTCATTAGGGCCTATGAAGTAGTCAAACAAACAGGCAAATCTATTTTAAGCTTCCAAGCAAAAGGCAACATCAAACCGCTGCCAGACTTCAAATTCGAAATAGAATTTCTAAACCCAGACCGCAAAACCTTGTACGCAAGATGCAATAGCCGCTTCCTGCAGCTACTAGAGCAAGGAGCAATAGAAGAAGTAAAGTCTGCATATAAACAATATGGCGACATCAAAACCACTGGTATGAACGCTCTAGGCGTTCCCGAAATTATATCCTACCTAAACGGCAACATCACCAAAGACAAAATGATAGAACTAACCACCGCCAGAACCAGGCAATACGCCAAACGCCAAGTGACCTGGTTCAAAAATCAAAAGCTCTAATATTGAAATTTATAGTTGATACTTGAGAGATTTTTGATATCTTGCGTTCAACCTAAACTAGATATCAACCATGGCACCTAAGAAAAAACTAAAGCACAAAAGCAAAAAACTACCTCATGACGCCTTGTTCAAACGAATTATGGAAAATGACCTGGCCGCCAGAGAGTTCCTAGATGAGTACTTGCCCAAAGAAGTGAAAGAACTGCTTAATTTTAACCGCATCAAAGTAGAAAAAGAAAGCTATATAGGGTGCATTAAAGCTTCAAATGCGACAGATCTAATGTTCTATCTTATTATAGTATTGTGTAGTATATTCAATCGGAGTTAGAAAACCAAGTATTTTTCTTGGTCTATTATTTAGCTTATTTTGAATTTTCTTTACCTC
>CAXMOU010000035.1:0-2634 GCA_964195465.1 uncultured Rickettsiaceae bacterium
ATTATGAAACTGATAGCGATAGCGTGATAAACTAGGCTAACTATCTTGATATAGCTGCTTTACAGCCTGTTTTTAAGCTTTAGGATGTCCTCAATAGAAAGACCAGTAACCGAAGCAATAAATTTAGCGTCAGTGTTTTGCTTCAGCATGCGAGTTGCGATTTCTTCTGACTTTTTATCAGCACCTCTAGCTTCACCTCTAGCTTCACCCCTAGCTTCACCCTCAGCTTCTCCTATAGCTTTACCTCTAGCTTCACCTCTAGCTTCGCCTCTAGCTTCACCTCTAGCTTCGCCTCTAGCTTCGCCCCTAGCTTCAGCAGTTTCTATCATGTACGATTCCACAGCTTTGTTATCCATGATGCGTTTGGTTTCTGCTTCATACTCTAGCAATTCTGTTTCATTCCAGTTAAACTGATTGAGAGCTTCATAGGCACGCTCTATTACTAAGTCGCTGCCAATTATCTGCTTTAAATCAGATTCGCTTGTTTTAGCTGCGTATTTGAAGAAATAACACCACTTCTCTATAACTGTTTTTAGTTCTTCTAGTTTATCTATAGGAAATTTTGGTAGCTCAATAAAGCTGAACGAGAAATCTTTTAGATCGTGATCGTAGTTGTTTTTATCTAAAATCACATGATGTGATATATATTCTGACTTGTCAGGAAAAATATTATAATCACTTATCGCTATAAAGATCACTTCTTTTAGATTAGCATAAAGCCCATCGTCTCCTTGACCCTTAGATAGCTGGCGTGAATAAGCTTTTGCTGCATAGTACTGTGCTCTTTTTTGAAAGCCTTTAGACGGTGACACCTGCATTTCTACGATTATCTGAGTGCCATTTTCTGCCTTGCATAGCACATCCACTATTGACTCTTTTTTATAAGCAATTTCTGGATTTTGTACTGCCGACAAGAACGTTACTTCTTGGATTTGCTCACTAGCTTTAAAGCCCATGATATCGTTGATAAAATGGATTAGAATATCTTTGTTTTTTTCAGAACCAAAAATCTTGCGAAAAGCTACATCATTTTTTGGGTCAAGGAATTTAGAAATCGCCATAAGCTTGCACTGTTATCTATTATTGTTTATTGATAGATTTTAGCATAAATATTAGTTTATTGCTATGCTAATTTAGGCAGATGGCTAAGGAACGGAGCTCTTAGCCAAAGCCCCTATTTGCTTAGGATGGTACTATTTTTTCTTCAGCTTAGGGATATTCACTTTTGGAGCTTCGCGGACGTTGACGTTGCTGTGATGTATTGTCACTGAGCCTGTTTTTTCAAGAGTCACGAATCTTGGGAAATATTTGTTGATATACCAACCGCTTGTAGCCCCGGCAATCACTGAGAAAATCAAACAAATGGTCATGTTTCTGATAAACTTAGTTCCATGATTCGAAGTAACGGATTCTACCTCGTGTTTTGTGTGATCTACAAATTTCTGAAATATCTTGCCTTGGCTTTCAGCCAATTGCAGTTGGTTTTGATTCATCTCTTCGATTCTGTTACTGAGGAGCTTTTCAAATGTTTTTTGTTTTTGCAATATATCTTCATTAACTTGCTTTTGCAGCATTTCCGATAAATCTTTTAAAATATTCATTTGGTTAGAAGCATCCTCATGGAAATCATGCTTTAACGCCTTCAAGGAAGTTACAATATCAGACATACCCTGATCATGAACCTTCGCTATTTCATTGGAAATATCAGGTACTAGCTTTTTTAACGCCTCTTGAGTTTTTCTAGGCAACAAAGCTATTGTGGCAATGTGCTTTTGCAAGTCTTGGTCATGAATTTTGTAATTTTCTAATACTTCCTTCAATACATTGACGTTTTGCTGCAAAGATTCATCGGAAGCTTCAAGCAAATTCTGTACATTTTCTACATTACCTGAAAAAGCATGAGAGGCAAAATCAACCTCACTACTAAACGTCGACATTGTTTTGATGAGTGATTGCAGCGAAGGTTCATGATCCATTCTCAAGGCTTCAGTCTTATCTTCTCGCGCTTTGCTCTCTACTTTTTGAGTGTTTTCTTGCCTAGGTAATTTGTCATTTTGTTTTGCTTCATTAGTCATTTTAATTATTCCTCGTTGTTAATTTAAAGTTTGCACTTCAAAGTCTTGGACCATCCATATCTTTGTTGTTAGTAGCTTTGATTATTGTCGCGTCTTCACTCTGGTCATGCCTTGCCTCTTGTGCAACTGGCTTCTTCTTTGATTCCGTTGGAACCAGCGTTAGAGGTGATGCTTGGGATAGATATTCACTATTTTTGATTGACAATTCCTCCTCTTGATCCAAAGCGCCTGGGATATTATGTAATTCCTTCTGCTCAATGAAGCCCGCATTTTTCTCGGTAAGGTTTGCTTCTGGGGTTTGCATTTTTGATACGCGCACAGAGGGTTCTGGCAATAATGTATAGCACTGGCCTATACTAAGAGAGGCTAGATCATCTGGTTCTACCAACGCTTTCTTTTGTTGTTGTTCATTATAGCTGACTCCATCACGGAAAGTATTAGCACCAAAGCTTGTATTTTTTTGCTGCCTGGTTACTGTTTCATTGCCGCACATAGAGCTGATCATCTTAGCTATTGCTGGCTCCGTATTGCGGAAGAAAAAGCTTGTGCCGAACTGGCC
>CAXMOU010000036.1:0-6511 GCA_964195465.1 uncultured Rickettsiaceae bacterium
GACTCCATCACGGAAAGTATTAGCACCAAAGCTTGTATTTTTTTGCTGCCTGGTTACTGTTTCATTGCCGCACATAGAGCTGATCATCTTAGCTATTGCTGGCTCCGTATTGCGGAAGAAAAAGCTTGTGCCGAACTGGCCGAAGATAGTCGAGCCATCATACTGCCCATAATGGGAATAGAGCTGGTTTAAAGATTGCAAACCTGCTAGTACGCATACTCCATATTTACGCCCTTCAGCCATGAGGGGCGTTAAAGCAGGCAGCTTACCAAGGCTTGCTAGCTCATCAATTACCGTCCAAATACGCCTATCCTTGTCTATGCCTATTTCCATCACTTGCGCTAATGCTAGTTCCGTGAGGCAAGCTATTAACGGCAATGTAAGAGCTCTACTACTAGGCTTAGTCGCTAAAAACAACCACGCACTAGAGCCATCCTTAATATTAGCAAAATGCTCCTTCATAGAAAAGCTACCAGCCTCGCCCTCTTCTTGCAAGTAAGTCAATGGTTTAGCATTAGATGCTAATACGGACGCAATAGATGCCGCTGTTTGCTTTGAGTCAGTGTTTAAGAATCGCTCTGCTTCTGTACCTCGTAATTTAGTTTGCAATTGATTAATGTCAGCATGGCACACCATATTAACTAGCTCCCCAACAGAACTCTGCCTAGCCTTGCAATATGTAGCGCAGGCATTGAATACAGCTTCTGCGGAGTTCTCCCAAAACGGGTCAGAATGACTACCAGATTGTTTGCGATTAAAACCAATCAGTATCTTAGAGAACCGCTCAAGATCAACGCGCGTATCACAATCAGCCCAAAAATCCCAAGACTTACTCCTAGAGTCAAATGGATTGAAAATAATATCCCCGCGCTCTTTGTTGTAGTATTTAGCAATCATCTCACCAGTTTGATCAATGACAATAGCTGGCTGACCCTTCGCCTCTACCTGAGGCAACAAGTTGTGAATCAAATTAGTTTTACCAGAACCAGTAGAACCAGATACTAAGAAATGCCTTGTTTCCATATCTTTCACTAGTGGCATCTTGCCGATTGTGAAGTGACTTGCTAGGCGCATAGACTTTAATGTACGCTTTACTTGATTTGCATCTAACACCTCACCACTGCCAGCCTTTTTCTTTTCGTCTTTTAACCCTCTACCAAATCTACTCCACAACAAGAACACCAGAACAAAACAAGTAAGTGTTAGGCAGGCAGAAAGCCACGACACTCTAGTTGCAAAATCCCAGAAATCTTTGTCGGCACGCTTGAACAATCTCATCTTGGTGACTTTGTAGGGATCGATATCTTGCCATGATTTATTGCGTGACTTAGCATCAATATAAGTTATATTGCCAGAACCCTTGCCTATAGTTTCTCGGATGTCTGTAAAAGCATCATCCCAGGCAAGAGTAACAATCGCCTTCCTATATGAATAGACACCATTTAAATCCAGTTTTTGCATTGCAGACCAATTGAGCATGCAGGCTATAGCAATGCCAATGAACATAGATACATGCAGTGTACGGAAGAACACCTGCGAAAACATACGAACTTTGTGTAGGAATACCTGGCCACCGCCTATGAAATTATTTAACATCAATATTACCCATTTTGTTTCTAACGCTTTGTGTCACTGCGCTCGCTAGGTATTTTGTAGTTTTGTAACAACCTACTTCGTCAGTATATGATGATAGTTTTTCCTGTGTATTACCTATCTCAGTATCTTTGAGCGCTACAACACCCAACATTAAATCTACTAACATCTGCTTTCGTTTTGTGCAAAAGTATGGAAGTACATATATAGCTGATCTAATCGCTATGATTTCTAAGATTCCTGATAGTGACGGCTCAACAATACCGAAAATCAGTTTATGTAACAACACACTGACCTGCGCAATAACAGCTGTTGCCACTATTATTTTTACAGCCATCACCACAGTAATAGGGCTAGCATCTACTTTGGCAAACCTAACGCCTGCAAAGTACGACCCTAATGTTGCCTGTTTTGTAGATTGCATACAGAAAATGAGATATATCCATATTATGATAGTCGCGCAATAGTCCATTACAAGATCATGACCTGGCAAGAAAAATTTTAACATCAGAAAAAATGGCACACCAACAATCGCAACTATAAATACATCCAGCACATGCCCCCATATTCTTCTGCCCAAACCTGCATATTTACCTTTCTCAATGAGTATTTTATTAAATTCGATAATTTCTTGCGTTGCTTGTTCATTCATTTGAACCCTCCTTTTTGTTCAAAAACTCAGTATTATATTTGTTCTTCGCAGGAAAATATCCCTGTGTGACAACATGTGCACTACTGCACCAAACCCCTAGAGTTACCGTAGAAAAAGCCATTATTTGCTTGAAAAAGAAGGGTGGTTTTGATACAATATAACTATATATTTTAAACTGATAATTGTAAGCGGCAGCTATGGAAGATTTCACAAAACTACCAACCTCAGACAAGCATTTAGCAAGAGAGCACATAGCTACTAAACAACCATCTTGGCTAACTACAAACAGATTGTGGAACTTGATATTTCTCTTTCTTGTCCCAGCTGAAATATACCTAGCCGCATTAATGTGGAATGCTTGGATGCTAATTCTTCCGCTAGCCACTACCATAACAATCTTTGGCTTTGTGCCAGTAGATGAAGGCACCATAACTCCAGCAGAAGCACGACAAGACCCATTTGCTAAAGCTGCTTGTGGCATATGGTTTGTAACACTCGTAGCCTTCTGCTTTGCAGGCTCTAAGATATTATCCTTAATTGGCCTAGAACTCGGCCAGTTCGGATTTGGTGAAGCTGTATTTTTCATATTCCTTATTCCTGTTTCTATTCTTTGTTATGCTAATATTCCGCTTTCTTCCTGCGTTGAAGCTAAAGACCCCAGCGAAATGAGCAGTAATAGCAGTAATGTTTTTGGTCATTCAAAGGCTATGGCACATAGTAGACTTAGTCCTTCGCAAAGTTGGTCCAGTTCTGCCCGACTTAATTCTTATCGAGACTCTCATGTATCTTTAGCAAGTCGCCACAGATAAATCTTACCTATTCTTTGGCGGCGTTAATAAACTACCTACATAATCTAATGCACTTTCCGCCCTTTCAAGTGGCTGCGCATTTTTTGCTTTATTTTTAGCTGCTTTCAATTGAGCATTGTTTGATTCTTTTGTTTGTAGATTGAGCTGTGCATTCTTAGCTCTTATGTTATTAAATGCATTACTAGCTTCAACATGTATGTTGCTAATTTTTCCTTGAACAATCTCCTTACTTATGCCATCATTTTTCGCTACATTATGTACATTCTTACCCGCTAACCTACTAGCATTTTCAACAGCGTAATTACCATCATTTAATAGTTGTTGCGTTTGATTTTGTTGATTCTCATTAAGTGCAGCAAAATCAGCAGACTTATTAGAACTATGCACAGGAGATATCTTTTCCATTAATTCATTACGCACCGCGCTTCTGGCTTGATTGAGTTGATGGCGATCTTCTGTATGAGCTCTAATAGGATTATCAATTAAACGATGAGCATCCAATTGAGTCATTCCATTTTCTACCAGCTTATCCGCTACTAAATGCGTCGCTGATACGTCGTAACTTGAACCAAAGCTCTTAATCTCTTCCGCTCTTTGCTGCAACGAGTTCACTTTGTCTTGGCTTAACTGTTTCTGCTGCCTTAAATCAATGTTACTAGATCTAGTAGATTGGATATCTTTTGTTAAATTCGAGTCCGCACCCCAGCTTTGACCAAAGTCTTTATTAGCACTCGCTTCTACAACATTTTCAAAGTTTTTGCTCCAATGTTCTTGTTGCGAGTTATGGGTGCCAAGAGATGTATCTTGTGCAGAAGAATTACTCGTCGATATGCTACCTTCTACTTCAGCGCCACCGATCACAGGAACTTTAAAACCACCAGATGCTTTAATTGCCAAATTTGCTGCTTCTTCCGTTCTATTGCTATACTCCTCACCAGTTTGCAATTCATGATTCACCGCATTTTGTACAGATTGAGAGTTTCTGCCAAGCGAATTCCAACTTACTTTACCACCGCCATCGATATGTGTAGCTAATCCTTTCACGTAATTATCAACATTTTGCTCCTGATGCGACATACCCTTATCAAGTGACGTGCTGATAGATTTGTGATTAGACGCTTCTTGATGCAGAGCAGTAGCATTAGTCTCTTGCATATCATCACGCATAGTAATTGGCGAAGCAAACTTGCTTTGATTAATACCATCGCCAGTACTAATTACCTGCTGATTATTGCCAGTGACTCTCATCATAGTGCCATCAGACAGATTATAGCTACTCTCCCCACCAACAGATTCAAAGTTTGTATTGTGATGATTAGAACTAGTATTATTCATCGACTCCGATCCAATCTGCGTATTGTTGAGTGATCTACTATTACTGGCTACTTCCGCTCCAGCTGACGCAGTTGCCCCGCTCATAGCAGCCATAATAGGGGACGCCATATGCATAATGCCGCCTTCACCCATCCTAGTTACCCAAAACGCCAGAAATGGCACTATGCTAATCATACTACTTGCTATCACGCCGATAGAGTCATACTTATTCTTAGCAGTTGCAAGCGCACCGAAACTAATTATTTGCGCAGGATCATATGAGAAATCTATCACCATATTAATCACTGCAAATAATGGCGGCCATAATGTTAAACTAAATACAGTAGTAGCCCACATTGCTAAACGTCTACCTCCACCACCTGCAATCATCAAAGGCAACACGATCAAAAACGACGAATAGACAAGCACCTTAAACATTGCAAGCATTCCCGTTAAATTCCACGTAGCCGTTGTGCCAGAAATTAAAGCATTCGCCTCATACTGAGTCTTTGCCCTAGCTACACCATATGACATACCAGAATATTGATTTGTGACGTCATCTAGTGCGTTTAACATTAAATGATGCGTGATTAACTTAGCCGCGTCTGCATCGGCGCCACCACCAAACACAGAACTTATATCACTTAAAAAACTCGCCTTCTTTAATGGCGTATAATGATACTTAGCCATGAGTATTGTCAGTAAATCCTTACCTTCCGTCTTAAGCTTACCATCCATGTAAGCTACGCCTTGCGTGCAGTTCTCTAGAGACCTTTTACCATTTTCATATTTAGTCCATTTCGTAATAACACCTTTTGTTTTTGTACGAACTAAACCCCACAGGTCTTTGCTGTCTCTCACTTCTTCCAGCGTAAATGGATACCCAATAGCACCACGCACTAATATACAGCGATCAATGAACGAATGAGCATTAGCTATTACTTCAGGATCACGCATTTTTATTTCAGACAAATCCTTTGCCAATCTCGCCCCAAAAACCATTCCATATTCCGAGAATGAATTTACCTTTTTAACACCGCTCCAATTAAAAGCTTGTTCAAAACCTTTAGTCATCACGAATCCCCATTGCTCCATGACCCCAACTGGTAAAGCAAAAGCTAGCGGTATGTTATCGACCACTCTAGGCGGAGTTTTAGCTACGTGATCTTTAACCATCATTGAGATTTTTGGCATAACCAGTATGGACACAAACATAATTACTCCAAGCATCTTTTTAAAATGCACCTTCCACCCTTCTGGCGTTGTATTGATAGCCATCAACATACTGTAATATGTTCCTATCACTACAACAGTAAATCCTACGATAGTGTCAAACGCACCAGAGTTACGGAACTTAGCGATGCCGTTTAGTACATGTACTATTAAATCAATATAGCCGTATGTATGAATCGTTAAATGTATCATCTTTGTATCCTTTTTATGATTGTGTTTTTATGGTATTTATTGCGCTGTAAAATACGATCTTGATAATTTACAATCGCTGCATGCCTGTCGTAAGCACCTTTTTTTGCGTGTATTAACATCTGCATAACTCCGCTCGCCTGTTTTTCAAAAGACTTAAATGCCCCTATATCGCCATCCTGATTATATTTTAATTCAGAGACAGCCTCTCTAACTTCAGTGAGCATTTGTGCAAGATACTGCGTGACTATCTCATAACAAAGCACGTCAATACTTTGATTCTGAGCCGTTAGCACGGCATTAATATTGCCGCCAAACTCAATGAAATCATCTTCTATTTTCGAGAGAAGTGGAGTGCCAGATAATGCTACTAATGTAGCTTCCGACGTAGTCAGCTCATGATCGCCATCTGCTGCTACTTTCTTTACTATTGAAGTCAACAAAACTATCAATGTTGATTTAAACGTCTTGGATTGCTTGATTGGAGCCTTTTTCTTTTTAGGATCCAAACATTTGAGGTTTTCGTCGCATCGGTAAATCATCAAATCATCTCCATTCTCATCAATACCAATGAATTTTGCCAAGTTAAGCCACCTATGGTGGCAGCCTAGTTCTGAGTATATTTGCCATCACATACTATAAAATGCTATTATGTATGTTTATGCTACAATAGGTGACTTATGGAAATAGTTGGCAGAGGCGTGTCTATAAAGAACATCCT
>CAXMOU010000037.1:0-9803 GCA_964195465.1 uncultured Rickettsiaceae bacterium
GAGGTAAAGAAAATTCAAAATAAGCTAAATAATAGACCAAGAAAAATACTTGGTTTTCTAACTCCGATTGAATATACTACACAATACTATAATAAGATAGAACATTAGATCTGTCGCATTTGAAGCTTTAATGCACCGTACAGGAATTAGCGAACTAGTTAAGAACAACAATGGTGAAACGAGGAAGAGTGCCCACGATTCACCATATAAACATCAAACAGACTTTTTCGCCATATCTATAAGCAAGCGATAATTCATCTTGCCCGTCGCTAGTACTGGAAGCTCTTTTACTGGAACGATGATCTTTGGTATATGAAGCTCAGATAGCTGAGTTTCTCTGCACGTCTTCGCAATCTGATCGCGCTTTATCTCATTGCTCGTTGTGAATAATACTATTTGCTCTCCTTTTTTCTCGTCTTCAATGCACACAGCAGCATGAGTGAAGTCTGGAGACGCCTTGTTTATTAATTCCTCAACAGCAGCAAGAGACACCATTTCTCCAGCTATTTTAGCGAAACGTTTCTCGCGGCCAAGTATAGTTATATATCCTTCATCATCTACAGAAACTATATCACCAGTATCATACCAACCTTCACCAAGCTTTGGAGAAGATGTTGGCTCAATCACACCAGGAGCGTCTGGCTTAATATAGCCTTGCATAATGTTAGGGCCACGCACATGCAGCCTACCACCTTCTTCAATGCCTTCAACGGGCTTCAGGAAATATTCGATCTGTGGAAGCAAACGCCCAACCGTTCCTGGCCTGTCGTGCATAGGAGTATTCGCACAAATCACAGGAGCGGCTTCAGTAACGCCGTACCCTTCAAAAATACGTACACCAAACTTATTCATCCATGTATCTCTTGTTTTTGACTTAAGCTTTTCTGCGCCCGCAATAACATAACGAAGCGAGTAAAAATCATATGGATGGGCATAAGCAGCGTATCCAGCAAGGAATGTATCAGTACCAAACATAACAGTAGCGCCAACATCGTATATCATCTCTGGAATAATTCGGTAATGTAATGGGGACGGGTAAAAGAAAGTACGCACGCCGCTCAATGTCATTATCATAGTAGCCGTTAGGCCAAAACTATGAAATAATGGCAGAGCATTAAATGCACAATCATATGGGTTAAAGTCTATCCTAGACAACACCTGATACCTATTGGCCTGAATATTACGATGCGACAAAGCCACCGCTTTTGGCCGCCCCTCTGTTCCCGAAGTAAACAATATCACCGCAGTTTTTTTATCATCACGGTCCTGACAAATAGTCTCGTAATATGTTTGCGGGAAAAATGTAGCCAGCATACTCTTGATCTTAAGACCTGTAGTAACATATTTGCGTAGATCTTCTAGATATATCACTGAGATTTCAGCTGCCCTTACAGCATCAACTACCGCTTCAAGTTCAGCTTTTTTTATAAATCTTCTGGAAGTGTAAATAACTTTAACCTGAGCCGTTTCACATGCAGAAACAACGTTCCTAGGCCCAGCCGTAAAATTAATCATAGCAGGTATTCTACCAGAAGCCTGTATGCCAAAGAACGCAAGCGCACTAGCAACCATATTTGGCATCATCAAGCCAACTGTATCGCCCGGCTTTGAATCTCTAGATATCAGCTTCGCTAGAATAAACGACTTCAGGAGCATACCTTTATAGCTAGTTCTATTATCGTCAATATCCTGAAGCATTTTCTTTTCTTTGCCGTAAATTTTACTAGCATTGATTAAGGCCTGGAATATTGTTTCTTTATATGGTGAGCTCTCAAACATCATGGCGCTCATGATATCATATAAAGCATGACCAACAAATTTACGACGATCTCTGCTATCTAACCCCTCTGGCACCTCTACTTTTACCGGAGGCAGAATTGTGATCGTTATTTTACGGCGAAATTGAAAACGCCCACGCATTAGGCTTCTCACTTTAGCAAATTTAGTGAACTGAGTCCCATCTACCCTTATTGGAAGAATGGCGGCATCTGCTTTATCTGCAATCATCCCTGGCCCTTCATAGACCTTCATCAATGAGCCAGTCATACTAGTGCGCCCTTCTGGGAAAATCGCTACTGTATTATTCTTTTTCACCTCTTCAATTAGGGCTTTAATAGCCATCGGGTTATTTGGCTCTACAGAATATGTACTCATGATTTTCAAGAACGGCCTAACCCACCATTCTTTTGCAACTGCCATGTTAACAGCAAATTTCATTTCTGTTGTTATGTACGTTGCTATCAAAGCTGGATCTATATAAGAAAGATGATTGGCAATAACCACCTTCTTTTTACCAGCTTTTTCATAATTCTCCCGCCCCCTAACTTCTACTTTATACATAATAGTAAAAACTAGCTTAGCAAGCGCCTGCCATAAGCGCATAGGCACAACTTTGCTATCTGGTATGAATTGGTAGATATGGATCGCAATGACCATATTAAGCATTCCTACTATCAGAATCACAGATGGGATAGAAAATTCCATATAGAAAAGCAAGGAAAGTAGCACCGTAGCACCCGCCATAAAAAAAGCATTGATAAGATTATTTACAGCAATAATCCTACTTCTATGGGAGGGTGAAGAAAAATACTGCATAACCGCAAATAAAGGCACAACGTACAAGCCACTAATTGCTGCGATGAAAAACAAATCCACCAAAATACGCCAGTAATGCTTCTTAGATAAGAATTCTCCAATGCTTTTTAGATGCTCTGGCTCGTAACTAATACTTGCTATTCTGCACCCAAACGATAAATCTATACAAAATAAACTTATCCCAATCGCCGAAATAAACACATATTTCGTGGTGATTTTATTAGCAAAAATCTTGTTACACCAAAACGCACCAACACCAACACCAATAGAGAAAGTAGCCAAAAACAAATTAGCCACGGTTTCATCCGCACCCAAAGTATCGCGAGCTAATGCGGGAATTTGCGCTAATATCGCAGCACCCAAAAACCAAAACCAAGAAACACCAAGTATAGACAAATATACCTGATTCTTAGCAGAAGCATAGCGCACCATAGAAATGGTCTCTTTAACAATATTCAGGCTAATTTTGATATCTGGATTTGAATTATTAGATTTTGGCATAAACAAACTAGCTACAAAGCCAATGACCGCAATGCTAAGCGCTATAGCTATAATTAGTTGATTATTAAAATTATAAAAACCACCAAGCATGGTGCCAATTAAAATCGCTAGAAATGTCCCCGCCTCTACAAAGCCATTCGCGCCCAAAAGCTCGTCTTTCTTTAGTTTATCTGGCAAAACACTATATTTAATAGGGCCAAAAAATGTGGAATGTATTCCCATAGCTCCAATACAACAAAATAGAACTACTAAATTGGTTGTATAGAACCCATACGAAGAAACGATGACAATACCGATCTCAACAAATTTGATTATTTTAACAATGGTAGATCTCTCGTATTTATCCGCCAATTGCCCAGAAAGGCTTGCGAACAATGCAAATGGCAAGATAAACAACACGTTGGCAAGCAGCACCAAGTGCAAAGCAGAAATAGCAAGCTCATTTGCGAGCTTAAAAGTAATGAGTATGATCAGAGCATTTTTCAATATGCTGTCGTTCAGACAACCGCATAGCTGAACCAAGAATATAGGTAAGAACCTTTTATCTTTAAATAGATAAAACTGATTTGACTCCATTTGCTTCTCCAACAAGAATGATAACGGCATAATATGCAATTTCATCGAACCTGTCAAATAATCTGTAACTTACTGTAACAAATAAAACTTCACTATGAAAATATTAGACTCATATAGCTTCTTCAACCGCACCGCCACCTATCAAATCGACCTTGCATTCATCTTCTTCTATCTTTGTAGAAAGTAACGCCTCTTCTTCTATAAAGCTATTATGGATAGATTTAGCGCCAACCATTAAAGACATAGAGAGCCAATCCATTTTACCACCAAAATGAAGGAAATTAAAATACGCCATATCTGGAGTAACCCATTTTTGTATTGATAATTGTCTATGAAAATTATCATAAATACTTTTTATAGAATGCCAATCACAACTCATTTCAAAAAAGCCTTTGTCTATCTTAGTATAATTCACTACCATACTATTTGTTTTAAACGCCAACCCGCCCCAGCAATTTATAAAATTAGGGTAAGCCTTATATCCAATTGTATTCGTATTTTTTACCTTCAGGCCATTAACACCAGGTGACTCTACAGCAATAAGCCTAGTATTTGCATGGTGGATAGGATCAAAACACTCTTTATCGGCATTATGCTGCACAACTAAAGCCCCGCGGGAATGACCTATTACAGTCATTTTTTCTATAGTTTCCTCTCGTCTGATATCGTATATCTTCTTAGGAAGCATATCCGAATCCGCTGGAGGCTTAGAGCCAAGAGTGGCCATAATATCTGACCACTCTTTACAAAGCCCATTCCAGTTCTGATGCTGCCAAGACACTCCTCTATTTAATACAATAAAAATATTTGAATTTGTTTTTTCAACTATCGTTGCGAGACAATAGCCAGGTTCCGATAGTTTACCGTAAGAATATTTAGGAATTACGCTATAACCAAGTAAGCTTGCTTCTTCAGCAAACTCTCGGTCGCTACCAGCCTCAACAAGCTTAGTCATTAACAAGATTGCATGCTTATCACCAGCTTTAGACCCGCCATGATATTCTCTACGCTTTGCCATTTTTCACCCCTCCCAGAATTGAAAAACATATTTATAAATCAATTATTCTTTTAAATCTATCTATTTCTCCGCTCGAATGAACGTATTGAATATTAAGTTGATATTTGCCGCTAAGCCTATTGCCACGTAAAATTTTGCCAATAAAGAATAAATACCTAGCTTGGTACTTGCTGAATTTATGATGTCGCTTTACTAATTCTTTGCCCGATAGCTCCTCTATAGACATAGTTAAAGCATCACCTCTATTTACAGAGAAAATATCAACAAATCCTATAAATTCTTTCGGGCGCGAAGGTTGTTTTTCTGTAATATCACCAGAGCGTATTTGCTTAGCATTATGGGACCCAAACATGAATCCATAATTATAAACAACGCCAGTGCGAGCGTGCTTTTCCATCAGCTGGGCATCTGCCCACATGGGCTTTGGCGTCAACCCACAGCTAGTTTGAGGTCCATAAAAAGGATCCGCCTCTTTATACTTCCCAGATACTTTCTGGCGCACGCTAATATGCAAATGTGGATACTCCGTCATGCCAGACAAACCAACCTGCCCAATAACATCTCCTGTTTTTATTTTTTGCCCAACTTTTACTTTAACTGAGCCCTTCTTAAGGTGACATAACTGCACTTGAGTATCTTTAGAGTCAATCACAACGCCATTACCACACTCAATACCTTTAATGGCTTTTTTGCCTGCATCCCTCGTGCTAACATCATCTACCTTATTGCGAAGCGCTTTAACCTCGCCATCAAAGGGAGACAGAACATTCACCCCCTCCTTCATTTGCTTTAAATCTCTTAGCGCTATATCCGTGCCTTTATGATTTCTGTAAGTATTAGGACCGCAGCGAAAATCAACTTGCTTACCCTGTATATGATGTCGTGGTAAGTTTGCTATCCAGCAAGACTCCCCTAGCTTGCAATCAATAGGGAGATGTAGTTTTGCTGCCAAGGCTTGCCCTTGAAACGACAAAAGAATAATAAAAAATACTGCTTTAATTACGTTCATTGTATGAACCATATGAGTTTTTTTGAGGATCTATATTATGATAACATTAAAGAGTTAACTAAACCTTAATACAAAAATATATGCCTTTTTGTTTACTCGGACGCCTTCCTCTATTATTATCTTAGCTATCACATTTTAAATTATGTCATAACAAATGAAAATTGCAATCTGCCAGATTTCCCCATTAACAGCTGACTTAGATGGGAATTTTAGAAAAATTCACACAGCCTACATCAACGCCCAAAATTCTGGAGCAGATATTTGCTTACTACCAGAGCTATGCTTAACTGGATATCTAGCGGAGGATTTATTCCAAAAGCCAGCGTTCCAAGAAGAAGCTCAACAATATTTAGAGCAATTAATTGCTAAGACGCAAGAATCCTGCCTAATAATACCAACGATATTCACAGAAGATGGAAAGCTCTACAACGGAGCAATAGCGGCAATGGGCGGCAAAGAAATCGGTAGAACATACAAAAACCAATTGCCCAATTACAGTATATTTGATGAAAAGCGCTATTTCCACGCAAAAGAACCTCAAATTATTAAAATCAAAGGAGTCAAAGTTGGAATTCCTATATGTAACGATCTATGGTCACCTAATGTAGGCTTTAGCCTAAAAAAGCAAGGCGCGCAGATATTATTAACCCCAAACGCATCGCCATTTGAGCAAGGCAAATTACAAAAGCGCATCAAGCTATTACAAGACAGATTCAACGAAACAAACCTACCTATCATCTATTGCAATCAAATAATGGCGCAGGATGGCATCGTATTTGATGGGCGTTCGATGTGCTATGATGGGGAGCTTAAAATAATAGGCAAAGCATTTGAAACAGATCAGCAAATAGTTGAGTTTAAAGATGGCAAGCTAATAGCTAATACATCATACAAAGCTCCAATGAATCCTAACGAGGAAATCTACCAAGCAATGGTTATAGGTACGCAATATTACGTTCGCAATAATGGCTTTAGCAAAATAATTCTAGGCCTATCTGGCGGGATAGATTCCGCATTGGTTGCAACTATCGCAGCAGATGCGCTTGGGCCAGAAAATGTACTAGCATACATGCTTCCCTCACAATTCAGCTCATCTGATAGTTTAGAGGACGCACAAGAACTGGCCAAAAAACTGGGGATAAAACCATCCACAATCAAAATAGATGGAATAGTAGCAAGCTTCGTCCAAGAACTAAATACCAAGCAAAACTCCATCACACACCAGAATTTGCAATCACGCAGCCGCGGAACAATTTTAATGGCAGAAGCCAACAAGCACGGGGCATTGCTGCTAACTACCGGCAACAAATCAGAATACGCAACTGGCTATGCAACCATCTATGGGGACATGAACGGCGCATTTAATCCAATAAAAGATGTTTATAAGACACAGCTATATGAGATAGCAAAATACAAAAACACCATCCCTACGCGCATAATAACCAAAGCCCCAAGCGCAGAACTAGCACCAAACCAAAAAGACTCTGACTCGCTACCAGAATACGATATTTTGGATAAGATTTTGTATCAATATATAGAGCAAGACCGTAGCAAAGAACAGCTCTGCAAGCAATTTGATAGCGCGCTAGTAAACAAAGTGCTGAACCTTATAAAAAACTCAGAATTCAAAAGAAAACAATCCGCCCCTGGAGTAAAAATCTCCTCTCGTAATTTCGAAAAAGAACGCAGAATGCCAATCACTAACAACTACCTATAATATTAATTGTTCTCAATCGGAATAACCAATTCTTGATTTGTTAATCGTTTATGGTTTAATAGCTTCAAGGCCATCGAGAAATAACAAATAATCTCAGTGATGCATTTTAACTTATAAACAGGAAAGGTATAATATGGATCCAGCAACTGTAATCGGAATAGTGGCTTGCGTAATGTCTTTAGCAGCATGCTGCACATCCCTTGGGACATTAAAGCATGTTACTAATAAAATGAATTCAGAGAAACAAGAAAAAACAACGGTGCATATCAAAAACAAGAAAGTGGATGAAGAAAAAGCTGATGGAAGCACAATTCATACTCAAGAACAGAGCATAGATATAGAGGATTATGATTCTTTTAAACAAGTCAAAGAGCAAAATTTACTCAAAACAGGTGAACCAAACAAGGTAGCTGAAGCACTAGCTGGTGGCGCAGTAAGTGGGCTTGCTGCGATACAAGAATTAACTGGTGGAGGAGACGGGGCTCTAGAAGTAATTGGAGGAGTGGCATCATCAGGAATTGCACTTCTTGTTGCGCCAAAAAAAGGAGAAGATGAAGAAAAGCACTTCGAGGCAAGCAAATCACCACAGCCAAGCCCCATTATATCACTGCAGCTCCCAGAGGACCCAGAGCATCACAACATGCTAGGTTTTGATGGAATTGAGCAAAGCATAACAAAAAAAGTCACCGAAATTATAGACGGCTTAGGTAGCGCTCCACCAGAAGAGGATGAGGATGAGGATGAGGATGAGGGTGAGGGTGAGGGTGAGCAAGTAAACGCTGAGCTTTTACCTGATGCAAATGGAGAAATTGTTCTAGAAATAGGCCCAAAAAACTATGGCAGCATGGGCGACAGCCCCGTAATAGAGCTCGATTATGAAGAAGAAGCCGAAGAAGAACTAGATGAAGATGCACTGATTCTAGGCGGACTACAAGAGCCCTTAGTACATGTCGATACAATTATCAACATAGAAGCAGCTGGCGAAATGCCAGAAGCATTCGTTGATGAATTAGACTAAACTACGAACGAATCATTGTTGTGTATTCGGTAGCTTTCCAGCTATGACTGGGGAATGTGTGGACAACGCAGCCCCATCCCGTCACAATTGCGAGCGAAGCGCGGCAATTGTAAGTTAAAAGCATGATACAATAAACACTGTAGGTAGATTTTGAATTGTGATAATCTACTTATGAGATAGTTTGTGATGCTAGTTTTTAAAAACTAGCATCACGCGGGTGTGAGCGACCGTGCGGCAATTGGTTTTTTATTACAACCATCTGGATAAAGGTACTCTAACCCTACTCTCGAGACGTTTGGATAGTTGAATGGGACATTTAATGCTCCCGCTTACAATCGTAAACATAACCCTAAAATCTCGAGGTACATATGTCATTGTATAATTATTTTATTGGTATTGATATTGGAAAATTCAATTTTGTTGTTAATTTTCATGGAAATAAGAAAGTTTATGAATATGAAAACAATAATTCTGGTATAAAGATTTTTATAAAAGAGCATAAAGTACTACTCTCTGAATCCCTAGTAATCCTTGAGGTTACGGGGGGGTTACGAAGCTGCATTATTAGCAATTCTTTGCAAGAAAAATATTAAATCGCACCGAGCTGATACCCGCAAAGTAAAGAATTTTATTAAATCATTTGGCAACGATGCAAAAACAGATGCGCTGGATGCCAAGGCCCTGGCTTTATACGGCGCAGAGCGGTGAAAAATGCTAAAATTGTTTAAACCGCAATCGAAGCAAGCATCGGAGCTATCTGCATTAATAAGTAGACGAAATGATTTAAAACAAATCCTTGTTGCTGAAAAAAACAGGTTTCAAGCTCCGAATAATAATTTTATCAAAAAAAGTTGCGCTTCTATTATTAAAATAATAACAAAAGAAATAAATACTATCACTGATAACATTAATAAGTTGATAGCAAAAGACGAGTTGCTTACATCAAAAAAAGAGACTTTAAAAACAATTCCTGGCATCGGCAATATTGTTGCTAACGAGTTATTAGCCTTGCTACCTGAGCTTGGTCATATCAATCGCCGACAGATTGCTCCTCTTGCGGGAGTGGCACCAAAGGCCAAGGATAGCGGCACATTCAGCGGATATAGACGCACTGCGCACGGAAGAAATTCTATAAAACCAGCCCTCTTTATAGCCGCCATGGCAGCCAGAAATTCTCACTCTAAATTTAAGGTATTTTATGAAAAAATGATTTCTAAAGGTAAGAAAAAAATGGTAGCCCTAACCGCCATAATGCGTAAAATTATTACCATTGCAAACGCTAAATTACGTGATCTTTTAGAGCAAAACAAGGCTTTGATAATTTAAATTTTAAATTATTTGAGGTTTTCTTGTAAACATAGTTGATCCA
>CAXMOU010000038.1:0-13480 GCA_964195465.1 uncultured Rickettsiaceae bacterium
TAGAGGTAAAGAAAATTCAAAATAAGCTAAATAATAGACCAAGAAAAATACTTGGTTTTCTAACTCCGATTGAATATACTACACAATACTATAATAAGATAGAACATTAGATCTGTCGCATTTGAAGCTTTAATGCACCTAATCTTTTGTCTGTAGAGCAAAGACAGGCGGTCATTGCTTGGAGTATGCATGATGATATTGATGAGGACAGTATAAAAATTGATTATAATGTTGCTCATCAATTAGAGTTATCTGTTGTAGCGCAAGATGATCAGGTGCCTATGGTAGAAAACGACCCACGTATTATTCCTGAATTTTATAAAAATATTGTGCATGATGTAGCTAATGAGATGAATAGTAGATATAATTTTGCTCATCAAAATCCTAAGTTGCAATTAGTGAAAAGGGCTGATGCCGGCGCTGTATTTAAATTGGTTCACGCTATTATTGAATAATAATTTATCTAATTAAGTTAACAGTTTTACAAAGCGTCTTTCTGGCTTTTGGTCAGGGAGATGCTTTTTTATTATGTGTAACGAAAGGTTTAAGTAAAGCTAGTTCCTTTTTTGCCGCCTAAACCAGACCCTTTAATTGCTTCAAATGCACCACTGGCTCCAGGCCAGAGAAATTCTCTTTTGAGCAGCAATACATTTTTTGGAAGCCTAGTTTTGTGGCTTCTTTGATGCGGGCTTCGGTTTGGGAGACTTTGCGGACTTCGCCGGAGAGGCCTACTTCGCCGAAGAAGATGCTCCCCTGGGGTAGTGGGTTGTTGCTGGCGGCGGAAATTAGGGCGGCGGCAACGGCCAGATCTGCGGCTGGTTCTGTTATGCGCAGGCCTCCAGCGACGCTTAAATAAACCTCGTGCGAGGCTAGGTTTAGGCCAAAGCGAACAGCTAGAACTGCAATTATCATGGAGAGTCTGTTAGCATCCCAGCCTACAACGGAGCGGCGCGGGGTTGCCATATTGCTTGGGGCTATTAGGGCTTGGATCTCAATTAGCAGCGGCCTGGAGCCTTCGATGCCTGCAAACACGGCGCTTCCGCTTACGTTATTTTCGCGTTCCATTAGGAAGAGCTCGGATGGGTTTGTGATTTCAGCAAGGCCTTTGGAAGTCATCTCGAATACGCCAATTTCATTTACTGCACCAAAGCGGTTTTTGATCGCGCGCAATATGCGGAAATGATTGTTGTGATCGCCTTCAAAATACAGCACGGTGTCGACCATATGTTCAAGCACTTTCGGGCCCGCTAGCTGCCCGTCTTTATTCACGTGGCACGCAAGGAGCAGGGTGATGTTGTTTTGCTTGGCGTAGTTTATCAGCATATGAGAACTAGCACGAATTTGAGATACCGTCCCAGGCGATGAAGAAACTTCGTTAGTTGCAACAGTCTGGATGGAGTCGATAATTACTAGATCTAGATTTTTTTTATTTTGGTCAATAGTTGAAATTATATCTTCAACATTAGTGGCAGCCAGCAAGCCCATCGGTGTATCTTGAACCCCTAGGCGTTTAGCGCGCATCTTTATTTGGTTTAGTGATTCTTCGCCCGTGATATACAAGCAGCCGAAGTTATTTTGCGAAAGTTTTGATGATAGTTGCAGTAGCAAAGTGGATTTTCCAATCCCAGGATCACCGCCAATTAGGATGGCAGAACCGCTTACCAACCCGCCGCCAAGAACTCTGTTGAGCTCCTCTATTGGGGTTTTGGTGCGCATGGTTTGCTCCACCTTGTCTGAGAGCGATGCTATGGTTTGGGCGCTGCCAGTTCTTGGGACTATTATCTTGCTGGCAGATGATGTTTCTTCGTTGATGGTTCCCCATTCCAGGCAGTCTGGGCATTGGCCAGCCCATTTGCTAGAGATGGATCCGCAAGAAGTGCAGGCATATTGTTTTTTAACTTTGCTCATTTTTTAATATCAACAATTTATTGTTACTATATGTTTTTTCTTTCACTAAGCGAAAGCCAGTAGGTGCTTGAAACTCTTCTCGTTTGCTCATTTCAATGGCGATTATTGCGCCTTCCTCAAGCCAGCCTCGCACTTTTAAGCTTCTTAGAGCTTTGGTTACATAGCTATTATAATAAGGCGGGTCCATGAATACAAGGTCGTATTTGTAGGTTGAATCTGACAGATTAGTTGCGTTCATGTTTAGCGTTGTCACATTGTCTTTTTCACCAATGAGTTCTGCAAATGCTAGAGCGGCTTTTAAATGTTCTGAATTATTGTCTACCAAAGTAGCGCTGATTGCCCCACGGGACAGCGCCTCAAACGCGAGCGAGCCAGTGCCTGAAAATAAATCCAGCACTTTTGCGCCCATAACTGGCCGATCTTCTTCAAATTCACCAGAAGAAAGAATGCTGAATAATGCCTCACGGAATTTAGTTGTCGATGGGCGGTAATCAGCTTTTCTGCTTGTTGGGATTAGTCTATTTCTGTGTTTTCCTGAGATGATTTTCATCTATTTTTACCTCTATAAATTCGCCTGGATTCATTTTTCCTAAGGAATATTTGCCGAATTTTGTTCTGATTAAGCGGCTAACTTCGAAGCCAAAATGCTCAAAGATTTTCCGAATCTCTCGGTTTTTGCCTTCGGTTAGTACTACTTCATACCAAGAATTCGCGCCAGTTTTTTGGATTAGCTTTACTAATTTTGGTCTGTAATGTATTCCGTCTATGGTGATTTTTTTGTTTTCAATGTCTAATTCGCGCCCGCGCCCAAATACTCGTACTTTGTATGTTCGCTCTATCTTATTAGCGGGGGATTCGAAATATCTTGAGAGCTCCCCATTATTGGTAAGTAACAACAGCCCTTCGCTGCCGATATCTAAACGACCAACGGAAATAACTCTAGGCAATTTGCCTTTGAGGCTTTGGAAGATTGTTTGCCTTTCTTGCGGGTCATCATGTGTGGTGATTAGACCAACGGGCTTGTAATAGGCCCATAATTTTGCTTCTGGGATGGTGTCTATCTGCTTGCCATCGACTTTTATTATGTTGTTTTCATCAACGTTAAGGGCCGGGCTTTCTATGATCTGCCCATCCACGTTAACTCTGCCGCTTAGGATCCACCGCTCCGCCTCACGACGCGAACATAGGCCGCAACTTGCAATAAATTTTGCTATTCTCATAAAAACCCACGCCTACTCAACTATTCTTTAAACAACAATATTTACTATTTTCTTTGGTACTATGATTATCTTGCGTATTTGCGCGCCGTCAATGTGCTTGGCTACGGCTGGGATATTTATAGCAGCTTCTTTGATTTCATCATCTGTTGCAGAGAGATCAAATTCATAGGTTCCGCGTAATTTTCCTTTTACTTGGATGGCCATTGTGTAGCTGTCTGCTTGGAGTTTGGAGTCGTCTGCTTTTGGCCAGCTGGTTTTATATAGCGGCGCTTTATGGCCCATTCTTTGCCATAATTCTTCCGTGATGTGTGGAATAAATGGGTTCATTAGCTGGATAATGGCTTGAGTTGCTTGTTTGATTGATGCGCCGTCTGGAGCATCTGCGCCAAGCTCATCAGAAACAGCATTATATAGCTCACGAATTCTGGCAATTGCCTTGTTTAAGCGGTAATGAGTTATGTCCTCAGAGACTTCTTTGATAGTCAAATGAGTGCGCGTTACTAGCTTGCTGTTGGTCTTTTTAGTGCTTGTAAGCTCTGGCAATTTATCAACCAGACCAATTAGGCGCCCTATGAATTTCTTGCAACCATCAAGGCCAGCAGCGGACCATTCTAGATCTTTCTCAGCTGGGCTATCAGATAGCACAAACATACGGATCGCATCAGCGCCGTGCGTTGCCAACATGTCTTCTAATCCAATGATGTTGAGCTTTGATTTGCTCATTTTTTCTGTCTTGCCGCGCGTGACTTTAGAGCCATTTTTTGCGTGTGTTAATTTGCCGTCTTCTTCCTTTACTTGCTCAGGATATAGCCAGTTCCCGTCTTCATCTGTGTAAGTAGTATGTAGCACCATTCCTTGGGTTAGCAGGCGCTTAAAGGGCTCGCGAACATTTATGTAGCCAACATCAGCCATGGCCTTGGTGAAGAATCTGGCATATAGCAAATGCAGGATAGCATGCTCAATTCCGCCAATATATTGGTCAACTGGTAGCCAATAATCGCAGGCTTTTTTGTTCGCCATTTCTTTTGCTTTATTATCGCAGAATCTAGTAAAATACCAAGATGACTCAAAGAAAGTATCGAATGTATCAGTCTCGCGAATTGCTTCAGACGGGCATGTTGGGCACTGGGTGTGTTTCCATGTTGGGTGGCGATCTAGAGGGTTGCCAGGCTTATCAAAGTTGATATCTTTTGGCAATTCTACAGGTAGCTGGTCTGACGGAACAGGAACAGCACCGCATGATTCGCAGTAAATAATCGGAATAGGGCAGCCCCAATAGCGCTGGCGGGAGATCCCCCAGTCGCGCAGGCGGTAATTCACTTCTCCTTTGCCGATCTTTGTTTCTTCGAATTTAGCGATGGTTGCTGCGCGCGCTTCTGCAACGCTCATGCCATCTAGGAACTCAGAATTTATCATTACGTCATCCTGAGCATAGATGTAAGCATGCTTGTCTATGTCCATTTCATGATTATCGCTATGGGCGATTTGTAGCAATTCTAGGCCTTCTGTATTTTGTACAAGTTCAAAGTCGCGCTGGTCGTGCGCGGGGCAGCCATAAATGGCGCCAGTGCCGTAATCCATAAGTACAAAATTAGCGATTACTACAGGGATTTTTACGTTCTCATCAAATGGATGAATCGCATAAAGCCCAGTATATACGCATTCTTTTTCGGCTTTTTCTAGATCAGATTCTGATGTAGATTGATGTGCGCATTTCTCGATGAAGTTTTTGATTTCATCGTTTTTTGCTAAGTTAGAAACTAGCGGATGATTATAGGCAACTGCCACAAAAGTAGCGCCAAATATAGCTTCTGGAGTTGTGGAATACACTTCGATCTTTTCGTCCGAGTCTTTGATTTCGAAGTGGAATCTTGCGCCATTAGAGCGTCCTATCCAGTTTTTCTGCATGGTTTTGACGTTTTCTGGCCAATCATCCAGCGAGTCTATATCGTTTAGTAATTCTTCGGCATAGTCAGTGATTTTTAAAAACCATTGCTTTAAGTAGCGCTTTTCTACCGTAGCACCGCTGCGCCAGCCTTTGCCATCTACTACCTGCTCATTAGCCAGAACTGTGTTGTCTACAGGGTCCCAGTTTACGGAGGATTCTTTTTGGTAAGCAACGCCGCGCTCTAGAAGGTCTAGGAAGAATTGTTGTTCGTGCTTGTAATAATCTGGCGAGCAGCTAGCGAGTTCTCTGTTCCAATCGTAAGAAAGGCCAACGCTTTTTAGCTGATCACGCATTATGTCTATGTTGGAATATGTCCAGTCTCCGGGGTGTGAGTTGTTGGCGATCGCTGCATTCTCAGCAGGAAGACCAAAAGCGTCCCAGCCCATAGGGTGCAGAACGTTATATCCGTTTGATTGTAATTGCCTTGATAGAACATCACCAATAGCATAGTTACGCAAATGACCAACATGGAATTTTCCAGATGGGTATGGGAACATCTCAAGCACGTAATATTTCGGCTTTTTAGAATTGTTCTCGGCGACAAAAGCATTATCATCATGCCAAATTTTTTGCCATTTCTTCTCTATTGCGAGTGTATCGATTGTCATTTTGGTAATCTCTTTTTACTTCCCAGATTTTAAGTAAAGCTCACGCGCTTTGCGGAGGATTTTGTCTTCTAAGGTAGAAGATATTGGTGAGGAGTCATGCTGATCTGCCCATGTGCCATTTATTTTTTTTCTTTGAAACGCAACAACATCAAGAGCCTCAGGGGTTATAAGGCTGTCTTTGATGTAAACATTAACCTTAAACTGAGTGTCTTTTTGATCTTTCGGGCTGTACCATTCGGTAATTATTGTTCCGCCTTTGCTGTCCGCAGAAGCAAGTGGTGCGAATTTCAGAACATCAATTGCAGCTTCATAAAGATGCTTGTTGATGTTGCTCATTTTATCTGTAGTAGAGCGGGTAGCTGTACTTTTTTCTTTGCCAGGTCTAAATACCAAGCCTTCGCCACCAACAAGAGATCCCATATCATCCATTTCACGTTCTAGCTCAGTTTGTGGGTAGTCGCTATCTGCTAGGGCCGGGCTTGTTAATAGGAAAATGCTGCTAATTAGTATCAATATTGCTTTCATAAGTGGCTTTAAAATTAAATTTATATTAGAACTCAAAATATAACGTTCATTTGGATATTTTACAACTAAAATTCACGCAAACCAGAACAAATCTCAAACAATCTTACCTTAAATTTTTGTTTAGCTATTGGTTGATTTCGCGCTTTGAGCCTTGAGAGTTCTTTGTCGTTAGTCGGTAGTTTTTCGCATAGTTCTATTAGCTCTATGTCGCTAGCGCAGTGATTTCTTGGGACGTCGTTTGCCTTAGCGCATTCTTCGCGAAGGGTTAAGAAATGCATCATTTGATCTTTGAATTTATTGCTTTTCTCGTATAAATTAATCTTCTTGAGAAGCCTTTGTGGGCTGATTTGATAATTTTTCGGATCAAGCAATCTTGTGCATCTGCTTTTGTAAGTGTCCCAAAGATTACGGCTAGATATTTCGCTAGATAAATTACTATATAGAGGAATCAAATATTCCACATCTTTAATTGCATATTCAAGTAGCGGTTTTAGCAAAGGTCTATCGAGCCAATTTGCTTTTTGCATGGTTTTGTCTAGGTTGATATTTAGCATTGCTTTGCACAGCCTGCTATAGCCCATTACGTTGTCCATACCTACTACACCAGCTGCAATTTGCGTGTCGAAAACATTTACAGGTAATTTGCCAAAACTGTGGAAGAAGATATCGAAATCTTGCTCAGCTGCGTGGAAAACTTTTATAATGTCTTTGTTGAGTAGCAAGTCTTTTAACCCGTCTAGATTCAGTCCGCAGCGCGCGTCTATAATGATTCTATCATCCCCAGCTGCTATTTGAACTATACTTAATATGGCATAGTAAGTGGTTCTTCTATAGAACTCAGTATCCATAAAAATAACAGGCTCATGCGAGAGTTTTTCGCAAATTTTATCTAGTTCTTCTTGTTTGTTTATTATCTGCATTAGTTTTTGATTGCTTAAAATGGTTATTTTTTATATAAGTACATACTTGATTTAACAACTTAAAAATAAATTTCAGTTATGCATATATTCAGAACTCATCATTGTAGCGAGCTTAAGTCTAAGAACGTCGGTCAAAAAATTAAACTATCTGGATGGGTTCATAGAAGACGCGATCACGGTAATTTATTGTTCATTGATCTTAGAGATCATTACGGCATAACGCAATTAGTTTTTACAGATCAAGATTTAAATCTAAAAGATCAGGCTAGTTATTCGCGTTATGAAAGCGTAATTACAATAGAGGGAACAGTGCTTGCAAGAAGCAAGGAGACTGTTAATAGCTCTATGGATACTGGTGAAATTGAAATCTCAGTTGATACTTATAAAGTAGAGTCTGAGTCAGAAATGCTGCCTTTGATTGTTAATTCAGATCAAGACGCGCCAGAAGATACTAGGCTGAAATATCGCTTCCTAGATTTGCGCAGAGAAAAATTACATAAAAACATCATGCTGCGCTCAAAGATCATTGCCCATTTGCGTAAATCAATGACAGAAAGCGGCTTTGACGAGTTCCAAACGCCGATTCTAACTGCAAGCTCACCAGAAGGTGCGCGTGATTTCTTGGTCCCTAGCCGTATGCATCCTGGTAAATTCTATGCTTTGCCGCAAGCACCTCAGCAATTTAAGCAAATGCTTATGATGTCTGGGTTTGATAAATATTTCCAGATAGCACCATGTTTCCGTGATGAAGATGCAAGGGCAGATAGGTCTCCAGGTGAGTTCTATCAGCTAGATATCGAAATGGCTTTCGTAACTCAGGACGATGTGTTCGCAGCGATAGAGCCAATCATGTATGACGTGTTTAACAAATTCGGTGAGAAAAAAGTATCGAAGCCACCATTCGCTCGCATTACATATGCAGATGCTATGATGAAATATGGCAGCGATAAGCCAGACACCAGAAACCCAATAGAAATTGCCGATGTTACTGAAATATTCCGTGATGCAGAATTTTCATTGTTCCGCGAAGGAATCAAAAAAGGCTCAATAGTACGTGCGATTCCTGCTCCTAAAGCTTCAGCAAAATCACGCAAATTCTTCGATAACATGATTAAGTTCGCTATTAATGAAGGCGCTGGTGGGCTTGGCTATGTTCAGTTCTCTGAAGAAGGTGAGGCCAAAGGTCCTATTGCTAAGTTCCTGAATGCAGATCAGCTAAAGCAATTGCAAGAAACAGCGCGCATTAATAACGGAGATGCAGTGTTCTTCTCATGCGCCAAAGCGACAGAGGCCATTAAGCTTGCTGGCAAGGTGCGCACTAAGCTGGGCCAGGAGCTTGACCTTATTGCTAATGATGTGTTTGAATTCTGCTGGGTTGTTGACTTCCCATTCTATGAATTAGATGAAGATACAAACAAAATAGATTTCAGCCATAACCCATTCTCTATGCCACAAGGCGGCTTGGATGCGCTGACTAATGCAAAAACGCAGGAAGATCTGCTAGCAATCAAAGCTTTCCAATATGACATAGTTTGTAATGGAATTGAACTTTCTAGTGGCGCAATCAGAAATCATAAGCCAGATCTAATGTACAAAGCATTCGAGATTGCTGGTTATAGCAAAGAAGATGTAGACAAAGAATTCGGCGGAATGATTAGAGCGTTCAAATTCGGCGCACCCCCGCATGGCGGCATAGCCCCTGGTGTGGACCGTATGGTGATGCTAATTGCAGACACCCCAAACATCCGCGAAGTTATAGCCTTCCCAATGAATCAGCAAGCCGAAGATTTATTGATGGAAGCGCCAAGCCAAGTAAGCCAAGCACAACTCCGCGAGCTAAACATAATGTTGTCGCCATCTGTGAATAGTAAACTCGCGAAGAAGTAGGGTGGTATTGTAAATATGGAATAAGTTACCGAGATTTAGAGGGAATGGTCTACTGAAAGAGGAGTTGCAGTAGACCATTCAACTATTTATCGTTAGGCTTTAGTATTATGCCTAGAAGATTTTAGATAAACTTAAATGTAGTTTTAATTGATGAAATTTAGTAACCTAGTTTATATTAGTATTGTAACTGTTTTATTAACCGCTTGCGCAGAGAAACCAGTTTTAGGATTGATGAATAAAAAACTAGCCCCTTGCCCTAATTCACCTAATTGCGTTAATTCGCTTTCTGATCCAAGTGACAAATCATACGTAGAGCCTATATTACATAAGGTAGACGCAGCTATATTAAAAAAAGTTGTAGCAATAATAAACGCAATGCCGCGTACAAAACTTATTACAAAAACAGATAATTATTTGCGCTTTGAGTTTCGTACGTTACTAGGGTTTGTTGATGATATAGAGTTTTATATAAACGAACAAGGCGATCTCCATTTTCGTTCAGCTTCTCGCCTTGGTTATTATGATTTTAATAAAAACTATAATAGATATATAGAGATAAAAAATAAATTATTAGCTATTCTCTGATTCAGAATAGGTGGTGTATTTCCTTTGGGTTTTTTGTATATCCCCTTATCTCCTAATGCTGGAGATTCCTAAGATTTTATTCATAAAAAAGTGCTTAAATTTGAGTAGAAACCAGCCCCATCTTAAACATGCAGACGAGGCTAGAAATTCTATTCGGAATCAGATTGTGGCTGATGGTCGCCAGCGAGTTCTAACTCAAGGTCATTAGCAGGAGTCAGAGCTTCTGTTACGTTTTCTTCTTGGGAGCTTACTGGAAGTTCAGAAAATGACAAATTATTTTGCTTGTATAATTTCATTATATTATAAGGTGCATGTTTGTCAGTATGTAAATAATCAGCAGCAAATTCGTATATTAGAGCTTGTATATCACGCGGTAATGTAGGCGTAGATAGCGAGATAAGGTCTATGGAATATTGCCTTATAAATTCATGTATTATAGAATGTTTTTGTAAGATATTTGACTTGTTTTCTTCGTTGAATAGATCATTTATTTTTTTTAGGATCGTCATTTTTTCTGTTGGTACTTTGTTTGCCTCTTCAACTAACCTAAGAATTTTAGCTTTGCTTTCTTCAGATAAGTAAGGCGCAGATAAAATTGCTTTATTAGCATTAATGGGTTGGTTCATGACTGGCGTCAAGTAGAAGCTGGTTTTCTTGTGGCCACAATGCTGATAATAGCTTAATTGTAAAATTAGCTCTTCAGTCTGTTCTTGGTCTAGTGCATCCGATCTATAATGAGGTATTTTGTTTAATATATCTTCTAGAATCTTAGAGTTTATATTTTGTCGAGCTTCCATCGTTTTATGGGCCTTCTCTGTGGCAGCCTCATACCACAACTCCTCGTCGACCCACCCGTATACTAGAGTGGTAAGATAAGAACAATCTATGCCATTGAATAACAGCTTAAAGTCATTTTTTGTTAGGTTGCACTTCTCTATATTTAAATAATTAATATAGGTTTGTTTCAACATTTTAGAAAGCATACACATATCTGCTAATTTCATATTATTGTATGCTAAATTAAGTGAGTTAAGTGATGTAAGGCGCGGCAGAGCTTGGCATATTTCTGATAAATAATTTGTTTCTATCTTGTTCCTGGCTAAAGAAAGATCAATGAGGTTAATAGGTAATTTTTTAATTAGCCCAGTTTTATCAGCTCCAATATTGCACTCCCTGAAATTTAGGCTTAATAGAGAAGTGTTGTCTTCAAACGCATTGCCTAATTCTTTTTTTTGATCCTTAGTTAGTTCACTATTACGCACCCTTAAGGTAATCAGTGAATTATTCTTCAGTTTTAAAATAAGCTCTCCCCATTCGTCTTCGTTGATTTCTCCCCATATTGATAGACTGTTTTTGTTTTCTTGATTATGAGCGGCGTTTATATCTATGTGTGAGGTTTTGTCTGAAGTTTGAATTTGTGTAGGTAGCATAATAAGGTATTTATAAGTCTCATATAAAGTAGAAAAGAAACTTGGTGCCTTTTTTGATACCAACCCTTCGCTCTGCGCAGCTTGCGTAGGAGATGAGATGGATGGTTGTAAAGATAGATTTTGTGTTTCTCTAGCTTGTTGACCTACATAAAATTTTAAGCTTTGCTTTAGTCCTTTCTCGGCCTCGGGTCCTAATTGGTGTTTGCCTTCTTGGCCTAGCTCTGCCTGGAGCATTTTCCCAGCTACTGTTTCTATTTGTACATCTAAGGAGGTGTTTTCAGATTGTGCTGGAATATCTAGCTTAGTTTCTGGTATTGCATTTTCTATTGCCATAGGTGGCTTTGTTGTATATTCCTCAAGTTGCAAACGTTCTGCAAGATGCGCATCGCTGCTAGTATCAGGAGTAGTAGCTAAAATATTAGTGCGATTGTTGCCATCGGCATCTTTATAATAAGCGTTAATTGCTGTTTTTTTACTCATGAAGTCCAAGCTCTATTAGATTAATTAATATATGTATACCAATAGTTGCAGCATAGTCTGTTTTGTTAATAAATGCCAATAATTTTTTATTAGGTAGGGGGCAGCAAATCTCAGGTTTTTGGCCCATATTGCAAATAGAAAATGAGTTTAAAATCGCCTTAAGAAACTCGGTAGAATTTTTAAAAAGCCAAAATGTTATTAGTATATAAATTGCTCCTGCTATTCTTCTGCAATCAAACCTTCTTAGCAATCAATATCGTGCCGTTAATTTTGCCGTCATTCATTAGCTTTAGAATGTGTTTAAAATTATCCTGCACTAATTGGATTTCTTCATCAGAATAGCCGGTGGCTTTTATCATGTCTTTGCGATCGGCGACTTTGTCTAGAATTCTTGTGTACCATTGTTGGTAATTGCTTGTGATATCTGTTGTCTCTATTACTTCCCAGCCGATTACTCTTAGTAGCGTGTTTAGGTAATCCAGGTTAATTGGGTGCATTGCTAGGCCTGCATGGTCTAGAAGCTCTTCTTTGTTGTTTGGGTCTGCTAGTGTGTAGTCAAAGATTGCTAATATTGAGCCGTCTTTGCATACTGATTTGATTTTTTGCAGCATGGCTGCTTTGTCTGGTATTTCGTTTGCTACGTTGAGCATATACACGAATGAGAAGAACTCATCTTCGAATATGTCTGTGAGTTTAGTTGCGTCTGCTGTTGCAAAATTTACGTTGGGGTAAGTATGTTTTGAGTGTTCTATTGCTTTTTCGTCTATGTCTATTCCCCACATGTTGGAGAATCCGCTATCTTGCAAAAAGCCAGCTGCCCCGCCAAAGCCGCAGCCAACGTCCAGGCTATTGCCGCTCTCAATATTCGGGTCGATTTTTATGGCTTTGCTGGTTAGAAAATTAATAGCCTCTATGCCGCCAATATGGCTGTAATTGCCTTCTTTCATTATGCTAAGCAGCAGCCTGGATTTATCTTCTATTGCTGGCGCTTTGTCTTCCCCGCTGCCTCCATGCCCGCTTGCAAGGCAATGGGATGGTAGTAATGTTAATATAATTATTCCTAGAATCCAGTTAAGTTTGCTCCTCTTTTTTATCATCGCTTACCATTCCCTTTTGTTTTATTAGCTTATCAAAATGTTTGCGCTTTTCCTCTGGAAGTTCGGCTCTGCGCATTTTTAGCATTTCATCGAATGTTCCTTGCGGGCATTCTGGCGTTAGGCGATCCGTTATTAGCAAACCATTTAAATGGTCAATCTCGTGCTGCAATACTCTGGCATAAAATCCAGAAACTTGTTTTTTAAAGTGAGTTCCTGTTTCGTCTTGGTATTGAAGCTCGATAGTTTTGTATCTTGGAACTTTCCCATATACGCTCTTTACAGAATAACATCCTTCAAAGTCATGTGCGAGATCATCTTGCTCATGCGGGGTGTATTTTGGGTTAATAATTACATGCATAGGGTATGTGCGCACATCCTCGCGTAGTAGTGAGGCGCTTTCTGGTATGTATATTAATGCAATTTTCTTGCGCACATCTACCTGCGGAGCCGCAAGCCCAACCCCTTGTGCTGCAAAAAGCAGATCTTTCATGTTGGCGATTATTTCCTTATCTTCTGCAGATAGCGGAAATGTGACATTCGCAGCTTCGTTTGTAAGCGCGGATGAGCTTGGGGATTGTTGTTCTTCTATGGTTATTATTTTCATGAGGCGCTTCATAATAGTTGAGACATCATGAGATGATATACGGAAAAAATATCAAGCGCATTAATTAAGATGTTTTTTATCAAATGGTAGATTGACTATTCGCCAGAATCTGTGTATAAAAAACCCCCTAAAATTAATCAATGAAAATTATGAAATCATCTACACCAGGTAATGCAACTGTTATTTCTCCAGTATCTATACAAAACCTACTAAATATCTATACTGCATATAGTTATTTTGGAGCTAAAGCTGTTCCAATAGTTTCGGG
>CAXMOU010000039.1:0-1387 GCA_964195465.1 uncultured Rickettsiaceae bacterium
TAGAGGTAAAGAAAATTCAAAATAAGCTAAATAATAGACCAAGAAAAATACTTGGTTTTCTAACTCCGATTGAATATACTACACAATACTATAATAAGATAGAACATTAGATCTGTCGCATTTGAAGCTTTAATGCACCATAAATAACACGGAGAGAATCTATGAGCCATATTATAAAAATAATCTTATTTCTATTCATCGCCTCATCTAATTTAGCTTATGCGAATGATTCTGACTCCAGAACTACCGTAAAATTTCTAAACGAAATATTCGGGGATAATGATGTATTTACAAAAAAATATAGCCCTGAATTTTTCCAAAAATTTGCTAATCACCAACATCCAAACTCAACTTATTTAGGCTGCTCTGATTCAAGGGTTCATCTTGAGTCTATAGACCAAACGCCTCAGAATGATATTTTCTCTATCAGAAATATTGGAAACCAAATGATCACGAGCGAAGGTTCAGTTGATTATGGCGTTGAAGTACTAAAGACTAAATATCTTATCATAATGGGGCATTCTGCTTGTGGAGCAATTACTGCAGCTGTCGCCAAGAAGAAAACCAACCTTCCCGCAATAGACAAAGAACTTGAAACTATAAAGCTTTCTAAAACAGAGCTAAATGAAGCTATTATAGAAAATGTCCATAACCAGGTTGCTTATGCAATGAATAAATACAAAGCCAAAATAGACGACGGATCTCTTGTTATCCTTGGAATGCTTTATGATTTCAAAAATGACTTCGGAGCTGGAGTTGGCGAAGTAATCCTAGTAAATGAAAATGGCCTAACTAATTCAGCTAAATTAAAAGCTTTATATAATGCAAAAGTAAAACATATAAACTTTTTGAAGGACTAAAACAACGCTGTCATTCCCACGGAGGCGGGAATGACAGTTGGTGGCTGGAGAATGACGGCTCGCATCTGTTAAGACAGCATCAGAACCCCACTCTTGCTAGGTCACACATGTGATAGAATCAATTACGCTACATCGTGATAATATTCATCAACCAATCCTATTAAATCATCTGCTATACCAATTTCTTCTAAAGTAGAATTTAGTATTTCCATACTCTTAAGAATATATTGCTCATAACATCGAGCCTCATACCCTGCTTCATCAAACAATTTTGGAGCAATTGCTTTAAGTGCAGAAATTTGCATTTTAGAAATATTACTTCCATCTATTTTAATACATTGGATGCTAGGTAAAGCATGCAGCATTTTATTTAAATCGGTACTGTGAAGGTCATTACCAGATATGTCTAAATACTGAATAGCATTGGTGTTGATAGATTTCAGTATTTTCTCAAGAGAGATGCTATCAAGGTTTGTAGAACCTAGTTTTAAAGTTGTTAAATTAGGACACCTATCAGCAATAAACTG
>CAXMOU010000040.1:0-3082 GCA_964195465.1 uncultured Rickettsiaceae bacterium
ATTATAATCACTTATTGCGATAAAGATCACTTCTTTTAAATTAGCATAAATACCATCGTCTCCCTGCCCCTTAGATAGCTGACGTGAATAAGCTTTTGCTGCATAGTACTGCGCTCTTTTTTGAAAGCCTTTAGACGGTGATACCTGCATTTCTACGATTATCTGAGTGCCATTTTCTGCCTTGCATAATACATCAACTATTGACTCTTTTTTATAAGCGATTTCTGGATTTTGTACTGGTGACAAGAACGTTACTTCTTGGATTTGGTCACTAGCTTTAAAGCCCATGATATCGTTGATAAAATGGATTAGAATATCTTTGTTTTTTTCAGAACCAAAAATTTTGCGAAAAGCTACGTCATTTTTTGGGTCAAGAAATTTAGAAATCGCCATAAGGTTTAGTTATTATCCAATGTTTCGTTTGTTTAAGTTCAAGTAGTATTTTAACATAAATAGCTTTTTATTGCTATTTGAATTTATCGAGATTAGTTGCAGCAGAAAAATGAACCTTGAAGCAGCCTTCAATGCGAAGGTTCAATAGAGAAAAAGATTTTACCGTTCGAAGTCCCAGTTTTTTGTTTCTTGTTTTTCTTCTTTTTGCTCCATTTGTTGCTGCTTTTCTATTTGCCTTGCTAGAGTTGAGTCTGGTTCGATGTATTTCATGATCTGGGTATTTACTCCTGTTGCAGCAAGATAATCTCCCTTATCCTTATATTTAGTACCGTCCAAAGATTCTACTTTTTTACCGCGCTCTATATTTTCTATATTTTGTTGCACTTCTTGTATTACAATTGTTTTACATGTTTTATCTGCGTACTTAGTAAACTCATCAATGTTTTTTTCTTTATAAAGTTCTAAACCTTGTTTTACCTGCATACTTGTACCAAAATGCTGCAAATCTTGAGCAGATTCTTTAAACTGACCTTCCGCTTTTCTGCCCTCTAATTCCTTGCTGATATTATTGATATCTCTTTGGTTTGCAAAATCCAATAAGTTGTTATCTTTAGGCTGCGGATTGTCAAAGCTTTTACCGTCTAGTAAGGCTTTATCTACATAACGCATTACCTCATTATCTTTTGCCGCTAATTCTATATATTCCTTTCCTGCTAGCGATTTATCTGACTTGATGATATTTGCTCTACGTAATGCTAATTTTTCAATCACAGAATCACCATTTTTCTTTTGGGCAAAATCTGTGGCTGCAACTAATCCCTTTTCTTGATAGCATTGCAGTGTGTTTTTAATCTCTCTTTTAGCAAACCTATTACTTAAAAGAACTTCCTCTTTAAATCTCTTTGCTTCAACAGGATTCTGCTCTTGTTCTTTTTCAACTATTTTATATATTTCCATACGTTGATTAAGCGAGTCCAATCTGTCTGTAGTATATCCTGGTTCAATATAATTTAACATGTCGCGATGATTAGTCTTATTTTGTGTTATTAACTCAGTCAAATCCTTTTCACGATCAAAGCTGGCAAGGAACTCTCCTCTGTTTAAATCTTTTTCTATTGAGAGCTTAGCGTGCTCCTGACATTCCTTTTTGAAATTTTCTGACGTTAATTGTAAATCCTGTGTGTTTTGTAGAGTTTCAAATAATTTTTCTGTTGGCTTTACTTTGTTGTTGATTAGGAAACTTAAATCCTGACCTACAAGCTCTAGTTTTTTCCTCGTCGTATCGAGAGCTATTTTATCTCCTACTAATGCTGGATAATTTTTAATATTACTAATACCGAGTGAACATAAGATTTTTGTATTTTGATTATGGAGCGCTTGTTTAAGGGATAACGCTGTTTCTAATCCCTCTGCTATTATTGTAACTTTTTCTTGGCCTTGAGTGACTTTGTCATTACCAACCTCAACAAAAGAACCAGCTATTTTACCAAATGACTTCTTTGGTATGGCAATATCTGCTTTTGTAGCACTTGTGGGGTTTAAAATGATTTGCTGGCCACCAGTCACCTTGCCATCTGCGTTTCTAGCAAATGCTATTATTGCAGGTAAATATCTGCCTTTCTCTACTTTGCTAACTTCCGCTTCACTGTTAGTGTTTTCATTGCGTATATATATTCCTCCACTCTTAATATCACTAGCTTTTTCAAGCTTAGTAGAGATTTTTCTATGCTGCGTTAAATATCTGTATGCTACTGAGCGATCACCAATATCTTTTGCCCTTGCATATAATTTTTCAACATACTCAGCTTTTAGCTTAGCAGCGCGCTCCTCTTCAGCTTTTGCTTGTAAGTGCTTCTCCGTTAAATCCTTGGTCCGGTGAATGTTCACTAGCTTCAAGTGGCTATTATTACTTGCTTCCATACCAACACTCTTGCGCAAATATTCAGCAGCACCTTTGAAGTCACATCCTTGCCTATCTTGAACAAGCGCAAACATATCACCACCTTTGTCGGCGGAGAAGTCAAACCAATTACCCGCGCGATCACCACTAATGCGTACTGCAATTTTCCCGTGTTCACCAAAACGCAGCGTCTTACCATTAGAGAGACTCTTGTTAGGCTCGCCCAGTAAATTACGCGCGATAATTTCAGCTTTGAACTTGACCTCATTACGCAAACGCTCAGCCTCCATATCCCACTGAACCTTTTGCTGCACCCTGTTTTCTTGCGAGCTAGTGGCGCGAACATAATCCGCTTTTTTGTAAAAGCGCTCTTTAGCAGACTCCTTCGCTTTTGGAGTGATTGGTACGTTGTTTTTAGCAATAGATTCATTGCTAATGACAGATGTATGATTAGATATTGTTGATCCACCAACTACTGCTTTTTGCTCAAGCATTACGCTACTGCCAATAGCTTCTTGCTCCATCTCTTCTCCTACTTTCTCAAGGACCTCTTCTACTGATTGCTTTTGGAACTTAGGAGCTACGTATTTGTAGTAAGCATTATCAATGAAATGCTTATCATTGAATGCAGTGATTTTGTTAACGGTAAAATCAAAAGCGTTCATTATCATACTACCTACTAAGCCTTTATTTTTTTCAAACTCAGCATCCAGAGCTTTGTCAGCCAACTCCTGCTTAGTAAAATAACTTAAGCTGCTCCCTATCTCAGAATCATGACCAAGCTGCTTA
>CAXMOU010000041.1:0-24398 GCA_964195465.1 uncultured Rickettsiaceae bacterium
AAATAGACCAAGGAGAAGCGAACCTAGAGTCGTCAAACGAAGACCAAAATCTTTTCCTAAAATGCAAAAACCTAGAAGTTGTTATCATCTGAAGGTGGCTTGAAATATGGATTTTAAGCTTAAGTTAGTGCCATTGGTCTAAGAACCAATCTTACCCATGCGATTCCTGGATCAACTATGTTTACAAGAAAAGATCAAAATAGTTGCGAGCGGAGCGCGGCAATCCATGGAGCTGCGGGTGGTGTGTGGCGCGTTTGAATGGATAGCCGCGTCGCTCCGCTCCTCGCTATGACGATTACTGGTGGTTTCCTCGCTGATTATGCTGATTTATTCGCATTCTGAAAAGCGCAGCAAAAATCCGCCGCTAATCTTGCAAAATTTTCTTTATGAAGGTTTTTCTTGGGGACAATGATCATTGCTTTATTTTGCGTGTCCAAATCTGGGTTCGCAATCATCATACGCATTAAATGCTTAACACGTCTTTTTGCCTTATTGCGTATCACAGCCTTTTTGGAATATTTCCTACTGATTTTTATACCCAAATATGTAGCATCTTCGTCTGTAGGTTTTGTATTATGGAATTTTTTAGAAAGCACAAGAATCAACGATGAGCCATGTTGCTTGGCACCATGTTTATTTACGAGATCGAATTCTTTTTGATTTTTGAGAGAAATAATATTCATGCTGAAATTATTATTCGTATTTATAGATAAGCTTAACTAAACACTGTAATAAATAGCCTTTAACTAGACACCGTCATCCCCGCCTTTAACTAGACACTGTCATTCCCGCGGAGGCGGGAATGACAGTGGTCGCAGGAATGACAGTGTGTGCGTGAAGACAGTGGACACGAGAATGCAGTGGTCGCAGAAATAACACTAGGGGCATAGCGCCGCCTATCCCCTCCCCTCTCAGGTACTAAGCAGTAAGCTTCTTACGGCCTTTTGCACGGCGGTTCTTGATGATAGTTCTACCACCAACTGTTGCCATTCTGGCTCTAAAACCATGTCTTCTTTTTCTTACAATATTACTCGGTTGAAAGGTACGTCTCATAACTTATAATCTTCTTTATATCTAATATATAGCCAGCATTTTAGTAAAAACACGCAGCTTTGTCAATCGAAATTTCATTCATATACTAATATAACGCTAGTAAGGAAAGTTCGTTTGGGATATTATCTAATTCAAACATCAAAATTGGTTTAAAAAAATGCTTTTCTTAATTACATTCATAGTTCTAACAATCACGGTTTTACTTCTTGGAATTTTCTCTATGGCGGCTGGCGAAAAATTCACTAAAAAGTACGGAACCAAATTGATGTCGTTAAGAGTTTTGTTACAAGGCGCTGCGATCATATCCCTTGTGTTTCTGTACTTATTTAACGCTAGCTGAAACCAGTGGTTGTGGAAAGAATTCTGTACAAGTTAATATCCACAAAAGATGTGGATAACTCTGTGAATAAAATGTTGACACCTAGGTAAATTACCAACCCACTCCTTGCTTTCCAATAGGTTGACTAAAAAATGAGCGTACCTCTACAACCCGCATGCTCCTTGTGAAACGACACTCCCACTATTTAGAACGCATTAAAAAACTATTTAACAAATAGTAGTAAAGCTTGTTTTGTGTATAACTCAAGCCGTTTCTGGGAGAAAAGTATAAAATTCATTAAAAATATCTTCCTTTGTTATGAAAAAATTTGATAATATATATTTTAATAGACATGCGCACATATGTCTGCTATGTTCCTACGCAGATAACTGATTTATTTCCTATAGAAATTAATGATTAAGAATACACAAATTACTACCCAAACTTTCTCTACCGGTGTGTCCGGTAAATAGATATATACTCCACCCATTTTTTTGTATTTTTTTAGGTAAACATTATGTTTCGTCAGATGCCAGTTATTCTAGCCATCCTCATTTTAGCTATAATATCTTTTGGAAGCTTTATCCCTGTCGCAGTTGCGCAAATTTTATACGGGATTAGCATCTCCATTAAATCGATAATTATTTTTCTGCTACCAATTATTATTTTCAGCCTGCTTTACAAAGCCGCAGTGAATCTTGCCAAAGACGCATCTAGAATAATAGTATTGATTTTGGTGGGCGTTGTAGCATCAAACTTCCTAACTACTACCTTAACGCAGTTTATTGGCGCTTGGGTCTACGATTTTGATATCTCAATCATCATGCCAGATGAGGGCAGCAGCTTAACTGGAACAGTATTATTTGAACTACAAAGCTGGGTTCCAAACTATATAGCTATGTTCTCTGGAATTGTTGCTGGTATATTATCTGCAAGCATAGTTCCTGATGGCGCAGAGAGGCTGGGTCTGTTTCTAGAGAAAATAGTAAATTACCTACTACGCGCAATCACATTACTAATTCCGTTATTCGTAACTGGATTCGTTGTTAAGCTACAGCATGACGGCATAGTTACGCAAATAATCAAAGATTATACAGTGATCTTTGCAATCATTGCCGTAGCTCAATTTGGATATATTCTATTATTGTATTTTGTATTTAACAAATTCCGCTTTAAAGCATTTGTATCATCAGTTAGGAACATGCTTCCAGCTGCACTTAGTGGATTTAGCACAATGTCCAGCGCGGCGAGCATGCCGCTAACATTAGTTGGAACAGAGAAAAATGCTGACAACAAAGATCTTGTCCATACTGTGGTGCCAGCGACTGTCAACATCCACCTGATTGGTGACTGCATAGCTATTCCGTGCTTTGCTTTTGCTATACTAAAAAATTATGGTCTAGAGCAACCGCATTTGTTTGTATATTTAATATTCACATGTTATTTTGTACTAGCAAAATTCTCAGTAGCCGCAATACCAGGCGGGGGGATTATAGTAATGCTGCCGATATTAGAGCAATATTTAGGCTTTAATTCTGAGATGCTATCATTAATTACAGCATTATATATCCTATTTGACCCAATAATCACCAGCGCCAATGTGCTTGGTAACGGTGCTTTCGCCAAGGCTATAGATGTTATTGTAGGTAATAAAAAGCAACCAGATAAGCTAGCAGAGGAGTAGATGCCTGATTTTAAGCTAAATGCAACGCTACAAAAAGACAGTCACTTTATTGCTGATCTAGATCTTTGCCAACTTAGATTAATCGATAATAGCGACTTCCCGTGGGTGATACTTGTGCCGCGCATTAAAAACATAGTTGAAATCACTGACCTTAACGCGGCGCAATATGGGATGCTGAATGCCGAAACCCACGCAGTTACGCAGGTGGTACAAAAAGCATTTTCAGCAGACAAAATGAACATCGCAACAATTGGCAATGTAGTAACACAATTACATATGCATATTATAGCTCGCTATCGGAATGACAAATTATTTCCAAAACCAGTCTGGGGTCATGATATGATTAGTTATGAGGAAAAGAATTTGCTAAAAACAATAGAATTAATTAAAAACGCATTATGAAGAACCTACCATTTATACTCGTAGTATCGCTGCTTACATGCTGCGTTGAGGTGGATATTTCTGTACCGAGCTTCCCGGATATCTCGGACTATTTCGATATTTCAGACGGCCTGACACAAATGACCATAGCAGCCAACTTCTTTGGTTTCTGCATATCTGGAATTATTTATGGGCCATTATCAGACTCTTTAGGTCGCAGAAAAGTAATGCTGATTGGTAACGCAATTATGATGCTTGGCGCTTGCGGTTGTGTTATAGCAGAATCTATTGAATTCTTGTTATTTTCCCGCCTTGTGCAAGGTCTTGGCGCCAGTACTTCTGCCGTTGTGGCTTTCGCCATGATAGCGGATGTTTACTCTTCTGAAAAATCCGCTTCAATAATCGGCAAGATGAACTCACTAATTACGGTGTTTATGTCCATAGCACCAATCGCTGGGGGATTTATCAATGAAGCTGTCGGTTGGAGAGGGAACTATGCAACGATTGCTGTAGTCTCGGTAATTTCTTGGTTTATGCTATATTTCTGGCTACCAGAAACACGTAATGAACTTAGCACATTCAACACGCGTAAAATACTAGGCGACTTCAAAACACTACTAACGGACAAACGCTTTATGTACGCCTCTATAGCACCTAGCGTTGAGTTCGCTGGATGGATGAGCTTTGTTTCTTGCGGCTCGTTTTTATATATGGAAACATACGATTTACCAATCATGTATTACGCACTGCATCAAGGTGCAATAATAGCAGCATTCTCATTTTGCAGCCTATATTCCGGGCAAATCACTGCTGTTATTGGCGAAAAAAACTGCGTGATATACGGCGTTGGGCTAGCTACTATTGGCGCATTTGCTATGTTAGCAGTCGCAATATTCACAGAAAAATCACCGTATTTAACAAGCCTTTCAATGATTATTTACGGTATAGGCGCTGCAATGAGTTATCCAGTAATATTTGCCAAATCCCTAGACATTTTCCCAGACATAAAAGGCGCGGCATCTTCTGCAATAATGGCAATGCGCTCACTAATATGCGCAGCGGCTATTGCCCTATCTAGCTATATCTATTATGGTGAATTAATAACAGTATCTTATATGATGGTTGGCGCAGTTGTATTACTAATCCCAACCTCTGTTAAGCTATTGAAATTTGTATCTTTTTCATCATAAAAATAAGTAAAAAAATATGCAGAAGCAAATTCTTTACCCCAAATTTATTCCAAGGTTATTTTCAGTTACTATAGATCTAGCGATTTTAACTATCATACTATCTCCGCTGATTAATATAATCTCAAAATATATTTTTGTTTGGGTGTTTCAAGATTTTTTCCTATCGCATAACGTAGATATGTCTAACAATGATGCGCTTGCTGCATCCATGACAATACCAGCATTTGCAGACTACATAACTCTGGAAAGCACTTTAAAATACTCTGCCATATTACTGACCATACATACTTTCTTCATGGGAGGATATTTTGTATTTTTCTGGAGAAAATTTGGCGCAACACCAGGCAAAATGATAATGAGAATGAAAATCGTAGATGCAGACGACCAAAAATCAAAACTATCCACCTATCGCTGCATCAGAAGATTCTTCGGCTACATAACCGCTCTGCTTAGCCTCCTATCTGTACATTTTAACAAACGCGGCATGACAATCCACGACAAAATGGCTAATAGCGTTGTGATTAAAGCTTGATGGGAAGCTAGTCTAAAGTTCTAGCGCCATTCCTGTGCTAGTTCTCTAATTCTTATACCCTTCCCATTCCGCACCTTCTCTGTCATTCCCGTACCTTTTCTGTCATTCCCGCGGAGGCGGGAATCTAAGCGGTTTAAACTCATGAGATTCCCGCCTCCGCGGGAATGACATATGGTAGAACGGGAATGACAGGGAAGATGCCAGAGCGACACGGATACGGAGCAACGCTAATATGGAGCGACGGCTAATACGTAATGACACAGTACGGTCGCAAGCGACAATACCATTCAGGATTACCCCTTCTTCACCTGCTTCAACAAACGAATCGAAGACCCAGCAAAGAACGCTTTCACTATGCCTGGAATAATAAACGGATACAGCCCGAATTGTAACGCTTTTGCAAAACCGATTTGCATTGCTAGATAAGGCACGCCAATAACGAACAAACAAGCAGAACCAATCGCACTATAGGCAATTAATTTCATCCAGCTATCTTCGCCGAATTTCTCGCGCAGCGCGGTTACTACATAAACACATAGAACCATGCCAATTAAATATCCACCAGTAGGACCAAGCAATACAGGAAGGCCAGCTCCGAAATTAGCAAACACAGGAGCGCCCATAGCTCCTATAGCTATAAACCCAACCATCGCCTGGCGCGCTTCGCTTTTCTCGTAGCACAATGCTAAAATCAATACACCAACACTATATAAACTGATTGGCACAGGCTTTAGAGGAATACTTACTTGCGCTGATAAAAATATCAAACAGATACCCATAGCCACGCGAGCTATTCTGTAATTAAGAAGAGATAGAATTTTATTAGATGCTACTTTCATAAGGTTACTCCCAATATAGTTGAACAACATGCTGGCATAATATCTTAACTTTTATTTTAGTCAAGTTTTACTAAAATGCACGCTCATTTCGCCGTCTTGCATTTTTAAATTCAAAGCTTTGCTCTTTTTAGCCTCTTCTAACGACGAAATAATAGTGCCACCATCATTCTTAAGCATTGCATAGCCACGCTTTAATACATTATTATAATCAAGGCTGGAAAGCAAAGACTTGCTAAGCAGTAATTTATGCTCCTGCTCATTTAAAAGCGAATCTTTCTTGTTTAGCAAATTATCACTAACATGCTTATATTGTAGATATTTATATTTCAAAATCTTGAGCGGCTTCAATCTTGCCAGCGGGAAATACTGCAAAGCTAGATGTTTGTTTTTCAATAAATTAGGCAACGAATCAACAAGTCTAAGTGATAAATCGTCCAATCTTTGCGTACTATTATTCACATAAGATTGCACCTGCTGCAGGCTCCTGGCGCTACTTTCTATACGCTGCAGATAATATCTAATTCTATCGTTGAATCTATTATACGCACGCTCGTAAAGTGATCTTATAGTATATTTTAGGTCAGTAATCACAGGAACTGCAAATTCCGCCGCGGCTGTTGGGGTTGGAGCTCTTACATCTGAAGCCAAATCAATCAAAGTATAATCTGTTTCGTGGCCCACGGCTGAAATTATAGGGATGCTTGAATTATAAGTGCTGCGCACAACAATTTCTTCATTAAACGCCCATAAATCTTCTATAGACCCGCCGCCTCTAGCTACAATGATAATATCTGGGCGCTCATCTGGCTTCATTGCATTAAACCCGTCAATCGCTTTTGAGATTTCCGCAGCAGCGACCTCCCCCTGAACACTAACTGGCCAAATTACCAAATGCGCTGGGCATCTATCTTCAATACGATGAATGATATCTTTAATTACCGCGCCGCTCATAGAAGTAACAACACCTATCTTCTTAGGCATAAACGGCAATGGCTTCTTGTGCTCTTTAGCAAAAAGCCCTTCTTTTTCCAGCTGGATTTTGCGCTCTTTTAATATTTGCATAAAAGCCCCAGCCCCTGCTGGCTCTATATGCTCTACTGAAATTTGGTATTTTGACTGCCCAGCATAAGCAGTAACTTTCCCCGTAGCTATAACTTCCAAGCCATCTTCTAGCTTAAAATTTATTCTAGATAGGCTATGCTTCCAGCATATCGCCGCCAAAACTGAGCTATTTTCTTTTAAAGAAAAATACCCATGACCAGAATAAGCTATCTTCAATCCAGAGATTTCTCCCTTGACTCTCACGGTTCCTAGGTTATTTTCAAGCAAGAACTTTATTTTGCTAGATATCTCTGATACAGAAAATTCTGATTGATCTACGTTATTACTTAAATTATCTTCCAACATGCTGTATTATCTCCTTTGAATTCTAAAAGTTAAATTAAATGCGCGTTATTTGCAAACTATTCCTGATATTAATACTGATTAGCCAAGCTTTTTCTGTATCTGCCGCCACTTCATCTGGCGCGGTTATGAAAGCAAAGGAAGTGCATTATGATGCTAAAAAGGAAGTAATCACTGCATCTGGCTCTGTATTTGTAGAAATGGATAATTACACATTAAATGCAGATAAAATCCATTATAATTTAAAGAAAGATACAATTTTCGCTGAAGGCAATGTACGAATAATCGACCCAAACGGACGTACCATAAAAGGCGATAGAGCCATATTTAAAGACAAACTAAGGAAAGGCGCTATAGAAGAATTCATCGCCAAATTCGATGACAACTCCTTGCTAACAGCGCGGCTAGCAAATAGGATAGACAAAAACCACATCACTCTAGAGAAAGCAGTATTCACCCCGTGTACCATCAATTGCGGGAAGAAACCCATATGGCAATTAAATTCTGCCCATACTGACATTGACTATGACAAGCAACAAATCACCTATAGGCATTTATTCTTTGAAGTATATGGTGTGCCAATAATGTATTTGCCATATTTCCTGCACCCTACTCCAGATGCTCCAGCGCAATCTGGCATACTTGGTCCAGAAATCAAAAAAGATGATTTCATGTTACCATTTTATTTCCGTGTACTGCCGAATCTAGACGTAACTATAAGCCCTAGATTTGCTAAAAACCATACTATTTTCGAAGGACAATTGCGCCATAAAGTTAAGCTGGGGCAATATGCAATAAATGGTAGTTATGGAAATCCCGAGTTCAAAAAAGGCGATAATAACAACTCTAACAATCGTCGCTTCCATATATTTGCCAAAGGCGACTTCTCTCATAATGCTATTAATTATGGCTTTGATATTAAACGCGCTTCAGACAAAGCTTACCTAACGAACCATCATGAAATTTATGATTCATATTTAACTTCAAAACTCTATGTAAACAAAATCAACGAACGGGATTATTTCTCATTAGAGAGCTTTCATTTCCAGGATTTAAGAGCCAAAGATTCTAATACGCACACCCCATTTGTTTTACCGCACATACGCACGCAGCACATATATGGCCTTAATGACGATGACTCACTGCTACTTAATGTACGTAGTAACGTTATGGCATACAGAGAAGATAGCGGCACGCAACTCTCTAGGAACTCTCTAGACCTTGAACTAATGACAAATTTAATATCTGATGGCGGGCATATAGTTACTCTTTCTGCAGCTAATCGTGGTGATTTATATCTAGTAAGCTTACATGACAAAACAACCGGCAAAGAGGTGGAGCGCGTCTGGTATAGAAACACTCCAGAACTCAGATCACGCTGGAGATATCCACTAACTTCTCAAATCAGTTCCAAATCAATCCTAAAATTAGAACCAACAGCAATGGTAGCTATTGGCAATAAATACGAAACTAGATTCAACAAATTTGGCCTAGTAGACTCGCCTAAGAATGAATTATCCGAAAATAATATATTTAACGCTAATCGATTCAGTGGAATAGATTTTCACGATCACGGCAATCGCTTAAGCTACGGCATGAATGCTTCACTTATGTCTCATAAATTATACCTAGATGCCTTCCTTGGGCAATTAGTTCATAAAAATAACGTCTCGCAAAAAGGAAACTCAGAATATGTAGGTAATGTGAGGATAGATTTTGCTGATAATTTTGACCTCTTTTATCGATTCCGTCGCGATCAAAACTTAAAACCCATCTTAAACGAAATAGGCGCCGTTGCTAGCACAAAAAAATTCAATGCCAATGCAATATTTACCGAACTGCATAATGTTTCTAGATATTTTTCTAGGGAAGGATTCGAACCAGAGGAAAATAAAATCTCGCAAGTTAGCTTAGATATGAACTACCAACTTACAGAACATCTACTAGTTGGCGCTGGCTCTAAGCTTGACATCTCTCTGCGCAAAGCAAGAGTGCTTACAAGAACTATAAGGATGACATATCTATTTGATTGTGTTAGTATCAACGGCGCAATAAGCGATAATTTCCTGCATGATCGCATTCGGGGAGTTAACAAAACCAGAACCAAGACATTTTCCGTTGGTTTGAAAGTTATAAATATGTGAGTTTTACAGAATGAAAAAAATATTAGTTAGTTTCGTACTTTTGTTTTCAATATCAGCCTTTGCAGAATTACCAGGCATCATTGCGCTTGTTAACGACCAGCCAATTACAAAATATGATTTTGTAGCAAGAAAAAAAATGGCAATAGTTCTTAACAGCATCGATAATTCAGACCCAAACGTAGACCGCCAATTAAATAGCGATATCTTAAGGATCCTAGTGGACGAAGAATTGCTAGCTCAACATGCAGAAAAAGTTGGTGGAACAATTAGCGCAGAAGCTATTACTGATGCAATTAACTCTATCGAACAAAGAAACAAAATGCCAAAGGGTGGAATGAAATCTCACCTTCGCGCTAAAGGCGTTGACTTCAACGTGTTTAAACAACAAATTCGTGGTGAACTAATAAAGAATCAAATTATTACTTCTTTATCAAACTCCATTTCAATCTCGCCTTCAGAAGTAGATGTAGCTGTTATACATAGCGCAAATCAAGGTTTCAATGTTGAAGCTTGGGTATTTACATCCACAGCCAATGATGACAAAACTTTAAGTCAAATGCAAACTCTAAAAAAGCGTTTTACCTCTTGCGATAAAGTAGAAGAAAAACTATATAACTCATTTGCTGATGCTGAAAAATTCGATAGAAAATTAAAACAAATGCCATCTGCAACTAGGTCTATAATTCTAGATACTAAAGTTGGCTCTTCAAGCAGCATTTATAAAGAAAATGATAAATTCAAAATGGTTTTTGTTTGCAAGAAAGAATCCACGGTCTCTTCTAACGATTTAAGCAGATTAAAGGAGTTTTTATCTAACAAAAGAATGTCTAAAAAAGCTGCTAAATTCTTCAAAGACATGAAGTCTAAGGCTTATATTAAAGTAATGATTCCTGGATATAAAGGGTAAGCAGTATGCTACCCTCTATCGCAAAGCTTGCACGCAAACATGGAATAGCACCGCTAAAAAAATATGGGCAGAATTTCATATTTGACGAAACTCTGTGCGATAAAATAGTAAGATATTCTCAAATTAATTCTGCATCAAACACCCTAGAAATAGGCCCAGGGCCTGCTGGCCTAACAAGGTCTATCTTAAAAGCTACCCCTGCAAAACTTACAGCAATAGAAACAGACTCCCGCTGTTTGCCTTTATTAGAAGAGATTCAATCCATATACCCAGAGCTTGAAATTAAACACGCAGATGCGCTCAAGATAAAATTATCTGATATAATAAAGGCTGGATCTAAATTAGATATCATCTCAAATCTACCCTATAATATTGGCAGCCCACTACTTATTGGCTGGCTGCATCAACATTCCTACATAAGTAGCATGACCATCATGCTGCAACAAGAAGTGGTAAATCGCATCGTCTCAGCACGCGGGTGCAAAGCATATGGGCGCTTATCCATAATATGCCAGATAGTTTGCAACGTTGAAAAATGCTTCGATGTAAGCCCAAAAGCATTCTATCCGGAACCCAAAATATGGTCTAGCATAGTACGCTTAGTACCAAAAGCAGAAATCCCAAGCGAAGATCTTTTGTCAAAAATAGAGCAGCTAACAATGCACGCATTTTCTGGAAGACGCAAAATGATTAAATCATCCCTAAAGCGCTTTGTACCAACCATTGTTGAGATTCTAAATGAACTCGAAATTGACGTATCCCTCAGGGCAGAAAACCTATCCCCAGAGGATTATCTTCAAATAGCAAAGATGATTTAAATATAACTTATAGCGCGCTACCATAAGCTGATTATAGTGGTAGTGAATTTTATAAAAGCACCCCTTAGATAGCCTAGTCAAGAATCGAGCCACATATTGGCCATATGAAAAACGAATATAAATTTAAAATCCGATTTCATCTTATCTATTGCCAGCAAACAACTGCAAAGATATAGTGATCTCAAAAAAAGCAAATTCATAAACATATTTATTTTATCTGCACATGAAACTCTCGTTAAAAAAAAACAAAACTACATTAGTTCCTATAATTACGACATTTTTTATTGTTATAATTGAATTCGCTATTTCCTTTAACTCTGTGTTACTACCGGATGTAAAATTGAATTTTGGAATAAGCGACCAACTAGCTCAAGCGACAATAAGCATTGGTTTATTTGCTCTTGGCATAGCTGGAGTTATATACGGAGGCATCACTGATTCATTCGGTAGAAAACCGATGATGGTTTTTTCGGTTAGTATATTTTCTTTATCTACATTATTAATAGCTTACTCTACTAATATCAATATATTCTTAATTGCCAAATTTACTCAAGGTATTGGATCTGGAGCTGGCTGGGTGATTGGCAACGCCTGTCTTAAAGATTTATATTCAGAAAAAGACTACGCTAAAGTGATGAATTATGTGCATTCTATAGCTGGTATTACACCTTCTGTCGCGCCAGTAATTGGCTCTTATTTAGGAGTGTTAATTGGATGGAGAAACTGCTTTCAGGTACTTTTCCTTTTTTCTCTGATTGCCTTGACTATCATGCTAATTTATCAGCCAGAAACTCTTAAAGAGAAAAAAGATTTTTCTTTAAAAGAGTTTACACTGAATTACAAGACAATCTTTAGCAAAAAACTATTTATCAAATATTTAACTGTAAAAGTTTTAACAGTTATGTTGATACTTACCGAATCTAGTATTCTGCCATTATTATTTGTGGACTACATGAATGTTGAGCCGCAAAGTTATGGCTTATACGCATTTCCAGTTTTTATATTTTATGTACTTGGGAACTTTATTAGCGGCAAATTAGTTTATAAATACGAAGCAAAAACAATGATTTACACAGGATTAATTGCAATTTTTATCAGCAACTTATTAGTTATAATCACTTCGTATCTTACTACTCTCTCCCCACTTTTAATACAAATTCTAAAAACACCTTGTTATTTAGGTTGGGGATTTATTTTTGGCAATGCAACTGCTGAAATAGTTTCTTCTGCTTCTGGTAAAGCGGCTCCAGCTTCTGCCATTATGATAGCATTGGAAATGTTATTTAGCGCCTGCGGAATTAATATATTAGCTGTGTTTTTTAATGGCACTATAATTCCACTTACCTTATTCCTTTTGTTTATTAGTTTATTTTGTATAATTTTTATGTATCTATTTCAAACTAAGTAAATCTAGAGATAAGATGCATAGTTCTCTTGACTTGATGATTGTTTATTAGAGAAAAAAGATTTTAGGGTTCTAAGTTCCATTTTTTGTTTCTTGTGCCCCCTTGTGCATGAGACAAATTAAATTGCATAGCATTAGATGCCCACTTAAATTCACGCCTTCAAAGTTGAAAAACTCCGCTTGAACTCAACTCTTCTCTTTACTTCTGCTACCATTCCATTATAAACTAGATTCTAGTCAATTTAGTAACTAAATAAAATTATCTAAAATGAATATTCATGAATATCAAGCTAAAGGAGTCTTGCGTAAATATGGCGTTCCTACATCTGATGGGGTTGTGGCCCTTAAGGAAGAAGACATAGACGGCCTAATGAAGGATTTTGAGGCTAAAGTATATGTAGTCAAAGCACAAATTCATGCGGGTGGCCGCGGAAAGGCTGGCGGTGTTAAAGTAGTTCGCGATAAGGAAGAAGCAAGAAAACTTGCGCATGAGCTATACGGCAAAACTCTAATAACCCATCAAACTGGCCCTGCTGGGCAGGTTGTAAAGAGGGTCTATATTGAGTCTGGATGCGAAATTAAAAAAGAATATTATTTCAGCGTCGTGCTTGACCGCGCAACTAATCGCATCACTTTCATGGCATCTACTGAAGGCGGTGTTGATATTGAAGATGTTGCAGAAAAAACACCTGAGAAAATCATCAAAATTTCTGTTGACCCAGCAACTGGTCTACAGCCATTTCATTGTCGTTCATTAGCGTTTGGGCTTGGCTTCTCTGGAGATCAAGCAAAACAAATGATAAAGATAGCGAGCGGCGTCTATAACGCATTTGTTGCAACTGATGCATCTCAAATCGAAATTAATCCGCTTGTAGTTACAAGAGAAGATAACCTGCTAGCTCTTGATGCTAAAATCAATTTCGATGAAAACGGCCTATTCCGCCATCCAGAAATAGCAGCACTACGCGATGAGGCTGAAGAAGATCCACTAGAAATGCGTGCTAGTAAATCTGAACTAAACTATATTCGCATGGATGGAAGCATTGGTTGCATGGTAAATGGTGCTGGCCTAGCTATGGCAACTATGGACATCATAAAGCTTTATGGCGCAGAGCCTGCAAACTTCCTTGATGTTGGGGGGGGCGCAACTAAAGAGCGCGTTACGGAAGCTTTTAAAATTATCCTATCTGACCCAGCTGTAAAAGGTATATTGGTCAATATTTTTGGTGGAATTATGCGCTGCGATATAATAGCAGAAGGCATTGTTGCTGCCGCGAAAGAAGTTAGTATGGAGATACCATTAGTGGTTCGTTTAGCTGGCACAAATTTTGAGCTTGGTAAAAAAATACTAGATAATTCTGGTTTAAAAATAATAGCAGCTGATGATCTTGGCGATGCTGCAGATAAAATTGTAAAAGCTATATAGTAGTTGAGGATTAAAGAATTATGTCAATATTGATAAACAAAAATACAAAAGTAATTTGCCAAGGTTTTACTGGCTCTCAAGGGACTTTCCACTCAGAGCAAGCAATGGATTACGGTACTAAAATGGTTGGCGGCGTTACGCCCGGTAAAGGTGGTCAAACACATTTAGGCCTTCCAGTATATAACACTGTTCAAGAAGCGGCGGACCTTACTGGCGCTACAGCTAGTGTGATATACGTTCCACCGCCATTTGCTGCGGACTCTATCTTAGAGGCAATTGACGCTAACATAGAGCTAGTTATTTGTATAACTGAAGGAATTCCTGTTATAGATATGCTAAAAGTAAGAAGAGCTCTAGTTGGTTCTAATACCAGACTAGTTGGTCCTAATTGCCCTGGCGTTATCACTCCTGGTGAATGTAAAATTGGTATTATGCCTGGTCATATTCACAAAAAGGGAAAAATCGGAATCGTTTCTCGCTCTGGAACTCTTACTTACGAAGCAGTAGACCAAACAACAGCCGTTGGCCTTGGTCAATCTACTTGCGTTGGTATTGGTGGTGACCCAATTAACGGCACCAACTTCATAGATTGTATAGATCTATTCCTGCGCGATGATGAAACAGACGCTATAGTCATGATCGGTGAAATTGGCGGAACGGCTGAAGAAGAAGCCGCAGATTTCATCAAACAGTCAAAAATCAAAAAGCCTATAGTTGGCTTTATTGCAGGTGTTACTGCCCCTCCAGGAAAAAGAATGGGACATGCAGGTGCCATCATATCTGGCGGCAAAGGCTCTGCTAAAGATAAAATAGAAGCCATGAAAAGCGCCGGCGTAGCCATGTCCGATTCGCCATCAGATATCGGCAAAACCATGATTGAGCTGTTGAACTAAAGCTTGAAGTTATATTTAAAGGTGGTGTATACTAACTGCATCCCTTTAATATATAAAGAGTTACTTATGTCTATCAAAAAATATTTGACCTACTTATTAGCGATAACAATAACACTTATTGCAACTTCAACATTTGCAGATAATAAAACTGTTACACAAGTACAGGATACAAAAGCTGCTGTAAAATATTTCGAAGATGAAATGAATTTTACAATTAATCCTGGCGGCGTAAAATCTGCTGTTTTAGAAAAACACGATGTGGTAATTGTTGATCTTAGAAGAGAAGAGCATTTCAATGCTGGTCACATACCAGGAGCAATTAATATTCCTTTTGACAAATGGGACAAGTTCGAAGGCGATCAAAAAGAATTCCCTGGCCTAGTAGAAGGAAAATTCCATTATGTATATTGCTATGAATTATTATGTAATTTATCACAAAAAGCAGCCAAGAAGTTTGCAACTTTAGGATACCCTGTCAAAGAAATGAAAGGTGGTTTCAAAGCTTGGAAAAATCATCACTACCCAATTGAGCCAGAACAAAGTGCAAAATAAATAATTACCCACCACTCTAAGATTTAAATCAAAGGAGTGGCATTATATAATAAATATTGCCACTCCTAGTAAAAAGCATATACCCACCATATAAAAATTACATCTACACCTAATCTACAAAAAAAACTTGAACTACCAATGATGTCTAAATTATAATTAATAATACATTAATTACTCAAGGAACCAGCATGCCTAAAACAGGAAAGTTCAACGCCATCTCCGAAAACCTAAAAAAACTAGCTAAAGAAGTGGATGTTCAGCGCGAACATCTTTCTGGAGAGTTTGAAGAACTTCAAAAGGCAAATGCAGAATCTCGCGAACAAATGGATGATGCTCAAGAAAAATTTGAACAAGCATCGGAAGGATTTAATGAATTGCACGACAAAATTGGTGCCGACTCTGAAATACTAACAGTAGCAGATGCTCGCAAAGCAATGAATCAGGCAGAAGATGGACTTCCATTTATTAAAGCTCGTTCAAATTACAAACAAGCCGTTGAAAATAAAAAGCAGGATAAAGACATGCTTGCATTAGTAGATTCAGACATCATGCCAGTAATAGATGAGCTTCTTGATAACCACAAAGATGGCTCTGATATCACCATAAAAGAAATAGAAAAAGGAGTAAGCAAAATACTACATTCTCTATCCAAAAAAGGTTTGATTCCAACAGGAGAAAAATTAAACTACTTGCACTCAGAAAATGAACACGGCCAAACGGCTTTTATGCAAGATTTAAAAACATCCTTAAACCTAAAAGATGGAGAGCAAACGCTTAAGGCTCCTAATCTAAAATCTGCCAAAGATAAATTGCTCAATTTAGTAAGCAAAATGTGCACATCTATTGGCCAACCACAATTAGTAAAACATTGCCGCAAGCATATGAGCAAAGAAGCGCAAGCTCAATTTAAATCATCTGAGAGTAAGCTAGTATCACTCGTATCTAGCGCTCTCACCAACATAAAAAACCCTAAACAACCAAAGCATGTTAACAAGCTAAAAGATCAAGTAAACCACAGAGCAACAAATCGCTCAAACGGCCCATCAAGATAGTTATGTTATAATTAGGCATTGAGTTTAATGCCTAACTCAATGCCTGCACGTATAAAAATAAACAATAAATAGATAACAGGCAGCTAAAGAATCTTCTCGCACTTAACATCGTTATACACCTTAACGCCTTGCTGCTCTTGATATAGCGGCTCTAATATATACTCTTCTGTTCCTGGTTTCTGTATACATTCTCTGACTAGAGTTTTTACGACTCTCCACCCCGCCTTGCACTTTCCTGTTGAATTCTCACCGTATTTAGCGTCAGTCCATTTGGCAAAGCCATTATCTTCTGAATAATCTTCAGATCCAGAACAAGTAATTTCCTTACAACGTATATTCGTATAGATCTTATTACCATCACCATCTTCGCGGTATAAATCCTCAAAGGCAAATGTTTTTGTTTCTGACTTTGGAATACAATATCTCTCAAGCGGAGCGTCTGACGACTTACCTGCAAGGCATTTACCAATTGCAACTTCACCAACTATTGTCTCTGGCCAATAAGCAAAGCCATTTTCCTCTGAATAATTATCTTCCTCTGCACAAACCCCTCTAGGTATAGGATAGCACAGCCCCATCTCTACAGAAGTTTTATCTCTCAAAGCATATAGATCTTGATCATAATTTATAGACACCCCCTTCGGCGCTCCAGCATATCCAGAAGAGGCGCTAGTATCATAATAATCACTACTACTAATATCATTAACCCCAGCATATATAGGCTCTTTGCGATCTTTTGGCTCTATACTTACCTTACATAATTCAACACCACCATCATAGCATTGAATAGAATTCGGGCATGATCTAATGGCCAGGCTTCCGCCAGCTTTAGTTGGTAATGAATCTGCACTTGCTGGGCAGGTCGCTGTCTGAACTAAGCTACATACTCCCATTGGCATATTATCTGCTGCTTTTTTCACAAACACACTACAATCCACAGTATCTCTATTCAGCAAGTTTGTAAGCACGCACATCTCTTTATCCTCTGGGCATTTCCGCAAACCAGTTTTATTCAAGCAGAGATGCTTACCACCTAAATGGTATTTATCATTAATATATTCAATATCATGCAAGAAAATTGCATCTGGGTTTACAACGCCATTGGCTACAGGGAGTATATTATCTTTATAAGTACCAAAAATAGTAGATGGATTTAGCGCATTAGGGCCAGTAAATGGCTTTACCACATAGCTATCATCTGTAACAAAAGAATCAAACTCATCCCCAGCAAGATTAATAACATAGTTCAAGCTAGTAGATGTATTATATACAGATTCTGGCTCTAGCAACACAGAGGTGATGTCCTCCCTGCCGGACGCACCTTCTTTATAAGATACAATCATTTGAGGATCAAAATAGCTAGAAGTACATCTAATGCCATCAATAATACCTCCAGCACAATCATGCATCAAAGGCTTGCCATGCAAAGCGCGCTTTTCACAACCAGCTACTACATCACCTTCTAGAACACAAATTTGTCCAGGATCCTGCATGAAGTTACGCACTGGATCATATGCAGATTTTCTTACTATTTTTACTTCAAATGCAAAATCCTCGCCATTTTTATCCGTAAGCCTAATAACCTTATTTAAAGGTGATCCATCATAAGCATACTGAACTGCTGGGAATGACAGCGCTATATCTGCAAACTCTCCAATATTAATACCCCAAACCTTCTGGCAAGAAGATTTACTATTGTCGGGGCAATCATTCATGTTATCAACATAGTAATTGCTTGGCCTAATTATCTTGCCGCCTATGTTCTGTGCGTAAATCACTCTAAATCCATCCTTGCACCCTTCTTCACCGAGAATACTACATTGATGAGCGATCTTACTGCGCACACAAGGGGCGCCAGGAGCGGCGTCACTACAATGCTTAATAACATCCCTGAATGCCGTAGCAAGATGCATAGCACTAGCAGACATAAATGCATCTGCATTATCAATCATCACGCATTTTTCAGTATTCATAGGGTTTTCGCCATCAGCACATAATGGAATGAAATTCTTATAACCAACACGAACAGAGTTATGAACGTAATTATTTCTAACTTTTGAAATTATACATTCCTTACCCTTTTTTGAAACTTCCCCTACTGGGCAAATTGTTTGAGTTTGTGCTAGTTGAAATAATGGCTCTGCTGTTTTACAGAATGGTGGAGGAAATGGCCCGAGAGGCAAATTAACGCAGCCATAAACTTTATCATTCACTGCTCTGTTTATTTGCCCAATATACTCAAGAGCAGCCACGATTCCTTCGCCTATCAAATCAATAAGGTCTCCTAAAGCTGAAAATATATTGCTACTTGACTCATCGTCATCGGAGCCAGAGGGAATCATATCCATTACAGCCGAGAGCAAGTCAAATGGCGCCGCTGCAATACTACTTGCGGCATTCACTAAAAATATAATAACCTGCACAATTGGATGAACATCTGTAGTTTTATGAAAAGTCTGTTTGTTTGGGTCAAGATCCATTAAATCAAACCCATCCTCAAAACTAAAAAACGATGGATCGTAATAAAGGCATAATTTAGGAGACTCAAGAATAATAGACTCGCCATCGCTAGTAATAATTGGCTTATCACCCTTAGTCGCCCCTTCAAAATTCAAGTGCTTTCCTTTAGTATATCCAGGGTCTGCAGGGTCGTATGTTTTATCTGCAACATATCCAGGGTCTGATGGTAATTTTATTGGCTCTGCGGGAATTGCCACCCTAGCGCACATACGATGCAAAGGAAAACCATACCCACCAGCAAGAATTACACATTCACCATTCCAGCCAAGGGTAGTGCTAGTATGCCAACAAGCCGCGAAGTTACATTGCTGACCGCGAACACGTATTTTTGGAGCAAAGTAACTACTTTCTCTGGTTTCTTCGCCGCATATATTTTCATAGTAACCAATACCAGCTCCAGGGAATGGATTTTTGCGCAAGCAAGTATTCGCATTTCTACCACCGGCTTTGTTCCAAGGCGCACAAAGAGCGTTCTTTTTACCTTTATTTATAAGTTCTCCATCCCAATATTCATATCTAGTTTTTTCGCTGTAGCCGCAATTACAAGGGTCAGTAAAACAAGCGCCAACAGCGTCCCAGAATCCCGCAAAAGCAGGCTGGGAGTAACACATAAATAACAATAATACTATTATCCTTTTTATCACTATTAAGATTCTACGTTTATTACATTATATTTTCAAATTCGTCGTAAATGGAGGACACCCAATCTTCTGGGGCCTTGCCAACCTTCTTTATTATTTCTTTATAAATTTCTCTTTCTGCTTTTCCTGAACTTAAAATCCTAGTAAGACCAGGCAAACCGCCAATACTAAGCTCAGATACGATAGCCTTACCATCTTGTTTTATTAAAAACATTCTAGATGACACAGCAAACTTAGAAAGTTTTCTGAGTTCTTCTGAATTTAAACCAAACATCTCATCCCAGCCAGCAACAGACAATTCAGCAGGAAGAATAAATTTAGTATTTACATTGCTAAGCCATTTTTGCTCCTTCTTGCCTTCGTGTATTTTTTGCAATTTCTCTGAGTCCAATGTACTAACGAAAACCCCGTTCATAACAGACATACGATCTGCAAACATATCAAAGAACTCAGAATAATCCTCAAGATTCAATATTTCTTGCAAATTATCTATAACAAATATTTTAGGCCCATCGCCCGCTTGGCTCATTAACCCCTGAAGCGAAAAAGCAAGGGCAGCTTTAACAGCACGCATTGCGTTTAGATCATATTCAAATTGCTCAACTAACTTTTTCTCTTTAGGGTAGTTAGCCTTAATATATGCAGCATCATTAAAAGCTTGCAAATTAAATGCTACAATTCCGCCAGGTTCAAGCAATACTGGAGTATCGCGCTCAAACACTTCATAATAAACTCCACCAGGCATGTAAGGCTTAAGACGTGCTTTTAACGACTTACCACCTTTATCAGAATCTTTAATAGTATCTATACTATGCGAAAGCTTGCGACCTGCTACATCTACAGCGAACACTCTCTCGCTTAACAATTTTAGCAATCCAAGCTCGCTTTCTTTCAGCGGATCAAAATGATGATTGGCGATAATTTTAAAGAACTCAAACATAAATTCTCTATTCTCTAAAGTATCTTCGCAAAATAAGGGGTTGATTATATTCTTGCTTCTTTGGAACCACTTACCTTCTTTAGCTTTGATATAAATTCCAGAATCCATACTATCCGTAATATACAAAACACTAGGATAATATTTATCCGCTTCTGAAATCAAAAAGTTCAACAAAGTAGTTTTGCCCACTCCGCGCTCGCCGAAAATACAAGTCGTTCCTATTTCACTCTGATCGTGAAAATTCATAAAATATGGAGTTCCTTTCTCGGTGCGCATCAACGTAACAGCGCGCCCCCACGGACTATATTGATTACCAGTTGGGCAGTTATGAAGCGAGGCAAGAGCGGCTGTGTTACTAAGAACCGTTGGCTTCATGCGTGCCAGGAAAGAAAAATTCCCTGGCAACTGAGCCCAGAAGGTTTTCTCTAAATTAATATCCTCCCTTACATGCACAATGCCGATTTTAGACAATGCCTCAGATGCCTGCGAAATTTGCCTATCAAGAGCGCTAAGGTCTTCACCCATTACCATAAAAGAAATCTTTTGACGGCAAAATCTTACGCCATCATCTCCGCCATCTAGGATTCTATCGAACCCCTTTAATTCCCGCAAATCAGATGCACCGCTTATACCAAGTATGTAATCCTGCTTTTCGAATGCAGGGGCTACATCATGACGATCCACGAAATAGAATACTTCGGTTGCTATCATCTCTACTGGTATCTGAAGAAATTTATCTAGCGCTTCGGAGGAAATTTCCTGATATTCCTTAATAGACATCATTGCCGCGAATTTTTTGCCCTCTTCGCCAATAACCTCAATTTTATCACTACCAACGGCATAACTGTGCGAAGCAAGAGCTGCAGAAAGGTCCGAAACTGGGACTGGGCAATCTTCCTCGCTTAATTGCATTATCCTGCGATAAAGGAACATTGGGTCAGAGTAGCATTCCTCTCCCTCTATTCTGATGCCTAATTTTTTAGCACCATACTCACTTAAACCACCTAATATACTATCTACTGTATCATTTAATTCTTTGGATGCTTTTTCAAAAAACTTCTCTTCAAATCCAGCTATTGCTTTATTGGAAAGAGAATTTACCCATGAACTAAAATTTGTAAGCTTCAATGCTGGAGAGTCGTGCACTACTGTGATATATAGACGATTTACAAATTTATCATTCCAATAGTTTTTACGTCTCCATATATCATGCACATTAGCAGCTAGGAAACCATAATATTCAGCATCATCGTCTAGATCCGCCTTTCTTCTGATCGTGTGAATCCAAAAAGCAAATTTACTACATTCTATATTTTCCTGAATGGACTTTCTTACTACATCACGCAGATTAAACAAATTCTTGCTGATATTATCAGAATTAATACCGTTAATCTGTATGGTTTGTAATAACTCGCCATTTTTAGTCAGCAATGTATTCTCGTCATAATGACAAGCCACAGGGACAAAATCCCCAGAGGAGCTATTATATAAATCACCATCAGATTTTTTTTCTACAGACACAATCAAGCCTATTCTATATTCTTATTCTATTTTATTATGCCACCAAGAACACAACGTTGAAAGCTAGAACAGGTGCAAAACGCACAAATAATTCAATTTAGGTTATTACTGGGATACTAATACCAATTAGGGCTTTTATTCTATCGTTGCTTTTATAGGAAAAATTGGTTATAAGGTTATAAGTGATGGCCAAGTAGCAAAGTGGTAATGCCGGGGACTGCAAATCCTCTATCCGCCGGTTCGATTCCGGCCTTGGCCTCCAACACTATAGGCGTCCCTTGCTCATACATCACGGTTTAAGATATGCAATATATCGAACAATTTCTAGAGATGACCCTAGCAGAGCGAGCAATCGCAGAGAATTCACTCATTAGCTATAAGCGTGACTTGCTAGATTTTCGTGAGTTCCTAACTAAAAACAAGCTTGATGAAACCTCCACAAGTGCAGACAATATAGACAATTATATAGTAAGTCTTTCGGCAAATTATATAGCACCAAGGTCTATTCACCGCAAAATCTCAACCCTCAAAAGCTATTATAATTTCCTAATCAGCGAAGGCCATACAACCTACAACCCAACGCTCATAGTAGATTTACCCAAATATAACAACAAACTCCCATCCGTGCTTTCTATTGAAGAAATACGCCAATTACTGGAGTTTTGTAACCAGGATGATTCGCCCGAAGGTGTGCGCCTGTCTGCCATGATTCACCTGATATATGCAAGCGGACTTAGAGTTAGCGAGCTTGTTTCGTTAAAGCTCATAAGCATCACCAGCGGCATAAATGCCTCCGAAATACGCAAAAGCTTCATGGTAAAAGGCAAAGGCAACAAAGATAGGATAGTAGTAATAAACGACAAGGCAAAAGCCAAGCTGCAAGAATACCTAAAAATCCGAGATGATTTCTGCCGCGGCAAATCCCAAAATGCAAAAACCTACTTCTTCCCAAGCCAATCAAGCGCAGGCCACATAACCCGCCAAAACTTCGCCCAACAACTAAAACAATCCAGCATAAAAAGCGGCCTAAACCCAAACAAAGTATCACCCCACAAAATAAGACACAGCTTCGCATCGCACTTACTAGAGGGAGGCGCTGATTTAAGAGTGATCCAAGAATTGCTAGGGCACGCAGATATTAGCACCACGCAAGTTTACACGCATGTGCAGAGTAAACAGCTGAAGAAAGTAGTGGGGGAATGTCATCCGATGGGGGGGTGATTTAATATATTTTCTTAAATAATGATCTATATTTTTTCTGATAAGCATGAATTGTTTTACTGTCGTACATAAAAAAAATAAAATACATTATTATAAATACATTATAAAACGATGTAGTATTAATCTGCAGCCAGATAAGCTCCGGATCCTTTTGAACATTACTTGTAAAAAATTTGAATAACAAAACAACAGGATCAAAAACGCTAAAAAGAATTACAGTCAAAAACATTATATTAAAATCTTTAAATTCTAAAAATATCCACCTACTATGCATTTGTTTTAAAAATTTATAAATTAAATACCCTAATACTACAAATACCCCAACCCACGTCACTCCAATTGATAAATACACAACATTACCCTCTAACCACCCATATTGTAGATCTATAAAAGCACTCATTAATCTACATGAAGAAAACAAAACGCTAGCATATGTTGCGCCCAGCATAATACTGATAAACCATATATGTTTTACTGGCGCAATAAATAAATCTTTTAAATAATGAAATATAATTACCTTAGTAGATATACGATATTTATGTTTAACTACAATGAATCCTAACGGAAAAACAAAGAAAATTAAAGCGCATAAAATAATTATCGTATAAGTAGCTATTCTAATAATTTCATCTAAAATAATAACCTTATCCATTATTGCTTGATATAAAACAACAACATTTAACAATATAAAACTTACAAGAAAAAACAGCGCCACTTTATCAAAAGAATAAAATCGCCAGATTTTTTTAGCATATAAATCCAATCTACGTTTACGGCGATACCTTTCAATATCCTCGTTTGATAGTGGGGTTAGACCCAATGGCACTAACTTAAGCGTCAAATCCATATTTCAAGCCACCTTCAGATGATAACAACTTCTAGGCTTTTGCATTTAGGAAAAGATTTTGGTCAGTGTTTAATGCCCCTAGGTTTCATGGCACTTCACTTAAGCAAAC
>CAXMOU010000042.1:0-24309 GCA_964195465.1 uncultured Rickettsiaceae bacterium
GTTTGCTTAAGTGAAGTGCCATGAAACCTAGGGGCATTAAACACTGACCAAAATCTTTTCCTAAATGCAAAAGCCTAGAAGTTGTTATCATCTGAAGGTGGCTTGAAATATGGATTTGACGCTTAAGTTAGTGCCATTGCCATATTCTCTAATTCTGTCTATTTCTTCCTGATTATAAAATACAGCTTTATAATATCCCATATTTTGTTCTATGGGCTCGTCTACAAGAGTTCGTTCTAATATTTGCTCTATCACGGCTTCATAAAAACCGACATATTTATTCTCAAGGTTTTTCCATTCGTCTAAAGCTTTCTTGTTGATAAAATCTTCTAGCGCTCCAGTGAAAGCATATCTAAATTGAGCTTGAGGTATTTTTATATAATGCGTAGTCATAATTTACCTAAATTATTTTTTATACCAATAATTCTATCTGTGAAATTAAAGCCCTCGTTTTTTCCACCATTCGTCAGACCGAAACTCTTTTGGTATATCAGTTCTACTACGAACTTCACCAATCTCTGTTTCTATCCCATATTCTTGCTCTAATATATCAAACCACTCCTCTCGTAAATCTTTAGGCAACTTACTACCACACCATGGGCAATATTCTATTCCTAAAGTATTGAAAGGTGGAAGATCAATACAAAACTCTCTAAACATATTTTCATACTTAACTGGATAGTCGGGGTGATCTATATACTCTCCTATTTCAGCACAACAAAATTTCATTTTATCCTCAGGTGTCAATTTCATAATTATTCTTTACGCTCTTTGGAATAAGCTCACCTTCAATAGGATCAAGCACTTCAAGTGGTATACCTTTGCTATCATATAGCTCTATCTCCTATTTCAATGTCATCTACTATAACAGTCAGTATAGAACACAAGAGTAGTTCCTGGAGCAAATATCAGTTCCCGCCCCCGTTGTCATCCCCGCGGAGGCGGGAATCTCGCGGTGCGGCCGAATAGATTCCAAAACAACAAAACTGATGCGTTTAAATATCTATAACACAAATATTTCAACCATCACGATTTTTTTAATCATAACGACTTAAAATCATCTGAATTATTTATAGTATTTGGGCTATTTGGCTTATTTATGCTTAAGAAAATGTTTGAGATGTAGGTAATTTAGCGTACAGATATCTAGAATGCAGATATCTGTCGTTTCGAAAATATCAAATATACAAATAAGTAGGTAAAGGTAGTGACAGTAAGTTTTTGACTGATACACTATCATAACACCGCTTAACTATTAAATAGTTGCCTAAATAACAGTTAGCTGCGAATTATAACAGCGCCATTATAGTCTTTAAGGAGGTAATCCAGCCGCAGGTTCCCCTACGGCTACCTTGTTACGACTTCACCCCAGTCGCTAATTCTACCGTGGTTGGTTGCCTCTTACGTTAGCTTGCCACCTTCAGGTAAAACCAACTCCCATGGCGTGACGGGCAGTGTGTACAAGGCCCGAGAACGTATTCACCGCGGCATGCTGATCCGCGATTACTAGTGATTCCGACTTCATGCTCTCGAGTTGCAGAGAGCAATCCGAACTGAGATACCTTTTGAGGATTTGCTCCACATCGCTGTATTGCATCCCTCTGTAGGCACCATTGTAGCACGCGTGTAGCCCAACCCATAAGGGCCATGATGACTTGACATCGTCCCCACCTTCCTCCAGTTTATCACTGGCAGTTTCCTTATAGTCCCCGGCCTAACCGCTGGCAAATAAGGATGAGGGTTTCGCTCGTTGCGGGACTTAACCCAACATCTCACGACACGAGCTGACGACAGCCATGCAACACCTGTGTGTGGTCCAGCCGAACTGAAGGGGTCCATCTCTGGTCCCCGCGACCACCATGTCAAGGGTTGGTAAGGTTTTTCGCGTAGCATCGAATTAAACCGCATGCTCCACCACTTGTGCGAGCCCCCGTCAATTCCTTTGAGTTTTAATCTTGCGATCGTAGTCCCCAGGCGGAGTGCTTAATGCGTTAGCTGCGAAACCGAAAAATAAATTTCCCGATATCTAGCACTCATCGTTTACGGCGTGGACTACCAGGGTATCTAATCCTGTTTGCTCCCCACGCTTTCGCGCCTCAGCGTCAGTTGAAGTCCAGGTGACCGCCTTCGCCACCGGTGTTCCTCCTAATATCTAAGAATTTCACCTCTACACTAGGAATTCCATCACCCCCTACTTCACTCAAGACTAACAGTTTTGGAAGCAGTTCCGAGGTTGAGCCCCGGGCTTTCACTCCCAACTTATTAGTCCGCCTACGCGCCCTTTACGCCCAGTAATTCCGAACAACGCTAGCCCCCTCCGTCTTACCGCGGCTGCTGGCACGGAGTTAGCCGGGGCTTTTTCTGTAGGTACCGTCATTATCTTCCCTACTAAAAGAACTTTACAACCCTAAGGCCTTCATCATTCACGCGGTATTGCTGGATCAGGCTTTCGCCCATTGTCCAATATTCCCCACTGCTGCCTCCCGTAGGAGTCTGGGCCGTGTCTCAGTCCCAGTGTGGCTGATCATCCTCTCAGACCAGCTAAAGATCGTCGGCTTGGTAGGCCATTACCCTACCAACTACCTAATCTTACGCGGGCTCATCCATCAGCGATAAATCTTTCCTCCTTAGAGAATATACGGTATTAGCACCTGTTTCCAAATGTTATTCCGTACTGATGGGTAGATTCCCACGTGTTACTCACCCGTTTGCCACTCACGCCTCTGAAGCAAGCTCCAAATTTGTTCGTTCGACTTGCATGTGTTAAGCATACCGCCAGCGTTCGTTCTGAGCCAGGATCAAACTCTCAAGTTTGATTCTGTCATTACTTTTTTATTATTCAAAAAAATCGACAGTTTGTGTTATCTTACGATAACAAATTTTACTACTGTCACTACCTTTATCTAATTACTTGGTATATTTGATATTCACTTTCGAAACAGCTTCGTGATTTCCTGTGTGGACGACCACGCTTCGTTGGGAGTAGTTATAAGCAAACTCACTCCCCTTGTCAACAACAAATTTTAAAAAAAATGATTATTTTTTCCCTATATATAGGTAGTAGGATTCTACAAAAAATCATTTTTATTGCAACACATGGCTAAATGAGGCATATTAACTAGGCCTACTGGGGCAGAAACTAACTAACAAATTCGAATTAATGACCAAAATTCTTCGCATCTTAATCGCATATCCACTATTATTTCTTTTACAAAAGATTATTAATCGCTTTTCTCTATTCATGTTTTGCGTGCTGGTTACAGTAACAGTATTTTTTGCAAACTCTTACTTTAAGGATGTTTTGCCTAACTTGTCCTGGAGTAACGACCCTGTAATAGAAGAGCCCAAAGAGACAATAGCTGAAGTCACCATAAAAAAAGGCGACACTTTAGGCGTTATCTTGCGCAAGCAGGACCTACCGAATTTGGATATACGCGCTTTAATAGCCTTGGCAAAGAAGGAAAAAATTACTTCAAGCCTGAAAATTGGTCAAAAATTATTTTTTCATTATGAAGTAGAGCTGCTTGAAAACAAAGAAACTGGAACTCCTGAAGAAAAAACTATTCTAAACAGGATGGTATTTAAGATTGATAAAATAAAATCAACCCAATTTGTGCGTCAGGATAATAAATTCGTAGCTCATTATATCACTGCGCCTTTAACCAAGCTTATCACTAAATACGACGCGACCATAAACTCAAGTGTGATTGCCTCTTTGAAAAATGTCGGCATGAGCACTAACAGTATAATTCGTTTGATAAATAGCTACTCGCACCAAATTGATTTTCAAAGGCAAATTCGTTCTGGAGATAAAATCACAGTCATTACAGAAAAATTTGTTACTGACAAAGGCGAGCTATCGCATCATGGCAATATTATTTATGCATCGCTAATCACAAAAAAACATACTTATAATATATATAGATATTCACCAGGCAAAAACTCTGACGCACAATTTTTCTCTCAAGACGGTGAAAGCATAAAAAGCACCCTGCTACGCACTCCCGTGGACGCAGTTAGGATATCTGGACATTTTGGATATAGAAAAAAACACCCAGTGCTTGGGTACGGCGCAATGCACAAGGGCGTTGACTTCGCCGCATCAACTGGCACGCCTATCCACGCAGCTGGTAGCGGAACTGTGCAATTCATCGGATGGAAATCTGGCTATGGTAGATTTGTTATGATCAAACATAATAGGAGATTATCCACAGCATATGCGCACGCCTCTAGATTTGCCAAGAACCTAAAAAAAGGTACAAGGGTCAAGCAAGGTCAGATAATCGCCTATGTTGGCAGAAGTGGCCGAGTAACTGGCCCGCATTTGCATTACGAGGTACGAATCAACGGCAAGCAAGTGAATCCTATGAAATTTAAATCTACTCCTGGGGTTAAGCTGAAGAAAAATGGGATTGCTAAATTTAAGAAATATCAGAAGCAACTAGCCTCGCTGAGCGAAAAATTAACTAACAATAAAGAGATGCCAGCTAAAGATATTACAGACATCCAATTATATTAGAGATTATCGACCATGGAATTACCACTAGTTTATGCACCGAACAAAGTTTTTCGTCAAAAAGCGCTGCCAGTAGATACTGTTGACGATAGCATACGCAAAATCATTGATAACATGTTTGAGACCATGCGCATTGAGCAAGGAATCGGCATGGGCGCGAATATGGTTGGGGTACTAAAGCGTATAGTCGTTGTTAAAATGCAAAAAGACGACGAGCTACACACCTATTCCATGGTGAACCCTAAGATTCTAGATAAATCCAAAGAAATGCAAACATTTGAGGAAAGATCCCTATGCTACCCAGGAATAGTAGCAAACATAACCCGCCCAAAAAGCATTAAAATTTCCTACTTAGACTACGATGGAAAAGAACAGACGCTAGATGCTGATGGTTTTTTGTCCACAGTAATTCAACATGAAATGGATTATCTGGACGGAAAAATCTTCTTAGATTATTTATCCAAGATGAAACATGATATGCTGATAAAGAAAATGCAAAAGCATATGAAAAACAACAAGCCGCATATTCATACATCGGCCTGCTCACACTAATATTATTATGAAAAAAATATTATATTATTTAGCCTGTATCGCCTTTTTTGTGGCATTAGATCAGATATCTAAAACTTTTCTAATCTCACATTTAAAGACGCAAACTGATTATATGATTGAAGTGCTACCATTCTTCGACCTAGTATATGCATGGAATTATGGCATAAGTTTTGGTATGTTTAGCGAGCATCATCAATATAGCAACATGATATTCTTAGGTCTAAACAGCATAATAATAACATATCTGTGCTACATGACTATAACAACAAAAGCATGCTTAGCGCGCATCGGCCTGCTGCTTATCATAAGCGGAGCAATTGGCAATTTAATAGACAGAATCATTCGCGGCGCAGTATTTGACTTCCTATATTTTTATTACGAAAACCTAGCCTTCCCAGCCTTTAACCTGGCAGATGCTTTCATTACTATTGGCGCTTGCATCTTTATATATGATTATTTGTTTTGCCAGAAGAAAAAGACTTGATGTAACAATCAATACGCGATATACACTATTAAACATATGTACATATTATCATGATAAAGAAAATAGCATTTACTATGTATCCTGTAACGGATATGACCAGAGCTAGAGACTTTTATGAAAAAACTCTAGGGCTAGAAGTGGGTAACATCTATGAACATTCTGGTGGTATTTGGTTAGAATATGACCTAGCAGAAGGTGGGTGCCTTGCTTTAACTACTCTTGCAAAAGGAGTTAAGTCAAGCGCTAATGCTGGAGGCGGCATAGCATTTGAAGTAGATAATTTAAACCAAATGCTTGATGATTTAAAAGCAAAAGGCGTAAAAATTATTATGGATAAACTTGTTACAAAAGGAGTCTGCAGCATGGCTGTGATCTTAGACTCAGAAGGAAACTCAATTACATTACATCAACTAAAAGGAATATAAGGGAACCTATGAAAAAAATTCTACTAATAAGCGCAACATTACTTTTAGCAACTGGTTGCAGCTCAAAAACCAAAAACGCATTAGGACTAACGGAAACAATGCCAGACGAATATCAAGTGACTCGCAATAACTCCCTAGAAGTTCCTCCGCATTACAACGCAACTAGCGCGAAATCAAAAATTGCTACTGGCAAGAAGAACCTGTCGAAAGCAGAGAAAGCTTTGCTTAAAGAAATCAAATAATCCACATTTAAGATTACGGGCGCTTTGGTTTTTTATACAAATATAACAAAGAATTTCTATTAGCGTCTGCATCATTACATAATTGTTTAGCGAATGCTTCTGCTTTGATATATCATTAAAGTTGCAGAGATTAATAAGCTACACAACAATAATGAACACTTATCACAGCAGATCATTCGTTATTATTATAATAAGCATTGTTGCGTTTTGTAGCTTTGCTTCTACTTCGTTTGCTCGAAAGGAATCTTTGACTATAAAAATCGAGACAGACAAAAAATCTCCAATTCTAAAGCAGCTAAACGAGCTAGCAAAAGAGATGGAGGGGACTGCTAAGATATATAAAACCACTAATCAAAAAGCATACTGGGAGAATGAAGGCAGGAAATCGTTTGATAAGCTGCTTCGTTCGCAAGGATATTATGCCGCGACTATAGATGTAGAGTTTTCTTCAGACGAACAAAATACTATTATTTTTTATATTAATAGCTGGCAGCGCTACACACTAACAAAAATCACCATAAGCCATGGTAAGGATAGTAATCGTAAAATTATTATGCCCGATTTTTCTACGCTCAAAGTCAAAGAAGGAGAAGCGGCGATTGCTGGTAAGGTTATAGAGACACAAAAAAAGATTATTGAATATATAGAAAATAACAACTGCCTTTTATCCATATCGATTAATCACGCAGCGATAATAAATCATTTAGAAAATAGCGTTGAAATTAATTTTATTATCAATGCTGGACAATCTGCTACCATTAAGAACATTAAATTTACTGGTCTCAAAAAAGTAAATGAGGCATATGCTAAAAAACTTGTTAAGCTTGAGAATGATCAATGCTTCCGCAATTCTTATATAACCAACGCTAGGGGGCTTCTGCAAAAAAGCGGACTTTTCGCATCCACAACACCAACCATTCCACAAAAAACTAACGCAGATGGCTCTGTACCAGTCACCTTCAACCTAACAGAACGCAAACAAAAAAGCATAAAGGCTGGCGTTAGCTATGGCACAGACCTTGGGCCCGGCGCAACTCTTGGCTGGGAGAATAGGAACTTTTTTGGAAGCGGAGAAGATCTACAAGTGAACTTATTTGGCAATCAGAAGGAGCAAATTTTAGAATTGAATTACACAGAGCCATTTTACAAACGCGATGACCAAACTTTAAAACTATCCGCAAAAGCTGAAAAAAGAACATCAAAAGCCTTTGACAGCAAGGAAGGATCGATCTCTGGGTTCTTAGAACGCGACCTATTAGATTATTGGACAGGAGGTTTCGGGCTTAAATTCTCACAATCCAAAATTAAAGATAAAGCACAAGACCAAACTAAAAACCAAGAATTCTCATTATTATCAAGCCCTTTATTTATAACTCACGATAATAGAAATAATATCTTAGACCCAAGAAATGGCCATGAAATCAAATTAGAAGGCGCTCCATTTTTTAGCTTAAACTCAAAAGCAAAACCGTTTCTTAAAGGACAAATTTCAGGCACTACATATTTCCCGTTCAAGTCAAAATATATGCCAGTCATTGCCATGCGCGGTGCAATTGGAACTATTGTAGGAGTAAAGGCTTTGAAGGTACCACATACTGAAAGATTCTATGTTGGCGGGGCAAGCTCTCTGCGCGGCTATGCTTACCAGATTGTTGGAGAATTAGACAAAGGCAAGAAACCTCTTGGCGGGCGCTCATTCGTCGAGACCTCAATAGAACTAAGAATAAGGGTAACAGAAGAGATCGGCATTGTTGGATTCTTAGATAGTGGCATGGCTTACCGCTCTGTGCTACCAACAAAGAAACCTAAATTATTACACGGCGCTGGATTCGGCGTACGTTACATAACAAATTTCGGTCCACTTAGGGCGGATATTGGCTTTCCTTTAAACAAACGCAAATCCGTTGATGACGCTTTCCAGCTTTATTTCGGAATTGGTCAGAGTTTTTAGGGGGGGGGGGGGGGGGAATAAAAATAATCTTAAAATTTATAGCAACATTGGTCGTATTATTAGTGATCGCCCTGGTTAGTCTTGGCGTATGGCTAAAGACAGATTCTGCTACTAATTACATAGAACATCTATTAGCAGATATTATCCAAGAAGAGCTTGGTCTAACTGCTACAATAGATAATCTTGATTTATCACTCCCATTAGTAGCTACAATAGATAAATTCTCACTATCTGACAAAAGCGGAGTCGCAATCGAAATAGATGGCTTCAATATCAATATACTGCCTTCATTATTTTCACTATGGGAAATAAATATCTGGTCAATATCTGCAGAAGAAATACGACTGATTAAAGCGCCTCAACTTACTATCCCAAAGAGTCAGAAAAAAAACATAGCCACTAGTTGGTTTAACCCCAGTATAGTAGTGCAACAAGCTTTGTTTGAGAAAATTATTCTAGGGACAGAGCTAACAAATGCAGAAGAAATTACACTCAGACTATCCTCATATCTGAACTTCAATAGCACAACACAAGTTTTAGAATTAATTGCCTCAACAAGCATATCTGATATAGGAGAATCTGAAATTACAGATAATTCTTTGGAAGTTCTAGCAAACGTAGACCTCAAGCAAAATAGCGCTCACGTTAAATCTATTAAACTAGAGTCGGATATACTCACCGCCAATGGCAATGATATATTGATTGGAGATAAATTAAGCGGGCAGATTAAATATAGCACCAATGCTATTACCGAGGCTTTAAAGCAAATATGGCCAGGTTCTAACGGCGCTGCTTCTGGCGAAGTTAAATTTGCAGGCTCTATGCAAAAACCAGAAATACTAGCAAGCGGCGATGTTGGGCTAAAGCTACCAGAAAATGATCTCTTGAAATTATTTCCACTCTCCTGGAGCACTCACCTATACATAACAAATAACTTCGATAATATTGACGGGAGCATAGGCCTAACGCAAGGAGATATTACCGCCAAAGGCAATATTGGATATTCTGGCAAAAATAGCAGCATCTATTGCAAGGACCTGAGGGCAACAGCGGAAGGTTTTATCAAAATAGCGAATATACGCTTTGATCTAAACACTAGTATCATAAGAGGAACTGTTTCTGCCACCGACAAAACGCTCAAAGAAAGCAGCAAATTTTTCCCCTTCCTACATGGCGGATTCTTAGATGTTAAAGTACTCTATTCTTCGCCAGATAACAAAACTCAGCATATGACTCTAACTGGAGGCATCAAGCACTTATCCAGTGATTTTGGCGAGTATGGGTTGATTGATTTAGATATAAATTCTAATGATTTATGGAATTTCAAATTAGCCAAATCCAAAATAGATATCACATCCTTTAGCTTTAATGATATAGATTTGCGCAATGTAAGCCTGAATGCATATACGCAAGATGAGTCTCTTATGCTAGATGGAAAAATCGTGGCTCATCAGCCATATCCAATAGACGTAGATTTCAGCACCTCTATGTTGTTTCCAGCAGGAGGAGAGTTTGTAGCTAATATTGGAAAGCTAGAAGGCAAAATTGGCGAAGCTAAAATCGAAAAATCTAACGATATAATTTTCAAGCACACTCCAAATTATAGTGTATTTGAATTAGTTGGTTTGAAAATAGGAAAAGGAGTTATAGACTCAACTGGCGAACTCCAAAACAACAAAATGAAAGCATCGCTCAAACTAACAAACATACCAACAAATGCGCTTCCTGACATTCTCCCAGATGGTTTTGACAATGCATCCATCAATGGAACATCTGAGCTATCTGGCGATGTTACAACCCCTCACCTTGAAACTAATCTGGAGATACAAAATATATCTTTAGCTAGCAAAAATACAGATCCTCTAAATTTAAAAATAAATTCAATTATCAAAAACAATGCAAGCAACTTCAACATAACAATCAATCTTACGGACAAGAATGTTGCTACAATAAATGCCTCACTGCCAAGCAAGTTCAGCATATCCCCATTTGAATATGTAACAGAAGATAACAAGCCATTTACAGCTAATATCAAAACAACAAATGAAGTGGATATCTTATCGCTTATTCCCCTTCCGCCAGGGCATATAATATCAGGCACGATTGATGGGGAGTTAAACGCAAGCGGAGCTTTAGACTCGCCAAAAATCAATGGGTCAATGCAACTAAACAATGGCAATTATAGCTATAAGCAATATGGGTTAGAGCTAAAAAACATAGAAAGTAAAATCTCTGCAAATGGTGATAAAATAACTTTCAACGACATCAAAGCAAAGGACGATTTTGGGAACCAAATATCAGGCAATGGCAACTTCTCTCTGCAAAAGGATATGCCGTTTAATATTGACCTCGCAACAGAGAAATTTAACCTAATCAACACCCCTTATATCCATGGTGAAATCAAAGGTCAGATCGCTCTAAATGGCAATAATCAAAATGTGCTAGCAAAAGGTGAGTTTGCGCTTGGCCCACTTGAGATAAAAATCCCCGAGCATTTTCAGAAAGACATTCCAGAGCTTACCATTACAAAAACTGTAGCCGTAACAGAGTACCAAGAAGAGATAGATACTACCCCATACGAACTAACGCTGGATATAGATATAAAAACAAGCGACAAAGTATTCATAAGAGGTTGGGGAGTTGATGCATTGCTTGGCGGTGATTTACATATCACTGGCCCAAGTTACAACCCAATCGTCAGCGGGCTACTCAGAATAATACGAGGCAAATACCAGGAATTTGGCAAAACACTACTTATCAAAGGTGGTGCTTTGATTTTTGACGGCCCAATATCCCCCTCTCCTTATATGAATATTGTTGCAACAGCAAAAGAAGGTAGCACAGATATAAGCCTGGTTCTAGCTGGATCCATACAGAGCCCCGACATCACCATAGAGTCCATACCTGCTATGAGTGGAGAGCGTGCCTTATCTATGTTGCTATTTGGTGAAAATCCAGAAAACATCTCGACCTTCCAGGCATTGCAGCTTGCCGATAGCTTGCGCAGATTATCTGGAAAAGGAGGCGGATTCGACCCGCTAGGTTTGGGGCGCAAAATACTAGGAGTAGACGAAATAAGCTTCAAATCAGATGCAAATGATCCTACAAAAACTTCCGTAGGTGTTGGTAAATACCTGACAGACAAGGTATATTTCGAAGTAGAGAAAGGCCGCAACGAGGGTAGCACCAAAACTAAAATAGAAGTTCAAGTCACACCTAAAATTTCGATAGAAAACACAACCGAACAAGAAGGCAATAATTCAATTGGGATAAATTGGCGATTTGATTATTAAAACTAGCCTTAAATATAGTAATCTGTTATAGATTAATTATCTATAATAATGACACAAGATAGCTAAACAAACATGACTAAACATACTGACAATATCGAAAATGTAGATTTCGGCAACGCTATCTCAGAGCGCTATTTATCTTACGCTCTCTCTACAATTATGTCCCGCTCACTGCCTGATGTGCGCGATGGCTTAAAGCCAGTACATAGGCGCTTGCTATATGCAATGATGAAACTAAATCTGGACCCAGGCTCGCGTTATAAGAAATGCGCTAGAGTTGTCGGTGATGTTATTGGTAAGTACCACCCACATGGCGACACAGCTGTATATGACACCATGGTTCGCTTGGCGCAAAGCTTTTCTCTGCGTTATCCGCTAGTAGACGGGCAAGGAAATTTTGGCTCCGTAGATGGCGACAATGCAGCAGCGATGCGTTATACAGAATCAAAAATGACTGATATTTGCATGTTGTTAATGAATGATTTAAACAACGATACAGTCGATTTTCGCCCTACTTACGACGATTCCGACACAGAGCCAGTATTAATGCCAGCGCAATTTCCAAACCTGCTAGCAAATGGCTCAGAAGGAATAGCAGTTGGTATGGCAACAAGCATTCCACCACATAATCTGCACGAGCTTTGCGACGCTTTGATTCATCTGATCGATAATCAGAAAAGCTCTACTTGCGCAGACTTAATGCAATTCATACAAGGCCCCGACCTACCAACTGGTGGCACTATAATCGAAAGCAAGGCCGCCATTGCAAACGCTTACGAAACAGGCAAAGGGAGCTTCAGGGTCAGAGCAAAGTGGGAGAAAGAAAGTTTCAGCCACGGTCTATACCAGATAGTTATTACTGAAATTCCGTATCAGGTTCAGAAATCAAAACTAATTGAACATATCGCTAATTTGCTGCGGGACAAAAAAATTCCGTTAATTAGCAATATTCGTGACGAGTCTGCAGAAACTATCCGCATTATCATCGAGCCAAAAGGACGGAGCTGCTCTGCCGAGATGATCATGGAGTCTCTGTTTAAACTCACTAAGCTTGAATCTAGAGTGCACCTCAATATGAATGTTCTAAGCTCAGGCGGCGCTCCAAGAGTCATGAATATTCTAGAGGTACTTCAAGAGTTCATAGCACATAGACGTGAAGTTGTTACAAGGCGCACAAAATATCGCATTGGTAAAATTGACGCTCGCCTAGAAATCTTACAGGCTTTGAAAATTGCTTACTTAAATATTGACGAAGTAATCAGGATCATCCGCGAGGAAGACGATCCAAAAAAAGAAATGATAGAAGCTTTCAAAATCAACGACACTCAAGCAGAAGCCATCTTAAACATCCGCCTGAGACTCTTGCGCAAATTAGAAGAAGAGCAAATTAACACTGAGAATGAAAAACTGTTAAAAGAACATGCAGAGCTCAGCAAAATTATAGATAGCTCCAAACAACTATGGAAAGTAGTTAAAAACGAACTAAAAACAATACAAAAGAAATTCGGCTTAGATACAGAGATAGGCGCTAGAAAAACCTTATTCGAAGAAATAGAAGGAACAGCGCAAATTATTGATATCTCCGCTTTTGTTGAGAAAGAGCCAATCACCGTTATTTGTTCAACAATGGGCTGGATACGCTCTATGAAAGGGCACAGGCTGGACCTATCAAATGCAAAATACAAAGAAGGTGACTCTCAAGAATATGTGATAGAGACATATACTACAGACAATATCTTAGTATGCTCAAGCGGCGGTAAATTCTTTACTCTCCTGGCAGACAATATCGCAAAAGGCAAAGGACACGGCGAGTCCGTCAAGCTAATGGTGGATATCGAAGATCACGATGTCATATCGATCTTTGCACATAAACCAGGGCAAAAACTATTACTAGCCTCTCAAATTGGCAAAGGCTTCATTGTAACTAGCGATGATTTAATAGCCTCCACCAAAAGTGGCAAGCAAGTAATGAATATAAGTGGTAACAATAAATGTATTGCATGCACACCAATTGCTGGCGATATGCTTGCTGTTATTGGCACTAATCGTAAATTATTAGTGTTTGGCCTAGACGAACTTCCAGAAATGAGGCGCGGCCAAGGCGTATTGCTTCAAAAATATCGCGACGCAAAACTAGGCGATGCCAAGACATTTGACTCAAATGAGGGCTTGAGCTGGGATCTTGGTTCTAAAACCAGGCTAGAGAAAGAAATAATGTCGTGGCGCGCAAAACGCGGTAGCATAGGAAAAATACCTCCTACCGGCTTTCCTAAGAATAATAAGTTCAGTTAGAAATAATTGTTGTTATATACTAAATCTCTAAGAAACAACAAACTACTAGAGGGTTTATGCGCTTAGCTTATTATCTAATTTCAGTTCTTGGTTCATTGACGGTATTTACTATATACCAATTTTGGCCACCGGTGATCTACGTACTATTCATATTAGTACCCTATATATTAATAGGCCTGCATGATGTTTTATCTGTTAGGCACACTCTGCTGAGAAACTACCCAGTAGTTGGGCATTTACGTTATATGCTAGAGTTTATCCGCCCTGAGATTCAGCAATATTTCGTTGAATCCGACAGAGACGGCACACCATTTTCTAGAGAAATGCGCTCTTTAATTTATCAAAAATCTAAAGGCGTGCGTGAGACTATAGCATTTGGTACAAAGAACGATATCACAAGCGTTGGCTATCAATTTTCTTATCATTCACTAGCTCCAAGGCATGTAGACCAAGATAAAGCTAGAATCATAATTGGCGGAGCTGCTTGCAAAAAACCGTACGAATCCTCAAGACTAAATATCTCTGGCATGAGCTTTGGCGCGCTTAGCCCAAATGCGATCAGAGCATTGAATAAAGGCGCTGCTATTGGTCATTTTGCTCATAATACTGGCGAGGGTGGAATTAGTCATTATCATCTTGAAGGTGGTGGAGACATCATTTGGCAAATAGGTACTGGATATTTTGGCTGCCGCAATAAAGATGGAAGCTTCAATGCAGATTCTTTTAAAAAAGCTGCCACTAAGGATATTGTGAAGATGATTGAGATCAAGCTATCGCAGGGCGCAAAGCCAGCTCATGGAGGCATCCTGCCAGCTGTTAAAGTCACAGAAGAAATAGCAAAAATCCGTATGCTAGAAATGGGCAGTGATGCAGTCTCTCCACCAACGCATCCAGAATTTTCAACTCCAATAGGTCTGCTTGAATTTGTAGCTCGCCTAAGAGAATTATCTGGCGGCAAACCAGTAGGCTTTAAACTATGCTTAGGTCACAGAACAGAGTTCATGAGCATATGCAAAGCAATGATAAAAACAGGAATCAAGCCAGACTTCATTACCGTTGACGGAGCAGAAGGTGGCACAGGCGCAGCTCCAGTTACGTTTACCAACAGGCTTGGAACTCCAATCAATGAAGCAATAGCCTTCGTAAATAACTGCCTAATTGGTTCGAACCTTAGAGACGATATCAAACTAGTCGCAAGCGGCAAGATAGCAACTGGTTATGATATGGTAACAAAAATAGCCCTTGGCGCAGATACCTGCAACGCAGCAAGAGCCATGATGTTTGCACTTGGTTGCGTTCAATCTCTACACTGCAATACAGATGAATGCCCAACAGGAGTTGCCACGCAGCAAAAGCAGCGCTGGTCGTCCCTTAATGTGCGTGATAAATCTCTCAGAGTTGCCAACTTCCACAAACGAACAGTCCATTCCTTCTTAGAGCTGGTAGGAGCACTAGGCAAAGACGATCCAGATGAGCTAGATCATTCACACATCAGACGCTACGCAGACATAAGCACCAGCAAAAGCTACGACAAAATCTACCCATCACTAACAAAAGGCGAACTACTAGCCAAAGACTCAAATGGTGTATATGTTGATTTATGGAAAAACGCCAGCTCAGAGAGGTTTTAAGGTAAACTAAATGTCATCCAGAGGCGCAGCCGAAGGATCCGTGACGAGACTAAGCGCGAGATCCTTTGGCTGCGCCTCTAGATGACACCCCTTGCGGGCTGTTCTAAATGGCTAATCTTAGCTTTGAATTATCACCTTCTTAACATAAGCAAAAAACACCCACCCCATTTCTATTGCGTTTTAGACAAAATACCTATAATTTATAGCTATATTTCATTCATACATAAAAAAATCATGTCTAAAACACAAAACTACCAAAATCTAGAGAAAAAACTAGAGAAAATCATGCATTTAAATAACATCGCAGCTATTAGCCATTGGGATTCTGCTACTATGTTGAAACCTGGATCTGCTGCTAGTAGGCAGAAGGAGTCTGCTACTTTCTCTGGTGTGATTCATGAGATGTCCACCTCTACAGAAATGGGCGATCTAATTAAAGGCGCTATTGATGAATTTGATAATCTTGATGATTGGCAGAAGGCAAACCTAGCTAGTGCAAAAAAATCATACGATGCAGAAACTTGTATCAGCCATGAAGTTCAGCACGAATATAGTATCGCTTCTAGCGAGTGCGAATTCGTATGGAGGTCTGCGCGCGTAGGAAATGATTTTGCAAAACTAGAACCTTATTTAGATCGAGTGTTTGATTCCGTGCGTCACATTGCTTCATTAAAAGCTGAAAAATTAAAAAAATCACCTCTTGATGTATTGATAGATACTTATGATCCAGAAAGAACAAGCGCAGAAACCAAAGTGATTTTCGATTACCTAAAAAACGAATTGCCTCCTTTGGTGAATCAGATAGTTGCCAAGCAAGAATCTGAAAAAGTAATTCCATTATCAAAAAATATTGATGAAGCAACTCAAGAAGCAATCGGCACAAAGCTAATGGAGCATATGGGGTTTGACCTTAATTGTGGGCGCCTAGATAAATCCATTCACCCATTTTGTATTGGATCTAATGACGATGTTAGAATCACAACCAGATACGAAAAACATAATTTTATCTCTAGTATGCTTTGCGTAATGCACGAAGCTGGGCATGGGCTGTACCAACAAAACTTACCAGCGCAATATCGCAACCAGCCAATCGGAGGCCCTAAAGGCATGGCTTTTCATGAAAGCCAATCGCTGATCATGGAGAAACAAGCAGGCAAATCGTCAGAATTTATAGGGTTCTTATCTAAAATGCTAAAAGATGATTTTAACATTTCTGGTCCAGAATATTCAGCAGAGAATCTCTATAAATTAATGACCAGAGTAACACCTAGCCTAATTAGAGTAGATGCAGACGAAGTAACCTACCCGCTGCATGTAATTATGCGCTTTGAAATCGAAGAAACAATCATAGAAGGCAATATGCGTGCGCATGATCTGCCAGATTTGTGGAACAGCAAAATGCAAGAATATCTAGGCATAACACCACCAACTAATGCAGATGGCTGCATGCAAGACGTCCACTGGCCCTCTGGTGGAATTGGCTATTTCCCATCCTATACATACGGCGCCATAATAGCTAGCATGCTTATGAAATCTGCAAAAGAGAAATATTCCTCCATAAGCAGCGAGCTTCAATCTGGCAATTTTTCTAGTTTAAATAAATACTTAAATGAGAACCTGCGCTCATTCGGCTCATCCAAAATCAGCGCTGATTTACTATACGCCTCAACTGGCCACAAAACTGTACAACCATCTATTTTCGTAGATTACCTAAAAAACAAATATTTGCCATGAAATTACGGTTCTCCCGCAATAAATGTGGACTTGTGAAAGTGTCGTAAGGCTAGTAATATCAAGGGATTGTAAGTATTATTAGTAATCCAGTTAGGCAGTCATTTTTCAATGAGTTATTAGGTCACCTCAAACAGAAGTAACTGGATATAAAATCGCTGGATTGCAGTGGTTTAATATGTCCACATTTATTGAGGGAGAACCAAAAATCAGCGCTTCAAAAAGATTGATAAAATCGAGTGCGCAGTTCTAAAACCACACACAAAACTCCATTATAATTTTTTATACAAAACGTCGTAAGCTATTTTGCATCCTTTTACAAGAGCTGCTGTAAACACAGCTAACATTGTTAAATTAAAAAATAAAATCATACTCACCTCACAATTATTTATTTTATAATTACAAGTATACTCCTTGATTAATTAACAACATGTTAATATTAGCAAATTAATGCCGGAAGAATATATCTCATCCATTTAACAATTCAACATCACCACCAAAGGCTGTCGTATTAACTGTTGTAGTACGCTCCGTTATGAAGCGTAGCAGATAATGCGGTCCACCAGCTTTGAAGCCGGTTCCGGATTTGTTTTCTCCGCCAAATGGCTGCGATTCAACCTTAGCACCTACTATTGATCTATTTGCATAAATATTACCAGCTTTAATTCTAGACCTAATATATTCAATTTTTTCTTCAATGCGCGAGTGAATACCAAATGTTAGGCCAAAGCCACAATTATTAATTTCATCAATTACCTTATCCAGATTCTTTGATTTATATTTTGCAATATGCAGAATAGGTCCAAATTTCTCATCCGGAATGTCATTAATAGACTTCACCTCAATAATATGCGGGTATACATAATGGCCGCCCTTAAGGCTAGAATTATGCGGATGCTCAAATATATTAAAACCTTTCTTTTTCATATCTGAGACATGATCCATCAGCTGAGCTTTAGAGCTTTTATCTATCACAGGGCCAATATCAATACTAAAGTCTGAAGTGTCACCTACTTTGATAAGCTCAGTGGCGCCTTTAATCATCTCTAATAATTCGTCATAAATTTCTTCTTGAACATATAACATGCGAAGCGCGGAGCATCTCTGACCAGCTGAATAAAAAGCAGACATTAGTGCATCATCTGTTACCTGTTCTAATAATGCTGAGCTATCTACAATCATAGCATTCTGCCCACCAGTTTCAGCAATAAATGGAATTATACCAGACTTTCTAGCCGCTAAAGTCATATTGATAGATTGCGCCGCGCCGCAAGAACCCGTAAACGCAACACCCGCTATTCGCTCATCAGATACGGCATATTTGCTTATGTTACTTCCAGAACTTATAACTAACTGCAAAGCAGATTTAGGCAAGCCAGATTTTTGCATTAATTTTACAGCAAAATACGCAATGACTGGCGTCTGACCTGATGGTTTGGCAACAACACTATTCCCAGCAACTAAGGCCGCAACTATTTGACCAACAAAAATTGCGAATGGAAAATTCCATGGGCTGATGCACAAAAATACTCCGCGCCCATGCATTGAAAGCACGTTGCTCTCGCCAGTTGCGCCAGGTAATTTACGCTCTTGCATAACCATTCTTGCTTGCGATGCATAATAACGACAGAAATCGATCGCCTCTATAACTTCATTAATTGCATCATGTATAGATTTCCCACCTTCTTTGATTAAGATAGCATATAGTTCGAACTTATTTTTTTCAAAACTATCAGCAATTTTATCTAAAATTTTAGCTCGTTTTACCACGCCAAGAGCGGACCATTTTTCAAACTCACCTGCAGCGCAATCTATCGCATCTTTAATTTCACTTTCAAGCGACGCTGAAACAGTAGAGAATTTCTCTGCATGCTTGGCTGGACAAAATCCTTCAACAGAATTTTTACTGTTTATAATATCTTTGCCATTAATAATGGACGCAACATTGTGAGTATTATCAAAATAACTAGAAACTTTTTCTTTAATATAGTCGTAATTGGTTTTGTATCCTAGATCGTATCCCATGGCGTTTTTCCTGTTTGGATAAATATTTTCTGGCAAAGCAATTCTGTCTGGAGCATCCAGCAGGCTTAGCACTTTATCGTTTATATCATAAGCAATCTCACTTAGCGCAAGCGAAGTATCATTTACTTTGCTAACAAAATTTGCAGACGCACCATTTTCTAGCATCCTGCGCATTAAGTAAGCAAGCAAATCTTTTGTATCTCCAACTGGAGCATAAATCCTTACATTTCGGTGATTCTTTAACTCTTTATGAAGAGCATTACCCATGCCGTATAATTTTTGGAACTCATATTCTTTATCACCCCCAAGCTCTATAACAGAGGCTGCCGTTAAAGCATTATGCGTGGCAAACTGAGAATAAACAAACCGATCATTCTCTAGCATTTTCTTAGCGCATGCCACATAATTCATATCTGTGTACTCTTTCCTTGTGAAGACTGGGTAATTTTTCAAACCCATCTCCTGAGCGCTCTTAATCTCTGAATCCCAGTAAGCTCCTTTGACCAAGCGTATTGGAATCACTTTTTTTAAACCCTTAGCAAGCTCAATGATATACTCAAGTACTTTATAACTCTTAACCTGATAAGCCTGGACTACAAAACCAATCCCTGCATAATCCTTGAATTCAGGATGCTGCATTAATTTTGTTAAAAACAACAAATAAACATCGGTACGATTAGCCTCTTCTGCATCGAACGTAATGGTAAGGTTTGCGTCTCTAGCTTTCTTGACAAGCTCTACCAATTGCGGCAATAGTTCTTCTTCAAGCTCAGCTATTTTTATCAATTCAAAGCGTGGATGCAATGCCGTTAGCTTCACAGAGACATTAGGTCTGGAGGTTATTTTCTGCCCTGTATATGGAAAATGTTGCGCAATCAACTTTATTGCTTGCTCATATTGCTTATAATAAACTGCGGACTGTGCTTTGGTTCTAGAAGACTCACCAAGCAAATCCACAGCAAATTTATAATCAGCAAATTTATCTTTTCTATCTAGAGCGTCATGCATGTTGTCTGCAAAAACAAACTCCTTACTTAACATCAAAATAACAGATCTTATAGCCTTTACAAATAATGGATAACCCAACCTATCTAGCGTCTTAGAAAGAATATTAGGATATTTAGCAACATCTGTGAATTTACCAGCAAAATACAACCCAAACGCAGCAAATACAGTCTTGGCGGACTTTGAGCGCTTAAACAAAAACAACTCCCAGCTTTTATCAGAAAGCTTATCACGTATTATTTCTTTACTAACAGAATCATCTGGTATTCTAAGTAATCCTTCCGCAAGGGCCAGCACAGCAACACCCTCATCACTTGAAAGACTGTAACGATGCAAGAACTCCTCCATAGAAAAATTCCTATCATCTCTTATTTTTTGAATAAATTTCTTACTGTTAATCAGCACAAGCTGCTGCTCGGCACTACGGAATTTACTCTTTGGCAAGAGGGGTTTAACCACATCTTTTTCAGTCTCAAGTTGACTGCTGAATATTTCGGTAACCATAAAGCTCCAATCTCGAGTTAATAATTAATAATGGAATAATTTATGACAGTTCTGGATTAGAACTAGTTTCATCAACATGAATTTTATGATCACGCAATGAGCGGTCTTTATAAAAATACAAAGCGATCAAACCAACTATCGCAGCAACAACTATGTAATACACACTTGCTGTAATACTACCTGTGTTATGCACCAATGACGCGATTACGAACGGGGTTGTTCCCCCAAATATGCTTGTTGCAGTATTATATGAAACAGACAATGCCGTGTTGCGTATTTCTGTTGGATAAAACTCAGCTTGCAAAGCTGGCTCTGGGCCAATATAAACCGCTGCCATTATTGCAAGAACTATTTGAGCGATAATAACCGCAGCGAACTCTCCATTCTCCATCACTAACATGATGAACGGACTAGCAATGATTATAAAAATCAAATTCATTACAAATATTTTCTGCCTACCTATTTTGTCAGACAGCCAACCAGCAAATAAAGTAACAAAAATCATCAACACATAACAACTATTCACCAAATAATTTACGTCATCTTCTGGGAAGCCACGCTCCATTTTTAGATATGTAAGTAAATATATTGCCTCAAGATAGAAAATAATAGAACCCGTTGCGTTGATAAAAATTGATATTATCATATCAAACCAGTGGTTTTTGAATGCCTTTTTTAATGGAGATGCTTCAATTTCACCGCGATACTTCGCTTCTTCAAATAATGGAGTTTCAGGCGTGTGATTCTTAATATAAACACCAGCAAAATAAATTGCTATACCAACAATGAATGGAAGCCTCCAAGCCCAAGCATCAAATGCCTCGGGTGAAAAAGAGCTTTTTACAAGAGAAGAAACTAAAGAGCCAAGCAATATTCCAACGCAAATACTAGACATAGAAATGCTACCAAAAAGCCCTCTATTCTCTTTTTTCGAATGCTCAATCACAAAAGACACAGACCCGGTCAAAGCCCCGCCCATAGAAAGCCCCTGAAGCATACGAACTATAATCATTAATACAGTTGAAGCCATACCCCATGTTTCATAAGTAGGTAAAAAGCCAATAGCAGCAGTTGGTATAGCCATACACATAATAGAAGTACTAAGCGCTGTTCTACGGCCAAATTTATCACCAATAACACCGAAAAATATACCGCCCAGAGGACGCATCAAATAGCCGACTGCGAATACAAGAAAAGCCTGCAGCAACGATGCGCTAGGGTCACTATCTGGGAAGAATTTTTGGCCAATAATAGGTGCAAAATGACCAAATAATGCGTAATCGTACCACTCGAAAGTATTAGCGACACCACTTGTTAGGACTAACTTCTTTTTATTCATAACACTCCTTATTCCCGTTGCTCTATTGTGGTAATAAATTCATAAAATTTCAACAGAAAGATTGTTTTTCTTTCAAAAAAACTATTAACTAACTCATCAACAGAGTCAAATCTACTTCTTATCTTGCTTAGCCATTTCCTTTTTTTCTGAGTAAATAATAAACAGAGTAGAAGGAATAATTACCAACGAACCTAATATAGTTGCCTCTGTAGGTATTTCTGAAAATACTATATATGCAATTATAGCAGAAACTACCAACTCGAAATAACGATACGGAGCAAGCGCTGTAGCATCCGCAAGAGCAAAAGCTTTTAACAAGAAGAACAAGATAAGATTCGCACTCGCACCAAGAATAAACAGCAGCACTAGCTCTTCCATAGTTGGCGTTACCCAGTGTTGCATAGCAAATGGCATAGCAAGCAATGCAGTGACTATAGCAGAATAAAACAACATGCTTATCATGGATTCTTTTACCACAAATTTCTTGTTTATAATATCTAGAATAGCGAACGAAATAGCCGCCGCAACAAAGATCAACACTTCTGGATTAAAATCATCTGCATTAGGATTCAGAGTTATTACCAGCCCACAAAAAACAACAATAGTCACTAGCCATCTCTGCCACAATATACGCTCGCTCAAGAAGAAAACTCCAAGCACTAAAACAAAAATCGGAATTGTAAAACTAACAACAGTAGCTGTAGTAACTGGCGCTATACCGAGGCCATAAGTCCAAGCTGCTATCCCTACAAACAGCAACAATCCTCTGAAGAAATGCACCATCGGACGGCTTGTTTTGAGAGTAGCTACTCCATGATACATCACAAACGGAATAAGCGTTATAGTACCGAACAAAAAACGTAAAAAAGTAATTTCGTAACTATGCAGATGCGCTCCAGTATATTTAGAAATCACATCATTAACAGAGCTACTAATCCCACTTAACAAAAACCATAACACAGCAATAAAATACGACCGCAACTTACTATCCATAACTAACTATTTACCCTAAAAACTTAAGTTGTTTTTTTAAAAATTCTGATAGAATCATATAATGAATCGAAAAAATATGGAAGGAGTTTTTTACAAAACTACAAATGTTGTATTAATCACACTAGTATTTTCTGCAAAAAACCCTACGAATCCCTACATGTTTTTTTAAGTGGATAACCACCCCTATTTTGGTTTATATTTAAGTTAAATAAATTTTAGAGATGTAATTATGAACGTTGTAAAAAAAATCCTTATCGCCTCAACTGCGCTATTATTATCTAGCACAGCTATAGCTCACGATAATCCATTAAGGTCTACAAAAGTATATGGCCAAAATGTAAAAAAAGCGCAAACAAAGCCGGTAGAGGCAAAGTCCGCAGAAGCGAAGCCTTATAAAAACACCTCTTACAAGAAGAAGTCAGCTTATAGTAAAAAGAAAGCTGTAGTAAGCGAAGCAAAAGAAAAAAAAATTACATCACAACAAGCTCCTTATGATTATGACGCAAATTATTACGAAGACGAAGGCGCTCTATTATTTAAAATCCGTGCATTCTACACTAGACTTTCTGGCAAAATGAAAGATCTCCCTAATGGTAATGCAAATACAGAAAAGCCAGGAACCCTCTCACAGCACGGCTATGGTTTTGATACTGCAACAACTTACTTTTTTACAGATAATATAGCAGCCGAATTATCACTTGGTATAAGTACTTTGCGCGTAAAACAAAACGCACTATTAAAAGCATCTTTGTTTTTAGGGGATGGCGCTGGCACAACTGGCAAGAACAACGATATTTTCTGGGTGCCTCTAACAGCTACTGTACAATATCACGTAGCGCCTTTTGGTGCTATAAGACCTTATGTAGGTGGTGGGTATAGTGCTTCATATATGCATACTAACTCAAAAGCAATCAAAGTTGCTAATGGCCACGGACCTGTTGTTCAAGCTGGTGTAGACTTCGTTTCGAAAGATGATACATTATTCACATTTGATGTAAGGCAATATTTCTTAAAATCCAAAGTCACCTTCAAGAAAGGATTCCTAGTACCAGGAGTAACAGGCGCTAAAGATATTAACTCAAAAGTAGACTGGAACCCACTAGTAATTTCAGCTGGATTTGGCTTTAAATTTTAGAGAACATACCAAATAACAATAAAGCGCCCACAATGGGCGCTTTATTAATAAAGGTGCATTAAAGCTTCAAATGCGACACATAAGGATCTATATTATTAAAATAAGTAATTTATATAGAGAAGAATATGTCACATCATTTAAGCTCAGAAGAGCGAATCAGAATAGAAACATTACTGGATCTTGGTACAAGC
>CAXMOU010000043.1:0-3151 GCA_964195465.1 uncultured Rickettsiaceae bacterium
GATGTTCTTTATAGACACGCCTCTGCCAACTATTTCCATAAGTCACCTATTGTAGCATAAACATACATAATAGCATTTTATAGTATGTGATGGCAAATATACTCAGAACTAGGCTGCCACCATAGGTGGCTTAACTTGTTCCATCAGCTGTGCGCCGATTTTGAATTCGCCTACTTTGAAGAGTAGGTTGATGTTGTTGGTGATTTGGGAGTTGTGGTTTGTGTTTTTGGCTAGGATGTCTTCTAGGGCTTTGCCGCTTAGTGCTAGTCCGTCTGGGGCTAGGGTGGCTTTGGTTAGGATGGGGGTTGCTTTCATGTTTTTTAGTAGAAGAGTTGTTTTTTGTATTAGTTGTTTTACGTCAACAATCTTTAAATCCGCCTGTGCTTTTGCCATGAATATATACCATCTAATTAATTGAATGCAGACAATGTATATTAAAGATCTTTAGAAATCAATGATAATTCTTAATAACTTTTTGATAAACGCATCGCGTCCAAGCAGGGCCTAGTGGCAAAGGCTTAGGCCTTCTTGAATATAGTCAGACTTAACGCCCACGCAATCTAGAAGTGAATGGAAGATATAATCGTGGGAGACTTTATCGTTTTTATGCTTTTGCAAATTTTCAAATGCTTTTGGATTATTTTTGATGAATTTCTCAGAAGCCCAAGCGAACATAGCGATATGATTCTGCGCGCGCGGTGTGTGGTCACCAATATATCCGTTACCAAAATAGCCGTTTTCTTGCAGCGAATAGCCGTGGTCTGCAGCATATATTACAATTGCGTTTTTATCTTCTAGATTAGAAATAATATCATCTAGCACCTGGTCGCTGTAGGACAAAGTGTTCAAATAGCCATTTACTAACTCTTCTGTGCTGCACTGGGTGTGCAGGTCTTTTTCGCAAGATGGCAAGTATCTCTTCTTAAAGTTTTCTGGAACTCTATGGCTGAAATTCCAGTGGCTTCCTATGAAATGCAGTACCATAAATTGGTTGCCATCTTCATCTTTTAGCCTCTTTTTCATGAACGGCACCAAGCATTCATCGCACACTATTTTGCCTGGGAACGCCTTTCTCAAATCGTTTTTAATCACTCTATAGTCGGCCTCTAAAGCGATCGGAGCGAATGCTGTTTCGAACATTCCGAAAATTCCTTGCGACCCTATCCAGCTTGTTGTAAAACCCAAATGCTTAAAAATAGATATAATACTTTTCTCGCCCAAGGCCTGGTCGTAATCTGGCGGCACGGCTGAGCTCAGCATATATGGAATAGAAACTCTCGTCATAGTAGATGCGCTTGTTGCATCCGTAAAGCGAACCAAATTCTTTCTTTTAAACATCAGAGGAGTTACTTCTTCGGAGATCAAATCACCGCGCATCGCCTCCCCAACAACCATCACCACAGTTAAAGGCTCGTCAGATTTTTCCGGAAGCGTAAATTTATGATCTTCTGTAAGGTCCTTTTTATTAGCCGCAAGCTCTAGCTGCTTCTTGTGCTTGGTAATATATTTATTAACAGCATGAACTAAATTAAATGGCAAATAATTGATTATAGAATATTTAAATTGATGGCTATGAAACCCCTTGGACCCAACGCCAGCCATGGCCACGAGGATCAAAATAGTCAATGCAATGCTTTTCTTATTAGAATTATTAGCTTTGATAACAAATTTATTAATCAACCAATATGCAATCACGAACCCAGCAAAAGAAGCAAGAACCATCGGTATACTTGTGTGTTCCGCCACTAATTCCGCATCAACAGAGAGAATATCCGTAAGAACTCCAGAGTCGAACGACTTCTTAAACGTAAACACAAAATAATTCGACACCGCGCCAATCATAAAGAAAAATGCCAGCAACAAAGCGCCAACATATGGTATGCATGACAATATGTAGAACAAAAATGCCGTTACAGAAAATACCGTAAGCATATCAAAAAAGAAAACCTGCCCAGCAGAAGTCACCAATTCAGCTTTTAAAAAGAAAATTGGCAAATTGAATAGAATAGTAAACGCCAATGATAATAAAGTGGTTCTATGTATTTTATGCATAATATTTTATATCTGTATAAGTAGTTAAGCGCTTTTCCGAAAAATATATCGCTTATAAACATTTCCGCAAGCATAGCATATTCCAGTGGCGCTTGGCTAGAAGCATTTAATACTTAATTACAGAGAAGCGCCATAAAAATTATATTAAATAACCTCTATAGCGCTAACAAATATTATTTTACTCTTCTATCTTTGCTTCTTCACCTAATATATTAAGCTCAGCCGCTAAGCCAGTATCGTTTATATCTAAACAACTAAAAATTAGAGATTGAGTATCATGAGCAAGTACTCCTAATAAACTCCCATCTAAAGAGCCTAAATTCTTAGCGATTGCCTGCTCGCTAAGAAATTTTTCTCCGTATATAATCTCAATATTAGGTATTATTTTTTCAATTGTAGCAGCTTTTTCCATCAAAATATCTAAATCTGGATTGCTAGCTATAAAATCTTTCATTAATTGAGATTTACTGACTAAATTTGCTAACTCAGGTAATTTTAGTGACTCCAAGTGAAGTGCATTATCCTGAAAATGCATCATATCTAATAAATTCATATCAGGTTGAGAAGTTTTAAGATTGTACTCTCTACCACAATAATTAATTGTAATATCAAACCCTGTATCTGAATGTAAATTCAAATCAGCATTTGGCGCAGGGCTTGGGACAATAGTAAAATGCCCAGTCATTGGAATGTCAGCATCAGAATTATAACGAAGATTTAACTTCCCCTCATTTACTGTCACCCTTTCTGGACTGAAATTATTGAACTCTACAGCAGCCGATTCACCAAACGGAATATTAATATTCAAATCAGATAATGAATCCATAGTCATATCGACAGTCTCACCATCGCGGCTTATCATAAAGCCTATATTGTGTACTGGAGTAAATACAATTCCTCCATATTCACTAAAATTCAAAATAGTTTTAGAGTTAGGCGCAGTTATATTAATTGTATGCGGTGCATTAAAGCTTCAAATGCGACAGATCTAATGTTCTATCTTATTATAGTATTGTGTAGTATATTCAATCGGAGTTAGAAAACCAAGTATTTTTCTTGGTCTATTATTTAGCTTATTTTGAATTTTCTTTACCTCTAT
>CAXMOU010000044.1:0-1483 GCA_964195465.1 uncultured Rickettsiaceae bacterium
CGTGCGGCTAATGAATCAAAAGTTTTATGTTGGCTAATCCGCTTATTATGACATACTTTGAGAGATGTAGCATCGTAAGCGTCAATTTCCCTGCATCTAACAAATCCAAAAAACTATGATATAGAATTTCTCTTAACAAAATAAGAGGGGGCATGTCAAAAGAAATATTAAATCGCACTGAATCAGAGTGGAAAACATTAATTGCACAATACGAGTCAAGGTCAGTGACCTGCGCATATTTTTGCAAGCTACACCAGGTGAGCAAGGGTCAGGTTTATAAATGGAGGCAACATTTTTTATCTCAAGAAGAATTGATATCTGAAGCATCTGCATTTATTCCCCTGGTCATTAATAACGACGAAGAATCTGATAAAGAAAATTTATCTAATATCACCTCGGAGATTAGGATAAGCAGTAATTCTGGAGTAGTGATAGAATTTATTTCTGGTTGCAGATATATTGAGCTTAAAGCTATTATGGAGATATTACATGCTGCCAAATAATTGCAAGATAATGCTTTACAATAAAGTTGTAGATATGCGCAAGTCAATAGATGGTTTATCTATTATTGTATCAGATATTTTGAGTTTAAATCCCGCTGATGGGAGCATTTATATATTTTGCAACAAAAAGCACGACAAGTTAAAAATGCTCTATTGGGATAAAAACGGCTTTACTTTGCTTTATAACAGACTTGAAAAGGAGAGGTTTAAAATTCCCAATTTATTGTCAGTAAGATCTATTACTCATGATCAATTAAGATGGTTATTTGACGGGCTAGATATTGATAAAATCACCGGCTTTAAATCTTTAAAATACACTGCGTTTTATTAGGAATAAAAAGCTTTAATGCTATACATATCAACGGTTTTGTGCTATTATCTGGGTTATAAGTTGATAGCATAAAGAGCAAATGAATCCGACAATTTTTAAGAGTAATATAGCGGAATTAGAGGGGCAAATTAATGCTCTTAAGTTTAAGAATTCTGAGCTTGAAGTAAATATAGTAGAACTCAAAACCAGCAATAAATCATTATCTAAAAAGGCAGAGTGGCTCGCAACGGAGCTTGCTATGTCCAAGCATTATTGTGCATTATTAAAAAATTCTATTTATGGCAAGCGCTCCGAGAAGTCCAAGGTTTCTCATGCAGAGCAAATGAGCTTGTTATTTAATGAAGCAGAAACTTACGCACAAGACGAAGAAGATCCGGTAGCGTCAGAAGATAAGCAAAAAGCCCTTAAGGCTGGCACTCATAAGAAAGGTGGGCGCAAAGGGCTTCCAAAAGATCTGCCACGCGAGAAAATTATACATAAGCTAGAACAAGAAGAGTTGCAATGTAAGTGCGGTTCCGAGTTGGTGCATATTGGCTCTGATATCTCCGAGCAGCTAGATATTATTCCAGCTAAAGTAATAGTCAAAGAGCACGTGCGCTATAAATATGCATGTAAATCTTGTGAGGAAGTTATTAAAAGAGCGCCGCCA
>CAXMOU010000045.1:0-2380 GCA_964195465.1 uncultured Rickettsiaceae bacterium
ATAGAGGTAAAGAAAATTCAAAATAAGCTAAATAATAGACCAAGAAAAATACTTGGTTTTCTAACTCCGATTGAATATACTACACAATACTATAATAAGATAGAAAATTAGATCTGTCGCATTTGAAACTTTAATGCACCTATTTTGGCTCAAGCGGATGCTGCGACTGATCGCGCCCATCTACGTAATAATCATACCCCTCACCGCTGCGCCATCCTTCGGCTATTTCTTCTGGAGTAATAATGGTAGAGCTTGCTTTGGTTACAGGGAAATATGCATCAATTCCTACAACATCGATATTTGGTGATGCCCATAGCGGATCAAGATTAAACCAGCCACCTTCTGTATGATGATATTCCGACCAATCAGCTGCGTATGTTACAACTACATTTGGGCCAACTATCTCTTTCACCATGCGCGCCAAATTCACCAGCTCATCAACAGCGGGGAATATGTTGCCATCTCGGACTTTGGTTAAGCCTATTAACTCAGAGCCAATAACGAATCCATCTACATGATTTTTTACCAAATGCGCATAATGCAGGATGAACTCGTTATAACCTTGGTTGCGGCGGAAGAAGTTTCTGATATGCTCCGGACCAGAACTCACCCTTCCTCGCCATGGCTTACGTGGAACATCCAAAAAGAACATCGGGTAGAACATGATTTTTAAATTGCGGCGCTTTATTTCTGCTAAATAGCGTACCACGCTACCATCATTTACGCTGCCGCCATAGTTAGGGTTATCATGCTCATCACGGCTGACCTGATATGCATTGCTGCGAACATAACGCCCAACACGCCATTTTTCTGTATATTTAATATGTTGCCGATTAAATTCGAATCCCGGCCTAATAATGCACTCCTTTGCATCCACGCTATTTCCAAACCAGCACACAACCGGAGAAATCCACTCTATATTTTGGCAAGTCATTTGCAGCTGATCTAAGCTATGTATGCTATTTGCGATATTGTAATGATTATGTGAATTTATTGCTTCTCTGCGTATTTCCGAGCCAAAACGAGCAAGAATAATTTTTTGCTGAATTATTGTGTCATACACATATTCGCCAGAGCCAGGAATCATAGTTATAGCTTTTACCAAATCTTCAACTGAAGCATCTTGATTCAAGCTTGCTTTACGCGTTACCTCAAACGAGAAGATTGGTATTGCATCATCAAAATCAGCAAGAGGCAATTCATAGAATACAATATAAGCAAGGCCGCGATATGCTGGGATGGGCTCTTTTGAATGAGCGCTCATAACAGGGTCTGGCATTTGCTCTTCGTCGCCTTTATATAGTTTGAAGTTGTATTTGCTTAAATCTATGAGTTTGTCATCTAGCCACACTCTGCCAATCTCTGCTATTTCTCCCTCGCAAATCACCATGGCAAATGTAAAATTATACGTCCAAGACAAATGACGAGTATGGTGAGTAAAGCGCTTTTTCTTGAAATATTTACTAGTAGTATGCGCATGCCTGTTTGCCGTTACTTGCTTTACCCAGATAATCTGCCCAGGAACTCGCATCCGCCCGAACACTAACGGAATCGAATCTCCATATTCTGCTTTAGCAATATGAAAAGAATCACGAGCATTGGTAACTTTCAGGCTCGTCTTGCTTCGGCTAAACCATTTTTTCTCCAAATAATTACCAAGACGATTGCCCGCGTAACGCCCAATGGTAGAAAGAATTCCACCGCCCAAAGACTTACCAATACTACCGCCGATACTAGATAAAATACTGCCTAACATAAAATATACTCAATTAAACTAATATTTAAGTACACTAACATGCTACAAAAGGCGGACTAAGGGAGCGATGCAAATTGTCATAGCCAAGGTAGCCCACACCCACCCACGCCGCTTCCTGATTGGCCGCGCTTCACTCGCCATGACGAAAATCAGATCTCAATTGTATTAAACATTATAGGTATCGAAAACCAAATAATTTTCTTAGCAACACTCTTAGTATTGACCTTACTGCATACACCATCAAACTTTGCAAACCATCTATAAATCAACGATTTCTTGTTGATATCAGTAATTCTCTTACGCCTTTAAAAAAAATAGACCTATAGTAATAAAAAACGCCCCACTAAGGAGGCGTTTTTTTGGAATATAATAATTAGAATCCTATACAAACCGATTTATACGATACTTATTTTGAACAAAATCAATAGCGTTACCAATTGATTTTGCAATTTCTCCCCCTGTTAATTTAAACTTCCTTTTTGAAGACAAGTTAAGCCACCTATGGTGGCAGCCTAGTTCTGAGTATATTTGCCATCACATACTATAAAATGCTATTATGTATGTTTATGCTACAATAGGTGACTTATGGAAATAGTTGGCAGAGGCGTGTCTATAAAGAACATC
>CAXMOU010000046.1:0-15066 GCA_964195465.1 uncultured Rickettsiaceae bacterium
AAGCATGGTATTCACCAGTCGCAGGTTACAACTTGGAAGAAGCAAGCTCTAGAGGGTATGTCAGCGCTGTTTTCTAGCAACCCAGTTGGAGAAAAAGCTAAGCACGACAAGCAGATAACAGACCTTCACGCCAAAATAGGAGAGCTGTTGGTAGAGAAAGATTTTTTGCTAAAAGCCTTCGATCAATAGCAAAAGATCGAAGGCTTTTAATGATTGATTCAACTTACGACAAGCTAAGTATCGAGCGGCAATGCGCCTTGGTTTCAATCAGCAGGTCCTGCTATTATTATACACCACAAGACGAAAGTGCGTTGAATCTGAGGCTGATGCGACTGATAGACCGACAAATTCTTGAAACACCTTTTTATGGTTCTCGTCAAATGGTAAGGTATTTGAAACGCCAGGGTTATTGCGTGTCTCGCAAGCGTATTCGCCGTCTGATGAAAAAAATGTGTATTTCTGCTATTTATCAAAAACCAAACACAAGCAAAGCTGAGCCTGGGCATAAGATTTATCCATATCTTCTGCGAAATATGGAGGTCACTAAAGCAAATCAGGTTTGGTGTACGGATATTACATATATTGCCATGCCTCGTGGCTCTATGTATCTAATTGCTATTATGGATTGGCATAGCAGATCGGTGCTTTCATGGAGGTTGTCTAACACAATGTATGTCAGTTTTTGCATTGAGGCGCTTGAGGAGGCGTTAGAAAAATATGGAGCGCCTGATATTTTCAATACTGACCAAGGCAGCCAATTTACTAGCTTCGAGTGGATAGATATTCTTAACGAACATAAGGTTAAAGTATCGATGGATGGCAAGGGGCGGTGGATGGATAATGTCTTTATCGAGCGTTTATGGCGCAGCGTAAAATACGAATGCGTTTTTTTGCACGCTCTTGAAACTGGTAATGCACTTCGAAAAGCACTTGGCAAATGGTTTGATTTCTACAATCTAGAACGACCTCACGCCACTTTCGATGGACAAACGCCACATGAAGTATATAATCAAATTGCAGCATAAATATTCTACTTTTCAATAGAAGATTATATCTTAAACTTGCTGCAATCCTGTCCAACAAATGGGGGCCACCTTAGGTCTAATTTTTTTATTTAAAAAGAGGTAATTATTATGAGTGAAACCATCCTGGCAGAAGTAAGGCAGATAGATTATATAGTAAGCCAAAATTTAAGAAAGCGTCGTCTTAAGCTAGGGCTAACACAGCAAAATATAGCATCTATAATTGGCGTAAGTGTGCAGCAAGTTCAGAAGTACGAAACTAGTGTTAATCGCATATCAAGTGGTAAGTTATACAAAATAGCTAATTTGCTTAATGTGCCTATTAGTTTCTTCTTTCCTTAGGCTTCGCATGGCTGGGCGGTAGTATGAATAATTTCTTGTACTATCTCCTTGCAATGTTTAGTTAGAATTTGATCCAGAATACATGCAATTTGTGAGTGTAGTTCACTCGCATTGCTAAGTGCACAATTATCCTCAATATTTGCTACCTCAATCGCAAGCATAGCATCTACCATATCATTAGCCAGTGACTTAAAGGAATTCTCTATAAGTTGGCTGAAATGAATCATTAGTTCGGTGTTGACAAGGTCTTTGTGGTCCATAGTTTGTATAGATTTTGTCATAATTGACACCTTAATAAAGTTGCAAATAAATCTACTATGGGTATGTTTTGTAACATCAAATTATATTGTTAGCAATGATTATTTTTTAGGTATCAACTTTTAGTTGTTGTAACTGTGCTTTTTTTGTATTAATCAGTTATCTATTTCTTTATTGGTGTAATTATGTTAAAAATCTGATGCAAGAAATGTATTTTAAAAGGTCAGAATGACAATTTTTATCAATTTTATCCCTATTCTTTTGTTCGTTGCTATATTCTTTGGCTCTGGAGTTTATTATTCGTTGCAAGGGGTAGAGAATGCTTTTTATCAGATACCTCCAACATCAGCAATATTGCCATCTATAGTAGTTGCCTGGCTGATGCATAAAGGTAGCACCAAAAAAACTATGGATAATTTTATTGGTGGGGCAAAGCATCCCGATATTATAACCATGTGTTTTATCTTTTTGCTTGCTGGCTCGCTTAGTAGTGTTACGAAGGCCATTGGTAGCGTGGATTCTACAGTGAATTTTGCCCTGACTGTAACGCCAGATAGCTTTTTGCTTATTGGAGTTTTTGCAATTAGCGCCTTGATTTCAACTGCTATAGGTACATCTATGGGAACTATTGCTGCGCTTGCTAGTTTGGTAACGCAGTTGAGTGCGCAAGGAGCTTTTCCTATAGAGCTTGGTGCTGCAACTTTGGTGGGCGGATCTATGTTTGGCGATAATATGTCGATTATTTCAGATACAACGATAGCATCGGTTTCTTCGCAAAAAGCCAATTTGAAGGAAAAATTAAAGTTGAATATTAAGGTTGCGTTAGTATCTGCATTCTTTACGATATTCTTATTGTCATTTGTAGATACTCCTGAAATTGACATTGTAGATAGGTCATATTCTTTAATATTGATTCTACCTTATATAGTTCTGATATTGCTTGCTGTGTTTGGAGTTAACGTATTTATAGTACTTGCTATTAGCCTTGCCTTTTCGGGCATAATAGGAATTTTTTATACTGATTATACAATCCCGCAATTTGCTCAAAATATTTCAGATGGCTTCTTTGACATGCACGAAATTATGTTGCTATCAATTTTGATTGGTGGGTTGTCTGGATTGTCTAATCAAAATTCAAAAGAATTCGCTGAGAAAATCACGAAATTATTACCTAAGAATGCTGGCAGAAAATCAGCCGAGCTACTAATTTCTTTGTTAGTTTCACTGTTCGATATATTGTTAGCAAATAACGTAGTTGCTATCATATTCTCCGGCGAAATTGTAAAAGAAATCGCTGCAAAATATGGTATTAAACCTCATGAGAGCGCAGCCTGGCTGGATATATTTTCTTGCGTATTTCAAGGAATAATACCTTATGGCGCGCAAATATTGCTGATATGTGCAGTAGCACACATATCCCCGTTAGAAGTTATTGGCAGGGTATATTATTGCTATATATTAGGCGGAGTTACCTTGGCATTTATAATGATTCGGAAATAAAGGATGTCAATTTGCTTTGGTAACATCCTCGCTATCTTTTTAACTACCCTTGAAACTTTTTAGCTTGCTCGAGATATTGTTTTAAATATCTACCAGTATGGCTATCTTCGCATGCGGCAACTATTTCTGGGGTGCCTTCTATTATTATGGCTCCTCCTTTATCGCCGCCTTCTGGGCCTATATCTACTACGTGATCTGCTGTTTTGATTACGTCCATATTATGTTCAATAACTACTACTGTATTTCCTTTATTTACTAATTTATGTAACACGGATAGTAATTTCTTGATGTCGTCAACATGCAGCCCAGTGGTTGGTTCGTCTAGTATGTATAGGGTTTTGCCAGTTGATCTTTTTGAGAGTTCTTTAGCAAGCTTTACGCGCTGAGCCTCCCCGCCCGAAAGAGTCGTAGCAGATTGACCGATTTTTATATAATCAAGACCCACCTCTTGCAACGTTGATAATTTTTCATAAATTGCAGGAACAGCCTTAAAGAATTCTGCTGCATTTTCGACTGTCATATTTAGTACATCAGCTATGCTTTTGCCTTTGTATTTTACTTCTAAAGTTTCGCGGTTGTATCTTTTGCCGTTACATACATCACAATTAATATATACATCTGGTAAGAAGTGCATTTCAATTTTGATTAGGCCATCACCCTGGCAGGACTCGCAGCGTCCGCCTTTAACATTGAAAGAAAAGCGCCCTACCTTATAGCCGCGGATTTTTGATTCTGGAAGCTCTGTAAACCAGTCACGAATCGGCGTGAATGCGCCAGTATAGGTCGCTGGGTTGGATCTTGGCGTTCTTCCGATTGGCGATTGGTTGATATCAATTATTTTGTCAATATGCTCTAGCCCTTTGATGGTATCATATTCACCAGGGTAAATCTTGGTTTTTGGTTCTAAGGCTTTGAGCGCCGCTTTGTAGAATGTATTAATTACAAGGCTAGATTTTCCGCTACCAGAAACGCCAGTGATTGCAATAAAAGTTCCAAGTTGAATAGTTAAGGAAAGATTCTGTAGGTTATTTGACCTAGCGCCAGTTAGGATGATTTGCTTGCCATCGTGCCCGGTGCGAATTTTATCTGGTACAGGGATGTATTTTCTGCCGCTTAGATATTGGCCAGTTATGCTATCTGGTGATGCTTTAATTTCTTCTGGAGTTCCTTGAGCGATAATTTTACCGCCATGAATACCAGCACCAGGGCCTACATCTATAACATGATCCGCCTCAAGCATTGTTTCGTCATCATGCTCAACAACTATTACGGTATTACCTAGGTCGCGCAGATTTTTAAGTGTGGCAATTAGTCTAGCATTGTCGCGTTGGTGCAGGCCAATAGATGGTTCATCAAGCACATATAGCACGCCGCTAAGCCCGCAGCCAATCTGGGAGGCCAGGCGTATTCTTTGGCTTTCGCCGCCAGAGAGAGTTCCAGACTCGCGTGAGAGGCTTAAATAATCCAGCCCAACATTATTCAGGAATCTAAGGCGCTCTTGAATTTCTTTTACTACTCTTTTAGCAATAAGTTGCTGTTTAGGTTCTAGTTGTGAATTGATATCGCCAAACCATTTCAATGCTTCGGAGATAGTTTTCTTAGATACTTGGCCTATGTTTAAATCGCCAATTTTCACGCAGAGTGATTCTTTCTTTAGGCGATATCCACTACAAGCAGAGCAGCTATGTTTGGACTTAAATCTGTTTAATTCTTCGCGCATCCATGCGGTATCAATTTTCTTGAATTTTGCTTCAAGGCTTGGAATAATCCCAGCGAATGATTGCTCAATAATTTCAGCTTTGCGATCATCATGATATTTAAATTGTATTATTTCATCACCAGAGCCATGGAATAATACTTGCCTAGCCTTTTCTGGCAATTGAGAAAATGGTGTTGTTAGTTCGAATTGGTAGTGTTTTGCTAGCGACTCCAGGGTGTCTGTAAAGAACTTTGAAGAAGAGTTGCTCCAAGGAACGATGGCTCCTTCTTTGATGCTTAGGGTTTCATCTGGGACGATTAGTTGTTCGTCGAAGAAGGCTTCTTTGCCTAGGCCTTCGCAAGACGGGCAAGCGCCAAACGGGCTGTTGAAAGAGAAAATTCTTGGCTCTATTTCTTCCAATTGAAAGCCAGACTCAGGGCATGAGTATTTTTCAGAGAAAGTAATGATATCATCATTTTTGTACTTTGATTCGTGTTTTTTAGGGAGCTCAACAATTTTAATATGAGTAATGCCATCGCCCATTTGTAGGGATGCCTCTAGGCTCTCAGCGATTCTATTTCCTAGTGAATCTGAAATTGCTAAACGATCAATTATTACTTCGATATTATGTTTTTTGTTTTTGTCTATCTTAGGCAGTTCGTCAAGCTCGTACAATTCTCCGTCTAAGAATAGGCGCTGATAACCATGCTTGTGTAAATTGGCAAATTCTCTGCGGAACTCGCCTTTTTGGCCACGCACCATGGGTGATAATATATATAATTTAGTTCCTTCTGGAAGCGATGATACTATATCTACCATTTCAGAAACGGACTGGCTCTTAATTGGCTGGCCAGTTGCTGGTGAATATGGAGTTCCGGCGCGCGCATATAGCAATCTTAGATAATCATAGATTTCTGTAATTGTTCCAACAGTAGAGCGCGGATTTTTAGAGGTTGTTTTCTGGTCAATAGCAATAGCAGGAGACAGTCCAGAAATTGACTCTACATTTGGTTTGTTTTGTAGATGCAGGAATTGCCTGGCATAAGAAGAAAGGCTTTCAACGTACCTTCTTTGCCCCTCAGCATATATTGTATCGAATGCTAGTGAAGATTTTCCGGAGCCACTTAAGCCCGTTATTACGATAAATTTATTTCTCGGTATATCAACATTAATATTTTTGAGATTGTGCTCTTTTGCACCACGAACTTTAATATATTCTTGCATAATCCTGATCAATTTATCTAAAAAATGTCGTGCGGGTATTATAGGCGCCATCTAGGATTCATTGCAATAGTAATTTTCATTATATTTTTGTTTGAATTAGAAGGTCGTATATGCTATAGCTTGTATAGTTAAATTTAACATATTAAATGGTTGAGTAATAATGGCAGGCAGTTTAAACAAAGTAGTTTTGATAGGAAATTTAGGGCGTGATCCTGAAATCAGAACTACAGGTGATGGCAGAGAATTAGCAAATTTCAGCATAGCTACTAGTGAAAGCTGGAAAGATAAAGCGACTGGTGAGCGCAAGGAAAAAACCGAGTGGCACCGCATTGTTGTGTTCAGCGAAGGCCTAGTGCGCGTGATTAAGAGTTACGTTAAAAAAGGTACTAAATTATATATAGAAGGCCAGCTACAAACAAGAAAATGGGTTGATAACGAGAATAAAGAACGTTATACTACAGAGATAGTGTTACAGAATTTTAACTCTACTCTGATACTTCTTGATTCTAGAGGTGATGCAGCAATGGGGCAATCTGTTAGCGCAAGCCCGAAAAGCGCTCCTGCTTTTGACAATAGTGAACTAGATGATGAAATACCTTTCTAATATTATTTTATTGCTGCTTGCAGCAACTATATTATCCTCATGCAAAACTCTGACTTACGGGCACGAGCCTGGTAATATCGGTAACATGTATGGCTTTAAGAAAGTTTTGGTAAAAGGTGGTGATTTTTGGATTACTACCTACCAAAAAATCGAAAACCCGCATAAACCTTATGTTTTCTACATAGAAGGTGATGGTGCTGCTTTTAGTGGCAGGTACAGGGTTTCTAAAAATCCCACACCAAGAAGACAGATGTTTATAAATCTTGCTGCTATGGATGAGCGTCCTAACGTAGTTTATGTTGCAAGACCGTGCCAATATACGCCAATGGATCTGAATCCTAAATGTAAAATGCAATATTGGACAGACAAAAGAATGTCAGACGATTCTGTTCAGTCAATTAATGATGTTATCAATAGCATAAATAATAATCAGAAATTTAGTATAATTGGTTATTCTGGTGGTGGCGGTATAGCCGTTCTTATTGCTGCAAGAAATTATATGACTAAAGATGTTATAACCCTTGCTGGTAATTTGGATCATAAAGCATTTACTGACCTCCATAATGTGACGCCTATGGTTGGTTCTTTGAATCCAATAGATTACGCGCAGCAGATTAAGCATATACCACAATTGCATATATCTGGTGGTAAGGATAATGTTGTTCCACCATTTATTGCAGATAAATTTGTACAAAAAGCGATGTCTTCATGCGTGAAGCAAAAGATATATGAAGATTCCTCGCATCGCGGTGGTTGGAAGCGTGTATGGGAATATGTCTACACAAAACCTATTCGCTGCTATAAATAAATTTATACATCATAAAAAGTAAGTGCTGATTAATAAAATTTACATATTATTAATCATCGCTTACTTTTTTACTTGCGTTTATTGCAAAAGCTGTATATAATCCGCCGCGTGGCTAACCCCATACCTTAATTAATGAATGTGATGTCACATTCATTTTATAACATATATGACAGAAGCTTTTTAAAATGGCGATTCTGTCTTAATAAATAGGATACGCAATGAAAAACTTCAACGAAATAGGCCTTCCTGAGCCTTTAGTTCATAGACTTGAACAAATAGGATTTACAACACCAACACCTGTGCAAGCAGAGTCCATACCACACGCATTAGAAGGCAAAGATATTCTTGGTTCAGCGCAAACTGGTACAGGAAAAACTGGAGCTTTTGGAATTCCATTAGTAAACCACTTGCTTACTACTACAAAAGGTAGTTCTTTGATATTATTGCCAACAAGAGAATTAGCTCTGCAGGTAATGAAAGCATTACAACAATTTATTGGTAAAAGCAAAATTGCTACAACCTTGCTAATTGGCGGCGAAGAGATGCGCGGTCAACTAAGGCAGTTAAGAGCTAATCCACGTCTTATAGTAGGTACGCCTGGCCGTATTAACGATCATTTAAATCGTGGCACTCTTAAGCTTGCCAATACTGATTTCATGGTATTAGACGAAGTGGATCGTATGCTTGATATGGGCTTCGGTGTTCAGCTAGATGAAATTGCTAAGCATTTGAAGTCTGCAAAGCGTCAAACTTTGATGTTCTCTGCTACGCTGCCGAGCAATATTCAAAAATTATCAAATAAATATTTAACAGACCCTGTTCGTGTGTCTGTTGGTTCAACTACAGCTCCATCTACGAATATTAAACAGCAAAATATAAAAGTATCTGATTCAGAAAAATATCCGCGTTTGTTAGAGGAAATTAATTCTAGAAAAGGTTCTATCATTATTTTCATTAAAACAAAACATGGTGCAGATTCGCTGGCTAAAAAATTACGCAAAGAAGGCCATAAAGCAGATGCTTTGCATGGTGATTTGCGTCAGAACAAGCGTACGCGCGTGATTGAAAGCTATCGTAAACAAAATTTCCGCGTGTTAGTCGCTACGGATGTAGCTGCAAGAGGTCTTGATATTCCTCATATTGCGCACGTGATTAATCATGATCTACCACAATGTCCTGAAGATTATATACACCGTATTGGCCGTACAGCAAGAGCTGGCGCTGAAGGTGAAGCATTAAACTTCCTAAGCCCTTCAGATGGCGCAAAATGGAGAGCAATACAACGCTTAATTAATCCAGGTGCTAAAGTTGAAGATTTAGGCGGTGGACGTAAAAAATCAAACAAACGCAAAGGCGGCGGCGGTGGCGGCAAAAGATCTGGCGGCGGCGGCGGCTTTAGAGGCGGTGCTAAGAATAATAATTACAAATCTTCTGATGGCCAAACTCGTAAATCAACTGGATGGCAGCGCAAAAAGAACACTGCTGCTTAAGGCTTGAAGACAAGAACATACAAAATATCTACAAAAAAAACACCCTTAGCGGGGTGTTTTTTTATTTTGTTGTATGATTATTTATATGAGATGGCATTACAAATAAGAAGTCACAAGGAAATCTAAATTGAATGCATGAATTATTCGCTTACCCATGGAGTATTTAAATTATTCATACATTCAACTAGCATCTTTTCTAGGAAAACCCTATTTTCATGGCTTATTGAGCGCGTCATGTTTTCTTCGGTTCTGATAATTATCTTATGCGCTTGCTCGACAATTTTAATCCCTTGTTTCGTAAGATCTGTACAGAGAATTCTGCCATGCTGCGGGTCGCGCTTTCGTTTCACTAGTTTATTTTTCTCTAGATTAGAAACAATACCATGCATGGTTTGCGGCGTGATGAATGATGCACGGGCCAAAGCTGCATTTGAAATGCCTGGCTTTAATTCCAGCTGAGATAGGACTGCATATTGCGGGGTAGTTAAGGCAAGCGGCCTTAGGGCCTCGTCCATGTGAACACGCAACAAATGTTGAGCTTGCTTCAGCTTATAGCCTATTCCTGTAAGGTTAGTGTGTTTGGGCATTGATATATCAGTGTCCTTATATTATAATATCAGCATCCTTATAATATAATTGAGATCTAACATGAGCGCAACAAATTTTTCTGATAATAATGTTAATTTAAATCTAGCTGAAAATTATTACCACAACATGCTGAAACAAAATTTTGATGCTATGGGAGAATGCCTTCATCCAGAAGTCATTTTCATATCTCCTCTTGCTAAAATGTCTGGAAGAAAAGCGGTAGTTGAGGCCGCAAAGAACTTGAGCAAAATATTAGATAATATAGAAATACGATCAAAGCTCAGCTCTGACAATCAGATTATGTTCGCTTATGATTTTATGTTCCACAAACCCATTGGTCAAATCGGAGCTGCTGTTTTAATGGATTTTGAAGATGGACTGATATCTAAGATAGAATTATTTTATGATCCCAGGCCTTTCGAGCAGAAGTAAGATGAGATTTTTTTTAGGAAGTAAAAACCTCATCTCTACGGTACACCCTGCGCCTAATTACTTACCGCCACTAATTGCATTGATACCAGAGAAGGTTTGGTTCTGCGTGACTATGCTACTATCAAAGTCGAATAATTCCAGCATAAAATACTCATTATCTGGTAGTTGTGTGTCTGGGAATATGATGCTGTTCTTTGTGGTGTATGATTTAAACTTCCGCCCCTTTGCTATAACAGTTCTAGAGCCAACAGGGATCTTATTATGCAATGCATGTGAGAAAATCATCGGATAATTCATATTGCCGATAATCATTTGTAATTTTTTACCAGAATCTTCCGAATTATATATTACTTTCCCGTCTTTTAATTGCGTGATTTTTGCATGATAAATTGCTTTATTCCCGCACACTAGCGGAATCTTATATGCTATTTGATCATCAAATATCTTCACATCATCACCAATAAAATTATCAGGAATGATTTTTTGCAGCAGAACATTCACCTTAAACGCACTAATTTTATCACCCGCTGTTTCTGGGATATATTTATTAGTAATGGTCGCGTGGCGTGTTTGGCCTGTTTTCATACCAGTTATCACGGCGTCTACCCCTGGTGCTATTTTTCCAGAACCTAGAGAGAATGTTTTAGTGCCTTCTTCCATTACCAAATTTGCTAGAGTAAGTATTTTATAGTTTACCGTAACAACATGCCCGCAAGATGCTGGCCCTTTTTCGCCTTTATCGAAGGTTTTGATTTTAAATATCGAATTCACAAATGAATCATTATTCATTGCAAAGCCAGAGCCGTTTCCAGCAAGCGGCTTGTTCATTGGTTGGAACATGCTTTCTAAGAACATTCTGCCTTCATCTGTTTTTAGCACATTTGTAAGCACGCTAGACAGTGTTCTTTCAAAGAATGTTCCGCTCATTGCCGCTTCTTTCGTTGGCTCTTTAGCTTCTTGCTCTGTTTGAGGACTGGGGCGCAAATGCTCTGGCGGACTAAGCGACTTCATGTTCTGTTGAAAAATCATATAAATGATAGCGCCAGTGATAATTAGAGTAAGGAGTTTTTGCATAATTGATTTTAATGTTATATATTTGCCTATAATGATATCAACGGATATATAAACATTCAAGAATGAACTCTATAAATACAAAGAATCACTATCATGATGTGCTAATTATAGGCTCTGGAGGCTCTGGCCTTACAGCTGCGCTGTTTGCTGCGGACAAAAAACTAGATGTAGCAGTGATAAGTAAAGTGCATCCGCTTAAAAGCCATACTATTGCGGCACAAGGTGGAATCAATGCTAGTCTGGGGAACATAACGCGGGATGATTGGCGCTGGCACGCCTATGATACTATAAAGGCCTCTGATTGGCTTGCAGATCAAGACTCCGTTGAGGAAATGTGTAAAAGCGCTCCGGATATGATCCACATGCTAGACCAGCTAGGAGTAGAGTTTGACCGCACTAGCGACGGACGAATTAATCAGAAAATTTACGGTGGCCAGAGTACTGAGTTTGGTAAAGGTGAATTTGCCCATCGCGCTTGTTATTCAAAGGACAAAACTGGCGACTCTATCATGCATCAATTATTTAAAGCAGCTACTTCAAAGCAAGTATTGTTTTATAATTATAATTTTGCCATTGATTTAATCATGCATAACGACCAATGCCACGGCGTTATATGCTGGGATATTGAAAATGGTGTGCTTAATATAATCAGAGCCAATAATGTGATTATAGCTACTGGTGGATATAGCCAAATTTATGCAACTGCAACATCATCTGCCGTTTGCACTGGAGATGGTAACGGCTTAGTGCTGCGCGCTGGAATTGCTCTGCAAGATATGGAGTTCATTCAATTTCATCCAACAGCTCTTAGTAAAATTGGTATTCTGATAACAGAAGCTGCGAGGTCTGCTGGCGGGCGCTTGCTAAATTCTAAGGGCGAAAAATTCATGGAAAAATACGCTCCTAAATTTCTAGAGCTAGCCGCAAGGGATGTAGTAGCGCGCGCAATAGCAGAAGAAATAGATAATGGCCACGGGTGCGGCCCAGATAAAGACCATGTATTGCTTGATCTAACACATTTAGGCGAAGAAGAAATCAAAACCCAATTACCAACTATTTTTGAGAATTGTTCAAGTTTTGCTAAGCTAAACCCAAGCAAGCAACCAATTCCCATAGCACCTGCAGCGCATTACACTATGGGCGGAATTCCTACGGATCCGAATTGTCAGGTGGTTAAGTATGATAATAAGCAAACAACAAAAATCACGGGCCTATATGCAATTGGTGAGGCTGCTTGTATATCCGTACATGGCGCCAGCAGGCTTGGGTGCAATTCGTTACTAGACTTATTGGTATTTGCTAAAAAAGCCGTTGAATCTCTGTCTAGTCAAAATATATCAAGCTATGAGTTTGCTGATCATAAGAAAATCATCGCTGATTTTAACAAAATATTTACAGGCAAAAATACTAATATTGAACAAATCACCAAGAAAATGAAGAGCATTATGAGCCATAATGTTGGTGTGTTTCGTAATAAAGAAGGATTATCGCGCGCGCTTGATGAAATAACCAAATTACAAGCAGAGTATCAAAACATCACCATTACAGATAAATCTCTAACATGGAATATGGAGCTGCAACATTATTTTGAGCTTGGAAACATGCTATCATCCGCCATTACCACAACCCGCTCAGCCCTGTGGAGACTAGAGAGCCGCGGGGCGCATTGGAGGCAAGATCATCAAGAGAAGAATAGTAAATTTCATGGCCACACAATGTGCCATAATAATACAAAATTAGAGAATATCTTGTTGCGCCCAGTTAGAATGAGCGTAGAAAATGTGGATTTTTACCAACCAACTAGCAGAAACTATTAGTAAAAACTAAAGCGAACTATCTATAGGCTTGTTAATTTGATATCGTAGATAAAGAAATATTTTTGTAGCACAAATCATGAATCAGTTTAAAAAATCTATATTCCTACTTCTTATCACATTTGCATTGCCAGTTTTGGCAGAAGAAAGCGAAGTGCATTTAAACGATCTGAATTATTGTAAAGTTACTAAAGCAGTGATGAATAATTATGAGCCAGAGAAATTTGAGACCTCTAACAATCTAACAAAAAGAGCTGGTCAAGAATCTACTTACTGCGGAGAAAAAGTAATTGTGCATGGCCGGTTGCTAGACCAAAACTGCGTTCCAGTCTCAGATGCAAAAATCTATGCTTGGCAAGCAAATTGCAACGAAAAATACCCATACAAACCATTGCGTAATAATTTAGACGAAAACCTAATAGATGCAGACTACAACCTTACTTTCACAGGAAATGGAATCGCTACCACTAACAATAAAGGCGAATTCACATTCATTATAGTTTACCCACCTTCAATGCACAAAAAATCCCCGCATTTAAATGTACGCGTAGAACATCACAGACTCGGAAATCTACAAACCATACTAACCCTCCGCGGCAAAAAAGTACAAAACCCACGCGATAACCCAGAACTAAACTCAATCTCAGCAATCGCAGAAAAACAAGGGATGAGTATCTATGATTTCGAAGTAGTACTGCCAGGTACTACGCTTAAGGATTATTGATAACCAAACATTTAACTGATATAACTACTCTTAAGCGCAAGCTGAGAATAAAAGAGTAAGAATATCATTTATAATGCTGAAAAATAAAAATTATATAAAACTAATATTGATTGGTTTAGTAACGTTATTTCTTCATATGAGCACTAATGCTCATGCAGAATCTATCAAATCGCAGAAACTAACAATAGAAGAATCGCAGCAATTGTTAGATGATGTGCAGTATCTTTTATCAGATAAAGAAACTGTAGACTATGACGACCCTAGATTAAATGAGATTCTTGATAAATATGATTATAAGTTATTTAAGGCTTATAAAGCATTCATAGAGTTTGATAAAAGCGATAAAACTAAGGAAGATATTGTTAGGGCCAAAAATATAATTTTAAATTATTTTAACCAACTCGAGAGATACGCCAGTTGGGCAAAAGATGATTTAGATGAAAAAAAATAATCAATCTTTTTTTGGGCTTAGTGTCTGGTCCACTTCTAACAGATGACCTAGATTATTTGCTTCCAGGTGAAGTAGAGAGGCATTATGATGATGGTTACAAATACATAAAAATACCTTTGTGGTTAGTATTAAAATACCCACAAATTATAAATCCTGATGGAATTAATGAGTTTACGGTTAATACTCAAAATTCTATTAAAGCCTTGAAGGAATTTAATGATTTTATGTTTAATTTTACCCAAGTTCATCTTGGATATTTAACGCCCATGCATGGCAAGCAAAAAATTAATTCATATATAATGACAAAGCATTTTATTGATAATGTTAGTTTTACTCCTGAGCAATATATTAGGAATATAAATCCTTCTGTGTGTGCTAGAAAAACTTTTAAAGAACGTATGTTATCTATTGAAAAATGGTCTTATTTGAAAGTTGAGCATAGATTGAAATATGAAAATTTTTTAAAATCATTTTTTGCTTTTTCTAATGCTTTAAGTAAATATTATCAAACTCATTATAATTTATCTGACTATGCAGATCAGGCTAATAATATTATATCTTATTACGTATGCCACCATACAGAGGTGAGTGATTATTATTATGACCCAATTGTTGTAAATTTCATCGCTTTATTGGGTATTGATAAAATCAATGATCTGAAACCATTTATTAAAACTTTGGGCCCAGAGCTCAAAGGCGAATTTTTGCGGCATGCTGTGGTTGCTAATTTAAATTTGGGTTTTATTAGTTGGTTAATTAAAAATGGAGCTGATATTGATTATAAATTTCATAATCAAACAGCTTTAATGGCCTCCTTTCGTAATATTGAAGTTATGGAGTTTTTATTAAAGCATGGGGCAAATATTGAGGCAAAAAATAAAGAAAATGAAACAGCCTTATTTTATAGTATAGGAATTTCAAAGTTTTTTAAAATCTACGTTTTTATAGAATCTGATAATAATTTGATTTAAAATTTAAAAATCATCGTAATCGTTAAGTCTCAATGTATAAACTTCAGGAAAATCATTCTAGAAAA
>CAXMOU010000047.1:0-5805 GCA_964195465.1 uncultured Rickettsiaceae bacterium
GATGTTCTTTATAGACACGCCTCTGCCAACTATTTCCATAAGTCACCTATTGTAGCATAAACATACATAATAGCATTTTATAGTATGTGATGGCAAATATACTCAGAACTAGGCTGCCACCATAGGTGGCTTAACTTGTAACTATGCTTTGTTTTTTGATATGTTGGCAATACCATTGGCTGGCAGGATGCTTGTAAATATTGCACCAAGAAAAATAATGATCTGTTCAAGTTTTGTACTTGCCTTAACTATAATTCCATTATGGTATTTTCTTGAAGGAGCTTCATTTTTCTATATTACTTGCGTTAGATTGTGGATAGTAATTTGGGGGATAATATTTATGTGTCCGCTTAATTTATGGTGTGTTGAGCAAATTAAGAGCGATGAAAAATATATTGTAGTTGGCATGGGAACAACAATTGGTGCGGTAATTGTTGGTAAGCTTACTCCATTTATTTCTATAGCTCTATATTATTATTTTGATTCTCATGTGCCAATCGCTATTTATGTAGCATCTTTGTTTCTTTTGACTTTTGCTATTCTCAAAAGTAAGTAAAGCTGTTTTGTTGATTGTATATGCATCAATGATGCATAAGAGTTTAGTGGCGTCAGATTAGTAGGAGGCTACTACTTTTTCTATTAAAACTAAAACGACTTCTGATACGCGCTAACTGATGCTTTGTTAAGCAATGTAACGCCAACTCTGATGTTGCGTATGCTGTATGGGTCTTTGGGGTCAAAAGGCTCTTTGTCGGATTTGCCTACTATCTTTACTACTTGCCCTTTATCTATAAGTTTTTTGCTCATATATTTGCGAACTTCATTTGCACGCTCGGATGAAATGCTCCAAAAATCCACGCCAGCAGCTTCGCCAGCTTTAACCCTAGCTGTATGACCACTGATTGATATGTAGTTGGGCTGGTTACGGATCATTTTGCCTATAACATTGATAATTTTTTCCATATATGGTTGAAGCTCAGACGTATTTGGTTTGAACATTGGTCTATTATCACTGTCCATGATTTGAATACGCAGACCTTCATTGGTGATGTCTATATGAATATTGTCTGAGAATTTTTGCAACTGAGTATTTTGCTGAATATTATTCATTATGGAAATAAAATGATCGCGCTCAACATCGCTCATATTACTAGGCATTCTTGCTTGGTCAACCCTATGTCCTTTCGAAGGTGAACCGTATATTAATGAGCTAGAAGCGGCATTAGGAGCGCCCATTCCTTCTTCCATATTAGCATCTGCACCACCATCAAAACCAAGGCCGGCTTTATCGCTGATAGATTCAGTTGGAGTGAAATATTGCGCTACGCCTTGCAGAGTAGCTTTGTCGGATACGGATACTAACCATAGCAGCAAGAAAAACGCCATCATAGCAGTCACGAAGTCAGCATAGGCTACTTTCCAGGCGCCACCATGGTGGCCGCCGCCAACTATCTTCTTAACTTTTTTAATAATGATGGTTTGGTTCTTTGCCATTAAATTAGCCCATTATCTTCATTGAATTTTCGTTGATGTAAGTATCCAACTCTTCAAATGAAGGTCGTAAATGTCCTGGTATGTTCTTGCGCATAAACTCAACAACAATAATTGGTGGATTGCCATTTAAGTATGCGATGAACCCAGTTTTAGCACAATTTATAAACTTTACTTTATAAGCACCATATTTGTGCAGGAAGTGACCCATAGGACCAAACAGACCATAAGCAACTAAAACACCGAAAAACGTACCAACAAGTGCAGCACCGATAAGCGCACCAAGAACATCTGGTGGTTCCATAATACTTCTCATAGTTACAATCACACCAAGAACCGCAGCAACAATACCAAGTGCTGGAAGCGAGTCGCCAAGAGTTGCGTATATATCGCCAGCAACATTTGAATCGCCTTTATAAATGTCAATTTCAGCATCTACTAGATCTTCAAATTGGTACGGATTATCAAGGCCCATAGTCATTAGGCGTAAATTATCTTCCATAAACTCTTGTACAAAAGGATCTTTTTTTAGGCAGGGCGCCATTTTAAATAGCTCACTCTCTGCTGTGTTTTCGATATGAGATTCAATTTCAAGCATTCCTTTGATTTTCATTAGCTTGAATGTATTGAAGCTAAATAGCATCAATTCCATATAATCTTTTTTATGATATGGTTTTCCTTTCATGAAATATTTCATTCCAACAAGAGCTTTTTTGATGCAGTTCATTGGGTAAGCTATCAAAATAGAGCCAATAGCAGCACCAAGAATGATGATAAATTCACTTGGTTGGTATAGGATCATTAAGCTACCACCATGCATGGTGTAACCAAGGCCAACCGAACCAAATACTACTACTAATCCTATTATATAAAACATTTTATACGCTTTTAATTTAATGACATAACAATTGCTAACAAAGCTATCAATATCATAGCTTGTATTTATTACAAGATATTATAGCTTATTTTCCCTCAGTTTACTAAAGAAACTTTTGATTAGCTGGGTAGATTCAGCAATATTCATACCAGAATAAATCTCCGGCTTATGCATGCATGAATTTGAGGCGAAGAACCTAACACCATTCTCAATCGCGCCTTGCTTTGAGTCTGCTGCGCTGTAATATAGCCTACCGAGCCGCGCATAGGAGATTGCAGCGGCGCACATGGTGCATGGTTCTAGGGTCACATAAATATCACAACTAGATAAATTTTTATTATTAATTTTTTTGCAAGCAAGATTTATGGCCTTTATTTCAGCATGCATACACGCGTTTTTGTCTTGTTGCATGGAATTGCGAGTGATTGAGATAATTTCGTTACTATTACGATCCACAATCACGCACCCGATTGGCACTTCACCTTCATCAAAGGCTTGCTTCGCCTCGCCGATTGCAAGGAGCATAAATGTATTATTGAACTCAGATTTTTTCAACGTAATTTACCTCATGCTCTACGCCGTCTGGGTCTTGGTGAATGATGATTTCTGCGTCTTTGAATAGTTGCATTAATTTGGATGCAATTTTGTCAGAAATTTCATGAGCTTCAAACAGGGACAAATTGCCGTCCATTTCCAAGTGAAATTGTATGAATGGTTTATTGCCAGCTAATCTGGTTTTAAGCTCATGCACTCCTCTTGCTTCTTTGAATTTGCGTACCACATTTAGAATTTTTTCGCGATCTTCTGGCTCTAGCTCTTCATCAGAGAGGCTTTTTATAGCCTCTCTGAATAAGGTATATGAGGCCCGCATGATATAAAGTGAAATAGCAATTCCAGCTAGAGCATCCACATACCAAAAGTTACTGCTTAAATATAGCGAAATAACAACTGCGATGTTTGTAAGAAAATCAGAAAAATAATGTAATTTATCTGCAGCGACTATTTTAGAGCGCGTGCGTTTTACAACATATGTTTGATAAACTACTAGAATAAATGTAAGCGCAATACATACATACATTATGTCTGCACCAAACTCTACATTATCTGGCACTTGCTCAAGATATAAAGCCTTGCTGGAAGAAAATAGCGTGAATAAGCAGGAGGCAAAGAAGAAAATCGACTGTGAAAAGATAGCTAAATCCTGAAATTTATCGTGGCCAAAGCGGTGGGTGTCATCTGGCGGGCGCAGTGCTATTCTCACTGCGATTAAGTTAATAAATGAAGAGGAGATATCCAGCATAGAGTCAATAAGCGAGGCAAGCATAGACTGCGAGTCTGTCGCTGCCCAGCCATATGATTTCACTGTCATAATGATACATGCGATGGCCACAGATGCATATGATGCAGATTTTATAAGATCATCGTCTTTTAGTTTAAACATATTATCATTTTTTGTTTGCAATGAGCATGCCAAGCATTTATTATCTCCACATAGTTTAATGTACGAGTGTTCAGATTAAAGGAATATAGCAGATTTTTATTTTGCGCTCAAATCATTAGCGTGTATTTTTTTATTATATAGGTTTTTTTATGAAAGTTTTATCAAAATTATTATTAATTGCGTTTGCGGCATCAATGTTGCAAGCTTGCCAAGGTGGTAGTATGAACAAGCAGGGTGGTGGCACGCTGATTGGTGGCGTTGCTGGTGGCTTGCTTGGGTCACAATTTGGTGGCGGCGAAGGAAAGCTTCTAGCTACTGGTATTGGCGCTGTTGCTGGTGCATTAATTGGTGGTCAAGTTGGTAAAACAATGGACGAATACGATAGACAAATGGCATCAAAAAGCTCGCGTCAGGCTCTTGAATTTTCTCCATCTGGAAGCAGTGTTGAATGGAAAAATCCAGATAGTGGAAATCGTGGTTCTATAACACCAACAAAAACCTTCAGAGAAGCTGGCCGTTATTGCCGTGAATATACTCAGGAAGTTGTGATTGGTGGAGAAAAACAAAAAGCTTATGGTAAAGCTTGTCGTCAATCTGATGGTAGCTGGCAGATTATAAAATAAAGCTTAGTTTATTATTGTTGAAATGCCACTCCTTAGAGGGTGGCATTTTTTATATTTACTAGTAATTATTAGGATATGGAAAAATTAGTTGAGTTTAAATCACTGTCGAAGAGCTTTCATGGCAAGACTCTATTAGATAATGTAGGTTTTTCGCTGAATAGGGGGGAGATCACAACGCTAATTGGTCAAAATGGAGCTGGTAAAACTACTTTAGCAAAAATCATTTTGGGCCTAGAAAAATATGATAGCGGAGAGCTCTTGATTAAAAAGGGTTTGAATATTGGTTATGTGCCACAAAAATTGGACTTTGATTTTAACATGCCTCTAACCTCTAAAGGACTTATTAAAATAATTGCTCCAAATGCGCAAAAAGAGGATCTTGATAATTTTAGTAATTTCATTGATTATTCTTCTATAAAACATAAGGATATCTCGCAAATATCTGGTGGCCAGATGCAGAAATTACTATTAGCTGGTTCAATAATTAACAAGCCAGATTTGCTGATATTAGATGAGCCAACCCAGTTCTTGGATGTTTCAAGCCAGCAGGAATTTTATCGTATATTAGGTGATTTAAAGGCAAAGCGTGGGTTAACAGTTTTCATGATATCTCATGATTTATTCACTGTGATGAAAAATTCGGATCAGGTGATTTGCTTAAATGGCCACGTATGCTGCAGTGGGAAACCAGCGGATCTAGAAACAAACCCTGACCTAAAAAACGCTTTGTCCGAAATTGGAGTTTATCTTCATAATCATGACCATAAACATAAGCATTAAGCGCGTCTAATTCAATTAACTTGTTTTCTTAGCAATGATTGTGGGGAACATGGCTTGTGAGTCATAAATGACTTTCTCAATAACAAAGTCAGCTGCTTCTAATTGCATTATGCTTTCTTCTTCTGTTCGGTAGCTGCGCCATGCGGGTTGAATTATTTCTACAAAAAGAGCTGTTTGTTTTATGAGGTCGCTTTCATTATAATTCTTCCATGGTGAATCTGGCGAGATTGATGGTGGGTGCGTTAGAAAGCTGGTAATTAAAACTCCGCCTGGTTTTAGTGATTTAAAAAACTCCTTGTATAAATCTACTACTTTTTCAGAGATGGGCTCATAAATATTTAAGCCATTGCTTGTTAAAATATCATATTCATTTTGTTTGTTTAGATTCCACGCATCGCTTTCTAGGAAAGTGGTGTTTTCTGATAAGCCGTGATTTTTTGCATTTATTTGTGCTAGTATAGGAATTTCAAAGTTTTTTAAAATCTACGTTTTTATAGAATCTGATAATAATTTGATTTAAAATTTAAAAATCATCGTAATCGTTAAGTCTCAATGTATAAACTTCAGGAAAATCATTCTAGAAAAACAATAAT
>CAXMOU010000048.1:0-8225 GCA_964195465.1 uncultured Rickettsiaceae bacterium
ACGATTAGCTTCTCTTACTAATGATATAGCTTGATCCTTAAATTCTTTTGCATACAATTTTCGTTTTGTTCTCATTTCTCTACTTTTCTTTGATTCTAAATCCTTTTATAGAATTTGTCCTCTAAAGTATAGCCACTTCACAGGGACCCTAACCTTGCCACCAAAGAATTTATGTTGCAAGTATATGAAGACTCCCATGTTAAGAGGGGTACATTACAGAAAATAAAAGATAAAATTTTCAGCCCGCCTAAGACTCAAGATTTAGACCCTTTATTAGACTCTTGTAAATCAAGCGCTTGGAAGGAAGGCAACCCGCAAGAAGTCCTGGCAGATTTTGTTAAAAAAGCAGTGGTAGGGCCAGATGGAAAATCATCTAACAATACTGTGGCTATGAATAAAATTGTTGAAATAGCAAACGATCCAAAAACACCAGATTCAGTTAAAATGCAATTTGCACAATTAACTGGCGTTGAAATTCCAGCAAAAGTAATGGATCTTAAGTTCAAAACTAATGATTTTGATGCTGTTATAGCAAGTAAAGCCGTAGCAAAACCTTCTAGAGTTAGTGGTGCTATTAAAGAGATACTAAAAGCCGGCAAGGCGCCTTCTTCTCAAGAAAGAATTAAGCAACAAGTAGAAGCAAATAAAGGGCCTAAGAACGCAAGCCGCTAAACGCTTTTATGAATAAGAAGATATATTGAGAAAACATTCAGCCCCGTCGATTTCTAGTAAATCGGCGGGGAGTTTTTGTTTTAGCTTGTAAAGGTGCGTATCAACAGTAGTCGATTCGCTATCTTGATGATATTTCCATACCATACGCTTTAAGTCGTTTTTACTCAGAGTAAATTTGGCAGCTTTAAGCAGGGCGGTAAATAAAGTATTTTCTTTGTCTGCGAGAGGGATTCTTTGTTCGTTATTCGCCAAAGTAGCATTGCGCTGGTTATAGATCCAATTTTTATTTATGCAGCAAAATATTCCATCATCTTGCATAGCTTTTTCGTAAATATCTAGGAGCTCTTGTAATTTATATGGTTTACGAAAAAGAATCTCGTGCTCGCAAATTGACTTGCCAGTAAAATTAATCAGTAAATTAATTCGGTATAGTGGCAATTCGCTGAAGTGTATTTTTTTGTCTAGGATTAGTAAGTCTACATGATCTAGAGCTTGGGTGGAGCTTTTATAAGCAGAGCCCAAAATAGGATGACAGTCTGAGTTATCATTAATTGCATCGTAAATGATGCTATTATCACTTATGATAACAGCATTTTTCATTTGCTTAAACTTACGCCCTTTGCTGTCTGACCTTTTTGCACCCAGAAGCCTTCTGATGGAGAGAGGTCAGAAGAAACAGCGCCTCTATCATCAAATACGAAACATTCACCCTTCCAAGCTCCGCTCTCGTTTTTTGTCTCTTCTAGATATTGTAAAATACCGCCATTTAAATGGTACACTTTTTCAACGCCCATATCTTTTAATAGAGCTGTTGATTTTTCGCAGCGAATACCGCCAGTACAGAACATTGCTACTTTTTTGTCTTTTAGCATGTCCATATTATCCCTGGTCCATTCGGGGAACTGCTTAAATGTTGAAGTTTTAGGGTCAACTGCGCCTTCGAATGTGCCTACTTTTACTTCGTAGTCGTTTCTAGTATCAATAGTTACTACGTCGTCCCTTCTGATGAATTCAGCCCAATCAGAGCTGTTGATATATTCGCCTTTTAGGTTTTCAACATCAAGGTCTCCATATTTCAAGGCTACGATTTCTTTCTTTAGTTTTACTTTTACTTTGGTGAATGGCTGCTCATCGCAATAATTGATCTTTACGCTCATTTCTTTTGCGTTGATTAGGGCTTTCATTTCTTCAATAAGCCACAGTAAATTCTCCTCATTGCCAGAGATCGAGCCATTTAGGCCTTCATGTGCAACAAGTACTGTTCCTTTGATATATTTTTTCTTTGCAGCCAAAAGAATTTTAGGCTGTAATATTTCTATATTTTCAATGTTAGTAAAGCTATAAAAGCTTAATATAGCTGTTTGTTCTTTTTGTTCTTCTGTCATAATTCTATTTTTTTTTGAGTCTTATTTGATTGGTATGGCAACGAACATAGTAAAGCCTCTTCTTTTTACCAAGAGGACTACATTCTTTTTGTTATTATTTTTGATTTTATCATAAACACTTTCGAACTGCTTAATATCACTGATATATTGCTGGTCAATTGCTACGATTAAATCGCCGATTCTAAGGTCAAGAGCTAGTTCTTGTCTGCTAAGTTCTGTAACTACTAAGCCTTTGCTTTTGTCGTTTAGGCCAAATTTATTTATCAAGTTAGGCGTTAGATTGTTAAATGTTACGCCAGACTTTGTTAAGCTTGTCTCTTCAGTTCTAGGCTCCACGGCCTCGCTTGCTTTTTCGAACTCAATGATTTGAGCAACCAAATTCATTTTTTTGTTATTTCTAATCACGGTTAGTTTTACCTTTTCGCCAATATGGCTATCTGCAACAAAAAGCTGTAATTTTCGTGCATTTAGAACCATCTTGCCATTAAATTCTATAATTAGATCGCCGCGCTTTAGTCCAGCTTTATCACCAGTTCCGCCAGGGCGTACATCTGTGATTAATACTCCGTAAGTCTTGCTGAGTGAAAGTGCTTCTGCAAGCTCCTTAGTAACTTCCTGGATATTTACTTCTAAACGTCCGCGACTAATCTTACCTTTTTCTTTCAACTGTTTCATAATATCTTGCACAGTCGCAGAAGGTATAGCAAAACCAATGCCAATGTTTGTTCCACCGCCAGCTTCTGGTATCGCAGTGTTGAGTCCTACCACTTTTCCTTCGATGGTAAATAGCGGTCCGCCAGAATTTCCAGTGTTGATTGCAGCATCTGTTTGAATGAAATCATCGACTAATTCATCTGGGTTCATTCCAAGGTCTCTCCCCTTAGAAGATATGATTCCCGTGGTAACTGTGCCACCAAATCCTAGTGGATTTCCAATGGCAATAACTACGTCACCAACTCTGGATTTTCCAGAATCAGCGAATGTAACAAATGGTAATTTCTTTTTTGCATCTATTTTTAAAAGAGCAAGATCTGTTTTGGGATCTGCGCCAATTAATTTGGCTAGGACTTCTGTATTGTCCGAAAGTTTTACGTAAATTTCGTCAGCATCTTTTATAACATGGAAGTTAGTCATCACGTGACCTTCTGCGTCGACTATAAAACCAGAGCCCAGTGCCAGAGCTCTTGGGCTTGCATATAATTCTTCAAAAGTAAAAGGCACGTTAAATCGTTCTAGGAAACTATTAAATTGTTCGAAAGGTAACATCTCTGGTAATGATGCTGCTGTTGGGTCAATATGCCTGCTGTTTTTTACAGTGTACACATTAACAACAGAAGGCATTAGAGGCTCAATGATATCAGCAAAGCTGGTTATCTGAACTGGAGCTGATGCCTCTGCTCTAAGAGCAAAGCTTAATACAAAGATGATACCAAGAACAAATGATTTCATAGGCTATTTTCCAATTTCTAAATGTTTAAAGAATTGAGATTTAGGAGATAATATAAACTGCGTATTCTCTTTACCTAAAGAAGCTTTATAGGCAATTAGCGATCTATAAAACTTATAGAACTCAGGATCCTTAGAATAGGCTATGTTATATATTCTAGCTGCTTCATAATCACCAAGACCTTTGGTCTTTTGCGCATCCATATATGCATTTGCAAGGATGATCTTGCTGTCTTTATCTGCTGTAGATTTAACACGAGCCGCTTCTTCGCCACCTTCGGCGCGTATCTGCTTTGCTTCTTTTAGTCGCTCTGTCTGCATTCTCATATAGATTGCTTCACTATTTTCTGTAGGTAAATCAGATTTCAGGATACGTACATCAATAATTTCAATACCAAAAGCTTCGGCTTCTTTGTGAACTAAATCCCTGATTTGCAGCATTAAATCTGAACGCTTCTCAGTAAGTAATGTGCTTAAAGGAGATTGACCAATTATTGACCTCATTGCTGATTCTAATATCTTGTTCAGACGTAAATTTGCTCCAGCATAATTATGTACAGTCTTGATAAATTTAACTGTATCCACAATTTTATATTTAGCAAAAGCATCTACGATCAATCTTTTTTCATCGGAAGTTGTAAGTTCTTTTTCTTCCGCACTAACATTCAATATGCGTTTATCAAGAAACAGTACATTCTGAATAAATGGAATTTTTATATTCAGACCAGGTTTTTCAATAATACGAACAGCTTCACCGAATTGAAACACAACGCCTGTCTGTCTTTGATCTACAGTAAATAACGAGCTCAGCAACACAATAATAGCTGCAAATATTGCGATAATTGTAATATATAATTTATTCATAATAATATTATTTTCTCTTAAATTCTAAGTGCTTTATTTGTTAAAAAGGTTTTTCTGATTCACAGACATGTGTGGCAACATTCCATCGCCGCCCATAATGACTTTATCAGCATCTTGCAAGATTGACTCTAGAGTCTCTAGGCGCAATCTATTTTTAACAACTTCTCTATTAACTGTATATTGTCTATAGATTGAATTGAATCTAGATGCGTCACCTTTTGCTCTAGCAATCACGGATGCTTTATAACCTTCTGCTTCCTGTCTTACTTTTGCAGCTGCGCCGCGAGCTCTAGGAATAATATCATTCTGATAAGCTTCAGACTCATTGATAACTTTCTCTTTATCCGCCTTAGCTGTCTGCACATCGCGGTATGATGCAATAACTTGCTCTGGTGGTTCTGCTCTTAGAAGCTTAACTTGCTCAATAGTAACTCCTGAATCATATTGATCTAGAATCTGCTGAATTAAAACTTCAATCTTGTCTGCAATTGCTTGCTTTTGGTTAGATAGCACAGATGCAATTGGAGTGTTACCAATCACTTCGCGTATTGCGCTTTCAGCAGCAGCTTTTACTGTTGCTTGAGGGTCAACAACATTAAAGATGTATTTTGAAAGATCACTAATATGCCACATAGTATCAACATTTAGCTCGATGATATTTTCATCGCCAGTTAGCATGATGCTTTCGCCTTTAACATCGCGAGCTGAAACAGCGCCGCCAATTCTAGCTCTGCCAGTGGAGCGATAACCAACTTCAACTCTGCGAGATGTATCAACTCTCTCTACAATAATTTTTTCAATAGGTGTTGGGAAATGGTAGTTCAAGCCAGGCATGCCTGTTCTATGCGCTTTACCAAAGCGTATAACAACAGATTGCTCGCCCTCTTTTACTTCGTAAATACCAGAAGCAAGCCATATGCCAATCAGTAGAGCTAACGCAATCATGATAGTCTTAGCATTAAACTTAAAAGGCAAATCATTCAAGTTGAAATTAAAATCATCCTTCTTGCGATTTTTAGTGAATATATTTTCTTCTTGCTCGAAATCATCCCAAGGAGATTTCTTAAAAATTGTAGTGCTGAATTTGCGAATCATGATAAACTTCAATAATTAATTTTGTATAGGAGCTTCACTATAGTATAAAATATCCTGCGATACAATAATATTTAGAATTATAAAAAATATTCAAACATGATAAGCATAAAAGACGATAGAATTCAGGGCATTTTGAATGATCTTCAGTTTTCAGATGGATCTTCTCTAGCATCAAAATCTTCAGAGTTAGTAGTTAAAAATTCTAACATAGGTTTTTCCGTTGATATTACCGGTCTGCAGCCAGAAGAAGCGGAGCGGGTTAGGTCTAATGCTAAGTATAAGCTTGAGTCACTAGAAGGCGTTGATAAGGTGAGCATAGTGCTAACTAGTAACCGCGCAGCTACAACTAAAGATGAAAAGCCAAAGCTACATATAGATGGAGTATCTAAAGTAATTTTAGTTGCGGCTGGCAAGGGCGGCGTTGGAAAATCTACGATTTCTGCATTGCTTGCTCATAAATTAAAGGCAGATGGTCATAAGGTTGGTATTATAGATGCGGATATTTATGGCCCGTCTATTCCGCATATGTTTGGCCTCCGCGGAAAGCCAGAGCTTGATGGCAATAAAATGATCCCGCTACAAAATTATGGGATATCCGTAAATTCTATCGGGTTTTTAACAGCCCCAGATGCATCTGTAAGCTGGAGAGGGCCAATGACTAGTAAGGCTTTGTATCAGCTTCTATCCCTAACTAAATGGGGTAATCTGGATTATTTGATAATCGATACACCACCAGGAACTGGCGATATACATTTGAGTCTGTTACAAAATTACATAATCGATCAGGTAATTATGGTAACAACGCCACAGAAAATATCTGAACTAGATGTAAGCCGCGCAATTAATCTATACAAGAAATTCAATATACCAATCGCTGGAGTCATAGAAAATATGAGCTACTATTTGGATCCAGACACTAACAAAAAGATAAAGCTGTTTTCTGGTAATAGCGGCCAAAACCTAGCTAAAATCCACAACATCCCAATGCTTGCGCAGGTCCCAATCAGCACTGGCCTGTCAGAAGCCTGCGACAAAGGGACGTCGCTAGATGGTTATTTAGAGCTGCTTAGTATAACTGATAATGATCTGTGGTTTAAGTAGGAAAACCTATCCACTCCCCATCTAACTAATCTTCCCAAGCCTGCGGGCGTGTCTGCCGCCTTCGAATTTGGTGTTTAGGAACGCTTCTACCATTTTCAGCGAAATTGCGTCCTCTGCTAGTTTACTGCCCAGCACTAATATATTTGCATCATTGTGCATTCTAGCGCGCTCGGCCATGAATTCGGTTACGCATAATGCGGCCCTAACATCAGAGCTGCGGTTGGCAGCTATGGACATGCCAATGCCTGTGCCGCATATCAAAATGCCTGTTGGCACTGTTTCTTCTATAATTTCCTCTACCATTTTATGGGCATATTCTGGGTAGTCTACGCTCTCGTCACCTTCTGTACCCAGGTCTAATATCTTCATGCCTTTGGTTTTTAGCTTCTGAATAATCTTGGCCTTTAGGTCAACTCCAGCATGGTCGCTTGCAATCGCTAAATCATAATTTTGCATGAAAAACTCTTTTATTTAAAAAAACACTAGCGATTATTGTATAATAGCGCTAATTTATTGCATAACGAATTTATAAAAAAAGATCAAATCAATATGACCAAATGTAGTTTTTTTATCCTAATAGTTTTATTTTTATCAAGTTGTGCCATTACTCACTCGCCGGCTCCTATTGAATATAACCACAAAAACTCAAGCTTAAACAGCTCTAGCGGGGCAGCTGTGCCTATTATTGACGATTCTGGTGAGATTATTTCAGCTAGTAGCAAAGTGCAGAAAGAATCTGAAATCATCACTCCATATAATGACGATGATTATGCTATCCCTACGCAAAGCCCGGCTGAGAAAGATCGCAAAATAATCTATCACGAAGTAAAAGTGGGTGAGACTATTGAGGAGATATCCTCTCAGTACAGCCAAACGATAGATGAAATCGCCATGCTAAACGCTCTGTATCCGCCATATTATCTGGAAGAGTTCCAGGTGATAAAAATACGCGTTGCAAAAGATTATAATGATAAAAAAACAACAACCGTGCCAGCTAAGCGCGCGAGAGGTTTAGAATTCGTGGCTCCCCTTAAAGGAAAGATTGTTACGAAATTTGGCGAGAAAACCCAGTACGGAACCAATAAAGGCATTAATATAGCAGCGAAGCAAGGCACCAAAGTAATAGCTGCCGCAGCGGGCAAGGTGATATATGCAGATTATGATGCGACATTTGGTTATTTGGTGATAATAAAATTGCATGAGAAAAATATCGTAACTTCATACGCGCATTTAGAGGATATAATCCTAACAAAAGGCGCCAAGATAAAGCAAGGCGCCGCGGTTGGCTATGTTGGTAATACCGGCAAAGTAAACTCACCTCAGTTGCATTTCGGCATTAGAGAAGGCAAAAAAGTAAAAGACCCGCTGCAATATGTGAGCTACTAATAAGCTAGCGATGTCGCCCCAGCGCGGCATCGCCACAACACAAAAACTGTTGCGCCCCCCCCCCCCATATATATTACTTGAATTTTACAAATATTACCGAAATACTAGACATGCGTAATATGTATGGTATAAAATACACGGTCACCTCATGAACGCTTCATTAATAATCCAATAAACTTATGAAGATAATTTGGAGACCATCCGATCATTTTCATGAGCATAGGTCTAGACTCTCTTTTTCCCTTCATATTGGTCAAAATATTTAGTATAAATCTC
>CAXMOU010000049.1:0-50304 GCA_964195465.1 uncultured Rickettsiaceae bacterium
TAGAGGTAAAGAAAATTCAAAATAAGCTAAATAATAGACCAAGAAAAATACTTGGTTTTCTAACTCCGATTGAATATACTACACAATACTATAATAAGATAGAACATTAGATCTGTCGCATTTGAAGCTTTAATGCACCAATATGTATAAGGAAGAAATATTTGGCCCAGTGGCGCCTATATATTCATTTAGTGATAAAGATAATATATACAAACTTGCAAATGATACTATGTTTGGACTCTCCGCTTACGTATATACTAATAGTTTAAGTCGCGCTTGGGAATCTAGCTTATCTTTGGAGAGTGCAAATATTTGTATCAATTCTACAAATAATTATATTGGTAGTCCTTGGGGAGGGCACAAAGAGTCAGGCATTCATGGAGCAAGTGGGCGTTTAAATACATTAGAGCAGTATTTTGAAACAAAATCAATTTCCATGACCATGTTGTAGTCGTAGTTAGAATTAATTTGAGATGGAGTGTGAGTTCTTATAATTATATTTTATATGCAGTATGTTTCATCAGGTTCTGTCTCACCTGTTATTAATGAACAGTAATGTTGGAATAAAAAGAATTTTTACCAGTATGGTTGCTATGAATTTAGTAGGAGAGTGGTGAGAAGATCCACTCTAAACCAGCTTCAGTCCCATGTTATGATACATTTCGGGGTTGTCTTCCCAGTTTTTGCGGACTTTTATGAATAGAAATAGGTGGATTTTGCAGCCTAGTAATTTTTCGATGTTTGCGCGCGATGCGCTGCCAACTTCTTTGATTCTTGAACCTTTCTTACCGATGATCATATTTTTGTGTGAGTCTCTGGCCACGATAATTACTTGGTTAATCTTGATTGAACCGTCCTTTTTCTCCTCCCAAACTTCGCTTTCTACAGTTAAATTATAGGGCAATTCTTGTTCTAGCTGGAGGAATAATTGTTCTCTGGTGATTTCGCTAGCTAGGAATCTGGAGGGCAGGTTGGTCATGTCATCTTCTTCGTACATCCAGCCAGTATTTGTGGCATTTGCTTTTAGGTACTCCAGGAATCCATCCACGCCTTTGCCGCTTAATGCGGATATATTGAAGATTTTGGCGCTTGGGATTGTTTTGTTTAGGAAGCTTACATTATCTAGGAAATATTTCGATCTAATATCGATTTTGTTCATTAAAAATACGATCTGCTTATTAAGCGACGAAATACGTTTTACAATCTCGCGCGTCATATCATCTAGCTTGGTAGAGCTATCCACAATTAGTACAACTATATTAGCGCTTGCAAGGCTGGACCAAGCACAGCGGACCATTGCCTTTTCTAGCTTCTTTTTTGGCTGAAAAATCCCAGGAGTATCAAACAGCACTAATTGAACATCGTCTATGGTCACAATGCCAGTAATAATTGAACGAGTTGTCTGTACTTTAGGTGTTACGATGGAAAGCTTCTGCCCTATAATATTATTAAGCAGAGTGGATTTACCAGCGTTTGGCTTACCAATGATACATATGGATAATGATTTAGCATTTATATTTGTGGAGGTCATTATTTTTTATCTACGATTTTTGTTATTAAAGTCCTTGCGGCGTTTTTCTCTGCTTCTTTGATTGATTTTCCAGTCGCTATTTGAGTGCGGGTAGAAGCTGTTACTTGCACGGTGAATGTTGGAGCGTGCACGGGGCCTGTGCGTTCTATTACTTCGTATGTAGGCATGTTGCCATCTTCATTCTGCAGCCATTCTTGTAGGTAGGTTTTTGGGTCAGCAACGCTGAAATCTATGTTGTTAATATGGTCTGACCATAAATTGCCCACAACCAGGCGCGTCCGCTCAATGTCGCTATCTAGGTATATTGCAGCGATCAAGGCTTCCATGGTGTTTTCGATGTTATTATCATTTTCCCTACCGCCAGAGCGCTCTTCCCCGCCAGTCATTATGATATATTTCGCTAAATTCAGTTGATTTGCGATCTTAACAATAGTCTCGCATGAAACCGTATGCGCCTTCACTTTGGCAAGCACACCTTCTTCGCTATCTTTATATCTGTGGAAAATTAGCTCTGTAACAAGGAATCCTAGTATGGAGTCACCAAGAAACTCAAGCCGCTCGTAATTCCTGTTTAAACCATTGTGCTGCCTAAGAGAAGGATGACTAAGCGCTTCACGCACAAAATTAAGATTACTAAACTGGTAATGTATAGAGGCCTCAAGATCAGCAATATATTCTTTGGAGAAATTATCGTGCATATTACGCTTCGTATAAACTATTAACGATTCTGTTGAATCTTATTGAGGATAGCCAGGTCCATACTCTTCCTATTTGTTCGAAGAATCCGGCTTTTGCGTCCCATAATGGTTCTTTGATGGAGAATAGGGTGAAGTGGCCTTTGGAGATTAGGTTTCTAAAAGGCACATTGCCTAGTTGATATCTGCTATCTCCAGAGTTATCGCGGTTGTCGCCCATGAAAAAATAGTGCCCTTCTTCAACAAGGTAGGGGCCAAAATTGCTTTGATCTATGCCGAGTTGCTTGTTTGGGTATTTCATTTTATATGTAAAAAAGCTAACGCCATTTTTTATTGTTTCTTTGAACTTAATGAAGCTAACTCCTTGTTCGTTGGTATGGTTGCCTATTTCGACTCTTTTGATGGGCTTGTCGTTGACATAAGTAACATCATCGATGATTTGTATTTTCTCGCCAGGCAGTCCAATTAGGCGCTTAATGTACATTATTTTCATATCATGTGGAGGGCGCATTACTACTACGTCGCCACGTTCTGGCTGGTTTGCTAAGATTCTTCCATTGAATATATCTGGGCTAAATGGGAGGGAGTAAATGCTGTAGCCATAATTATAATGAGTCGAAAACACATAGTCGCCTTCAAGGATTGTTGCGCTCATAGAAGCGGTTGGGACGTAGAATAATCCAAAAACAAATATTCTAAGTGACCCTAAAACAAGCAAGAGAATCACCAGGGATTTCATGTCTGACATAGAGTTGTTACTTGGTTCTGTTTGGATGTTTTCTGCGTCAGTCAAAGTGATTTTCTTACTAGTTAATATAAACTTGCGCTATAATAGCTCTTTAAATGAATTAAATCTATATTTTTATGTTATTGACTCATAAATTTCAGTCTCCTAATTGTGCTCCAAGAGATCAGCAAATAAATTATATCATTGTGCATTTTACGGAAATGTTATTTGAAGATGCGCTTGAGCGATTGATGGATAAAGCATCTCAGGTGAGTGCGCATTATTTGATAAAGAAAGATGGTGAGATTCTGCACCTAGTGGATGACAGTAACATAGCATGGCATGCGGGAGCAAGTAGTTGGCATGGGCAGGAGAAGCTGAACCAAAACTCAATCGGTATAGAGCTGGATAATATGGGGAATGAGCCTTTCTCTGACCCGCAGATGAAATCGTGCATTGAGCTTAGTGCTTCATTGATGTTGAAATATAATATTAAAGCAGAGAATTTTATTGGCCATTCGGACGTTGCGCCAAGTAGAAAGATCGATCCTGGCATTTTCTTTGATTGGCAGCGCTGCGCGGAGCATAATCTTGGCATCTGGTATGGAATAAAGCGCGAGGCTGGAGATGATGAGGAGATAATGCATTTTGGCGATTCCAGTGGTAGCGTAAAAAAACTACAGCAACAATTGATGGGATTGGGTTATAAAATCGAGATTACAGGAGTTTTTGATGAGCAAACGAATTTTGTTGTCAGGGCGTTTTTGTCTAAATTTTGTCCTGAGATTATCCGGGATAGAGGTATGGAGTTTTATAAGGATCAGGATTCGAGATATGCGTGGGATGTTTTTTCTGAAAAGATGTTAAATAAGAACTCAAAACGATCCTAGTAGATCGCTTTGAGCTATAACGTGAATTAACGATTTTTGTACATTGTAGTAACAGTTGATGCATGATTCGCTGCATCTCTTGATACATTGCCTGCATGCTGAGCAGGTTGCTTTTCTATTCTAGACATGCCTGCTTTTGACATTTTCTTAGGCTCAGAACTTTTATCGTACATTCCTTGGCAACCAACTAGAAGAACTGATACAGCAAGTAGTTTAATGATATTTGACATAATATTTTACTCAAAATTATAATTAATAAGATATATAGAGGCTAAGCTTTATATATCTTATATAGTATTTATCAATCGCATTTGTGTCAATGAATTATCATTAATCATCTAGCTCTTCAAATAAAGTTGATTGTATTTGAGTTTGTACTGATGGTACTGGAAGTCCCAAATGAGCAAACGCTTTGGCGGTTATTACTCTTCCCCTTGGTGTGCGTTGTAATAGGCCGATCTGAATTAGATATGGCTCTATGGCTTCTTCTATTGCATCGCGCTGCTCGGATAAGGCTGCCGCGATGGTTTCAACGCCGACGGGGCCGCCATTGTAATTGTCTGCAATGAATTTTAGGTATCGATAATCGTTGCTATCGAGACCGGCTAAATCAACCCCTAAGCGCTTTAGGGCGTTATCTGCGATTATTTCATCTATTTCTGGTTTGCCAGCGACAGAGGCAAAATCACGAACTCTTTTAAGCAATCGCAGAGCGATTCTTGGAGTTCCTCTGGAGCGCTTTGCGATTTCTTCTGCGCCTTTAGGGGTGATTTTTGTGGATAATAAATCGCTAGCTCTGTTGATTACTTTAACAAGCTCATCTGTGCTGTAAAAGCTCAGCCGAAGCGGAATACCGAAACGATCACGCAGCGGGTTGCTAAGCAGGCCAAGCCTGGTAGTTGCGCCTATTAATGTAAAGCGCGGCAAATCAATGCGGACAGAGCGGGCTGATGGCCCCTCGCCTATTATAATATCTAAGAAGAAATCCTCCATTGCTGGGTAGAGCACTTCTTCTATATTGGTGTTTAGGCGATGAATCTCGTCTATGAATAATACGTCATTTTCTTGTAAATTTGTCAGTATAGCGGCAAGGTCCGCAGCTTTTGATAAGGCTGGTCCAGAGGTTGCTTTAAAGCCTACGCCCATTTCTTTGGATACTATGTTAGCTAAGGATGTTTTTCCAAGCCCCGGCGGCCCATAAAACAAAGTGTGATCTAGGGCCTCATTGCGATTCTGCGCTGCTTGAATAAAAACACTTAAATTTGCTTTGATCTGTTCCTGGCCGACAAATTCTTGTAGAAAATTCGGTCTTAGCGAATAGTCTGCATCTGTTTCCAGCTCTTCGTTTGATAAGATTTCTGTAGTCATGATATTTTATTTAATTTTTAAGCGCTAAGCGAATTAGATCATTAATTGAAACATCTGGAGAGCCTGCTAATATTACTGAAACTCTATTTTGCGCATCCGCTCTGTTAATGCCGAGGCCAGCTAGCGCTAATATCGCATCGTTAGCAATTGATCCCGCTGGTTTTGCTGCTACTTTGCCAGAAAGATGCATAGGAGCGCTTGAGATAATTTTGTCTTTTAGCTCAGTAATTAGCCTCTCAGATAATTTTTTGCCCACTCCAGATACCTGGTTAAAGGTTGCTTTATCTTCTGTAAGTAGTGCTGATTGTATTTCTGACGGAGATAGGTGCGAAAGAATAGCTAAGGCCATTCTAGTTCCAACTCCTTTGACAGATTGCAAAATAGTAAAAGCGGATTTTTCTTCCAGATTATAGAACCCATATAGATGGATATGGTCTTCCCTCACATGGGTTTCTATCAATAGCTCAATTGCCTCACCAACTGGCGCGCGGCCTAGAGTCTTGCTAGAGCAATAGACCAAATACCCTACGCCGTTAACATCAATAATGCAGTGATCCTCATAGCTTGAATCTATTCTTCCTTTTAATTTGCCAATCATCTAAATAATCTGTACTTGCCTAGTTTAATTCCATGACTATAATATCATCAGGGAAAAAATACGCAATTAAATCTGGTTATAATATTGGCGATCCGTGAATATAGTTCATACATCATAGCATTCTGCGCGACAATCATACGCTATTATGACTATGCATTGTTCGGGCTTTCATCTGCTATGATATCTAAGAATTTTATGCCAGGCGCGGATGATGCGGATCAAATGCTGGCATTCTTCGCTGTGTTTAGTGTTGCTGTAATCGCGCGCCCGTTTGGGTCCTTGGTTTTTGGTAAAATAGGTGATCAGACGGGTAGGATTGCATCGCTTCGCATAGCCACTGTGATCGCCGCAGTTTCTACTAGCGTCATTGCCTTTATTCCTAGCTTTAGTACGATAGGATGGTTTGCAGTGATATTACTTACTATGTGCAGGATGATGTTTTTGATAAGCCTTGCGGGCGAAATTGATGCTATTAAAATTTATGTCGCAGAGAAGGTTGGTAAGAAGAGGCGGTATCTAGCTAATGGGATTGTTTCGTTCTCGTCGCAGATAGGTGTTTTGCTTGCTTCTATTATGTATCATGTGGCAATCAGCATGCCTGAATTTACTTGGCTCTGGAAAATGAATTTCTTGTTAGGTGGTGCTTTTGGAGTGGTGATTATTTTGCTGCGTGGGCATTTGAAGGAGAGCGATGCTTTCTTGAAAAGCAAAAAAAGTCAGGATGTAAATTCTGGTATTGTTGAGATAGTCTCCCAAAATAAAGGCAAGTTTGTGCTTGGTATGATTGTGAGCGGTATGCTTGGTGGGGGGTATTATTTCTTGGTGATATTTTTGGGCGCATTTGCTGGTAATGTTGCGGATATTATTCCGCCCAATCAGGCTACTTCTAGCAACGTGATATTGATTAGCTTGTATGGTGTGGCTTGCGTTCTGTCTGGGATAGTTGCAGACAAAATAAAACAACAGCACGTACAGATGATAATCGCATTGATTTGCAGCATTATATGCGTGCTTGTTATGGAGTATAAATTGCTGGATAATGTTTTTGCCAAAACGCTGCATTATATGTTGGCTTTCATAGTTCCTTTTTATTCCATTCCGTGCGCAATTAAAATACAGTCTCTTTTTGAGACTAATGTGCGCATGCGTATGTTCAGCTTGTCACACTCTGTTGGGAGTATGATTTTTTCTTCTACTACGCCCTTTGTGTGTATGTTAATTTGGCGCTATAGCGGCTTGTTCACAGCGGTTCTAGGGTATTTTCTGCTGCAGTTGATGCTGTTGCTATTTGCAATAATTTATATTGCAAAAAATGATTATGAGAGTATGTTTGAAACATAAAGGTAGATGGAAGAAGAATATTTGATCTTTTTGCAGTAAAATGGTGACGAGTATATATTTTGCTGCTATCTTCTGATTCTATGGAAATTTAGACTATTTATGGTTGGTAAATGTTGCTAGATCTAAAAGTTATAAAAAATTACGCGCAGGCCTTGTTTAACAAGTCTTTGGCTGCTTCTAATGCCGCTAAAGTGCTTGAGCAAATTTCCGTGTTTGCGATTCTTTCTCAAAAATCAGATTCAATAAATAAAGCGCTTTGCTCGCCTATTATTGATCGTGATCTTAAAATTAGCCTGATAGATAAAATTTCTTCTAAATATAAATTCGATAAAATATCACAACAATTTTTGCATGTAATAGTGAAGAATTCTAGATTCGCATTATTGCCGCAGATTGTCAGTGAGCTTGAGAATATGACAGCAGAGGCTTTGGGAATAACTTCAGCTGAAGTTGTTTCTGCGTTTAAGCTGGGCAAAAAAGAAATTGATACTATCAAAGGCTTTTTAGAGGCGGAGCTTGGTAAGAAAGTTGAGCTTACTGCGCGTGCTGATGAGTCGCTTATTGGTGGTATGGTTATTAAATATGATAGTAATCTTATTGACTGTTCTGTGCATGGCGCACTTGAGCGAGTAAGAAAAGTGGCTGTGAAGTCAAAAATATAAAGAAAATTTGAGAAAATAGGAGTTTTATAAAATGGCGTTAAACCCTTCAGAAATATCGGAGATTTTAGAGCGTGAAATTGGCAATATTGACGAGCTTAGCCAATTGCAAGAAGTTGGTTATGTAATCACGGTTGGTGATGGCATTGCCAAAGTATATGGTATCGACAATGTTCAAGCCGGTGAAATGGTAGAGTTTGACTCTGGCGTTAAAGGTATGGTTTTGAACCTAGAGAGCGATATGGTCGGTGTTGTGATCATGGGTAATGATAGCACTGTGCGCCAAGGTGATAAAGTCACCAGAACTGGTGAGATCTTGCAAACTCCAGTAGGGCCTGCGATGGTTGGTCGCGTGGTTGATGCTCTTGGGAATCCCATTGATGGCAAGGGCGATATCGTTACTAAGCACTATAGCCGCGTTGAGACAAAGGCTCCTGGTATTATTGGCAGAAAAAGTGTACATGAACCAGTACAGACTGGTATTAAAGCGATTGACGCTTTGATCCCAATCGGTAGAGGGCAAAGAGAGCTGATTATTGGTGATAGACAAACTGGTAAAACAGCAATTGCTATCGACACCATTATCAATCAGAAAACCGCTCACCTTGCTGGTAATGATGAAGATAAAATATTCTGTGTTTATGTAGCGATTGGTCAGAAAAGATCAACAGTTGCGCAGATTGTGAAAAAGCTGGAAGAAGCTGGTGCGATGGAATATACGGTTATTGTTGCAGCTACTGCTTCTGACCCTGCTCCGCTGCAATTCTTGGCCCCATATACTGGCGCTGCGATAGCTGAGTATTTCAGGGATAACAGCCAGCATTCATTGATTATTTATGATGATTTAACTAAACATGCTGTGGCATATCGTCAGATTTCATTGCTACTTAGAAGACCTCCAGGCCGCGAGGCGTATCCTGGTGATGTGTTCTATCTGCACTCGCGTTTGCTTGAGCGCGCTGCGAAATTGTCGGATGATAAAGGCGGTGGTTCATTAACTGCACTTCCGATCATTGAAACGCAAGCTGGTGATGTATCTGCTTATATTCCAACTAACGTGATTTCTATTACGGATGGTCAGATTTTCCTTGAGAGTGAATTATTCTATAAAGGTATCAGGCCGGCTGTGAATGTTGGTATTTCTGTTAGCCGTGTTGGTTCAGCTGCGCAAACTAAAGCAATGAAACAAGTATCTGGTTCAATGAAGCTAGAGCTCGCGCAGTTCCGTGAAATGGAGGCGTTTGCACAGTTTGGTTCTGATCTTGATATTTCCACGCAAAGGCTAATTAAGCATGGTCAAAAATTGACAGAATTGCTGAAGCAGCCACAATATGCTCCTTTCGTTATTGAAGAGCAGGTTGTTAGTCTTTACGCTGGTGTTAAGGGTTATCTTGATAAGATTGAGTCTAATCAAGTGCGTGAGTTTGAAGATAAGCTGTTAGAAAGCATCAAGCTAAAAGGTGATGATATTATGGCTTCTATCAGAGAAGAAAAGAAGATTAACGAAGTTACTGAAGGTAAATTGAAAGTTTATCTTGAGAAGTTCGTTGAAGAATTTTTGGCTAATAAATAAATTTAAGGAAAAATGTCTGGTTTAAAACAGCTTAGAAACAGAGTCAAAAGCATTAAATCTACGCAGAAAATTACCAAAGCGATGCATGTGGTTTCCGCAGCTAAGCTAAAAAAGGTAAAAGATCAGGCGGAGAATTTTAATGAATATTCTTCAGTGCTTGCAGATATCATGCACGACCTCTCTACGGGTGGAAACTTGGTGGATTTAAAGCCATGCGATCGTAAGTTCTTTAGCAAAGAATTGAAAGATATGCCGCATTTGTTGGTTGTGATGACTTCTGAGCGTGGCTTGTGTGGTGGGTTTAATTCTTCTGTTATCAGAAAAGCCAAGCGAGATATTTCTAAGTTGCGCAAAGAAAACAAGGAAGTTAAGTTGCTTGTAATTGGCAAGAAAGGACGTGACGCACTTAAGGGGAAATATTCAGATATAGTTGTAGAATACTATCACAATACTCAAAACAACGTTGAATGTATTGCTAGGGAAGTAAAAAACAAAATAATCGAGATGGTTGAGCAAGAAGAAATAGGCGCTTGTTATATGTATTATAACCGCTTTAAAAATGCTATGACCCAAATTCTGACAAAAGAACAAATTCTACCAGCAAAGCATAGTGGTGATAGGAAAAACAGCACAGTTTCTGAGTATGAATATGAAGGTGAGGGCTTGGTGCATTCTGTGATTGATCTATACATAAATGGTGAGATTAATTACGGCCTGCTGCAAAGCAAAGCTAGTGAAGAAGGTGCTAGGATGACTGCTATGGATAATGCTACTAGAAACGCTGGCGACTTGATTGATAAACTAACTTTGAAGTTAAACAGATCAAGACAAGCGATAATTACTACAGAGCTAACAGAGATTATATCTGGTGCGGAGGCCGTATAAATTATGCCAATAGTACAGATTAATATGATAGCAGGACGTACGATAGACCAAAAGCGCGCTCTAGTGCAGAAGGTAACAAAGGCAATTTGCGAGTCTATTGATGCAAAGCCTGAAAAGGTGAAAATAAAATTGGTTGATATGGAGCCGGAAAATTATGCGGTTGCGGGTCAATTAATACTGGATCAAAAATAGTTATATACAAACTAAAATAAAGATAAGGATCAGAATATGAAAAAAAGCGAAGGAAAAATCACTCAAATTATTTCAGCTGTTGTTGATGTGAAATTTGATGGTGGTGTGCAATTGCCTAATATTTCAAGCGCTCTTGAATGTGAAAATAACGGCCAAAGACTGGTGATGGAAGTTGCTCAGCATGTTGGTGATAACACAGTGCGCTGCATCGCGATGGACACTACAGACGGTCTAAAGCGCGGCATTAAAGTAAGTGATACTGGCGCTCCTATTCAGGTTCCTGTTGGCAAGGGTACTCTGGGGCGGATCATGAACGTGATTGGTGAGCCCGTAGATGAGCGCGGCCCTATTAAGAGTAAAGAGTTTTCTTCAATTTACCGTGATGCGCCTTCTTTTGACGATCAATCGACAGAGCGAAGTATTTTGATAACTGGTATTAAGGTTGTTGACTTGTTAGCACCATATGCGAAGGGCGGTAAAATTGGCCTGTTCGGTGGTGCTGGTGTTGGTAAGACTGTGATTATTATGGAGCTTATCAATAATGTTGCAAAAGCGCATGGTGGTTATACGGCTTTTGCTGGTGTTGGTGAGCGTACTAGAGAAGGTAACGATCTTTATCACGAGATGATAGATTCTGGTGTTATTAACCCAAATAATCTTGAAGAGTCAAAAGTGGCACTTGTTTATGGTCAGATGAATGAGCCTCCTGGTGCGCGTGCGAAAGTAGCGTTGACCGGTTTGACGATTGCTGAGCATTTCAGAGACCTTGATGGTGGCCAGGATGTATTGTTCTTTGTGGATAATATATTCCGTTTCACGCAAGCTGGTTCTGAGGTATCTGCAACGCTTGGGCGTATTCCATCTGCTGTTGGTTATCAGCCAACATTAGCGACGGATATGGGTGAATTGCAAGAGCGTATTACATCTACCAAGACTGGCTCTATTACTTCTGTGCAGGCGATTTACGTGCCAGCGGATGATCTAACAGATCCTGCTCCAGCTACGTCATTTACTCACCTTGATGCTACAACTGTTTTGAGTCGTCAGATTGCAGAGCTAGGTATTTACCCAGCTGTGGATCCGCTTGATAGTAGCTCGCAAATGTTGGACCCAGATATTGTAGGTGATGAACATTATAACATAGCAAGAGAAGTGCAAAAAATTCTGCAAACATATAAATCACTGCAGGATATTATCGCGATTCTTGGTATGGATGAATTGTCAGAAGAAGATAAACTAACTGTAAGCCGCGCGCGTAAGATTCAGAAATTCTTATCGCAGCCATTCCATGTCGCTGAAGTATTTACTGGCGTGCCTGGTACATTTGTTAAGCTAGAAGACACTATTGCTGGCTTTAAAGGTCTGATAGAAGGAAAGTACGATCACTTACCAGAAGCTGCATTTTATATGGTAGGAACTATGGAAGAAGCCGTTGCAAAAGCTGAAAAATTAGAGGCAAAATAAGTGCATGAGCGAAAAAATATTAGTTAGAATTATTTCACCTTCAAAGGTAATGTTAGAAACAGAAGCAGACATGGTCAACATTCCTGGAACGGATGGGGAGTTTGGTGTGCTATTTGGGCACGTAAAGCTGGTATCTAACATTGATATAGGCGTGGTTACTTTGTTCTCTGGAGAAGAAAAAACTAGATATTTTGTACATGGCGGCGTGGCGCAGCAGGTTACGGGGTCAGAGCTTAACATAGTTACGGAGTTCGCTGCGGATTTAGAAAAAGCTAAAAAATACGATGTGTTAAATGTTATTTCTAGCCTTAAGAGCGATGTGCTAGATGAAGAGCCTGGCAGCGTTGAGGCAGATATCATCTCTGATAAAATAGAAAAAAACGAAGCTCTAGCTAAATTCCTTTAGGTATATTTTATGGTTGAATGCACACGCAGAATCGAATTTGATGCAGGTCACAGGGTTATTGGACACCCAAATAAATGCAAATATATTCACGGACATCGTTATGTTTTGTTAATAACAGCTAGAACAAATGAGTTAAATGAGCTCGGTATGGTTGTCGATTTTGGTGAATTAAAATCCATAATGAAGGGTTGGATCGATAAAAACTTTGATCATAATGTAATTTTACATCAAGACGACAAAGCCCTTGGAACCCTTATTGCAAAAGAAACTGGGCAGGATGTATATTATTTAAAAAATAATCCAACAGCGGAAAACATTGCATTACATTTAAAATCAGATATTATACCATTGTTGTTTACGGAAAATTCATTTGCTATAGTTAAGCTTAAACTATACGAAACGCCGAACGCTTTCGTTGAAGTTATGGTTTGATTTTAGTTAACTGATTCGGTACAAATGGAAAAGAAAGAATGTTGCGTTATTCTCACGACAACAGATAAAAAAGAAACAGCAGAATTAATTGCTAAAACCTTGGTTGAAGACAAGCTAGCCGCTTGCGTTCAAATAGACCAGGTGCAAAGTTTCTTTAATTACGAGGAAAGGCTTGAACAAACGAACGAGTTTCGTTTAATGATAAAAGCCAAATCTGATAATTACAATGCTATTGAACATTCTATAAAATTCAATCATAATTATCAGCTGCCTCAAATAATCAAGCTTGATATCACAGCTGGACTGCCAGAATACCTTAGGTGGATTCAATGCGCACCCAGCAAATAATGTGTGATTCGGCTTTAAATCAATTTAATGGAGTTTATTTATGAAATTATGGCACAAAGTACTAATTGGCCTGGTTTTAGGCGTCTTGTTCGGATTTTATCTTCCGGATCATGTGGAAACAATTAAGCCTATAGGTACTGTATTCCTGCGTTTGATCAAGATGGTAATCGTGCCGCTTTTATTCTTTAGCTTAGTTTCTGGTATCACTGGAATGCGCGATCCTAGCTCTATTGGTAGGGTTGCTAGGAAATCGGTGTTTGCTTATTTTGTAACTACTTGCTTTGCTGTAATTTTTGGTCTTGGCGTCGCTCATGTTTTAGCGCCTGGTGCTGGAGTGATTTTAGATCTTGCCCCAGCAACTGAGCATCACTTTAAGGAAAGCAGTTTTGATTTAGTAGGTTTTTTAATAGAGATTGTACCTAATAATATATTCGTGGCCTTTTCGGATTCTAACGTTCTTCAAGTTGTGTTCTTCTCGATATTTACTGGGATGATCATTAACAGCATGGGTTCTGTTGCTGACCCACTTCGTGAGTTTATTCATTCTGCGGCTAAATTAGTTCTTAAGATGATATCTATAATAGTGCAGCTTTCACCATATGCTGCGTTTGCTTTAACCGCTTGGGTAATAGGTACGCAGGGTGTTGAGATTATGTTTACGCTAGTGAAGCTAGTTGGCGCTATAATGCTTGCATTTGTGTTCCAATATATTATTTTTGGCGTGATGATTTTGGTGTTTGGTAGAATGTCACCAATGCCTTTTTACAGAAAAAGTATTGAATATCAAATGATTGCTTTGTCTACAGGAAGTAGTAAGGCGAGTTTGGCTACTACTATGCAGGTTTGTCGTCAGAAATTAGGGGTTTCGGAATCTAGTACCTCTTTTGTCTTACCACTTGGTGCTTCTATTAATATGAACGGGCTTGCGATTAAGCTTGGAATTTCTGCTTTGTTCTTTGCGCAAGTAGCAGGAGTTACTTTAGCCCCTGGTGATTATATGGTAATCATCCTTACTGGAACTTTGGGTTCGATTGGTGGTGCTGGTATTCCTGGGTCATTTATTATCATGTTACCTATTATGCTTACTTCTGTGGGGCTGCCTATTGAAGGTGTTGCTTTGCTAGTTGGCGTGGACAGAGTGCTAGATTTGCTAAGCACAACAATTAATATCACAGGCGATGCAACAATTACCTTGTTGGTAGATAGTACAGAGGGTACCCTAGACAGAGACGTGTATCATTCAGATTAAAAGTGGTTTTAAAGTGCAAATATTTCGTGTTATTATTTTAGTGTTTTTGATGTCCGCTCAAGCGACGTCTGCTTCTGAGGGGAAAACAATTAAAATTGCTGCGGGCAGTTTGCTTGATGGTCATTATAGTTTGGGCCTAAAATTGTGCCGTTATATTTCTATGTCTAATGACGGGGTAAGGTGTGAAGTTGTTCCAACTGCTGGATCTTTAGAAAATTTGTGGCTTTTGCAAAGAGGCAAGGTTGATTTTGCTTTTTCTTTGTCTAATTTAGCCATTGAGTCTTCCAAAGGTAAGGGGCATTTCTATACTACTGATCCATTTAAAGATATGTATCAACTGCTTCGTTTGCATGATGAATATTTCACCGTTATAGTTAAAGATGACGATAAGATATTGGTTTTTGCTGACCTTGATGGAAGGAAGATTTCTAACGGCCCACCAAATTCTGATAGTTCAGTAGCATATGAGGCGCTAGAAGCCTATTACGACTTCAAAAAAACCCCAACTGATATTGAGCTAGAGCACGAAAATTATGCTAAAGCATTTTGCAGGGGTGATATTGATGCGGTAATGATGATGACTGGCCACCCTAATGAACTGGTAAATATGATTACTCATAAATGTGAGTCTGACTTTGTAACTATTGATTCAGATAAAATTGACCTCTTGGTAAAAAATAATCCTGGTTTTCGTAGAGTAACTTTGGATGCAGGTGGTTATCCTGGAATCGAGAATTCGGAAGAAACCGTAGCGGTCCAAGCAATTTTTGTTGCCAGCAGGGAAACAGATGAAGTGGTTGTGGAGAATTTTTTGAATTATTTTAATTCAAAAATATCGCGTTTCAAATTATCTGCACCAATGTTATATGACTTAGACGATTCGCATTTTACAAGTGAATTTGTCCTTCCTGGGTTTAAAAAAAGCAATTAAAGATATAGAAGATTATGTTCAAAAATGTAGTAATACCAGTTGATTTATCCGATAAACATTCTCTTGAAGCAATATTCCCTGCTGCTTTGAATTTCGTTAATGCATTTGGATCTAAGTTGCATTTAATTCATATCATGCCTGATTTTGGTATGAAGATGGTAGAGGAATATCTTCCGCGTCACTGGAGAAGTGATCAAAAACAAAAATATACAAAAGTATTTGGTGAAATTATCAAAAAATACATCCCTGAAGGAGTCGATGTTAGCTTCCATATTGGCCGCGGGGCTATTTATGATCAAGTAATCAATTATTCAGAGGAAGTAGGCTCAGATTTAATAATAATCTCAGCTGTAAGACCTCAATTAAAAGACTACATGCTTGGCCCAAACGCCTCAAAAATAGTTCGCCACTCATCAATTTCTGTAATGGTTGTTCGGGAATAGGATATCAAAAATAAATGATTGCGTGGAAAGTCATTTTTAAATCTATGGGTCTATATTTTTTATAACAAAACCTGTTCTTGAATTGAGTGTGCTCTTAACAAGTAGTGTGATAGAAAAAGTATCTAGGTAAACAGATAATAAATTTTTTTGATTTATTTGTAAGGGTTATAAAAGCATAAAATCTAGAAGTATAATCTTCATTCACAATGCGGGTGGTTCTAAAGAGTTTAACAAATATTCTGCGGAGTATTTTAAACAAATAGGGTGTAACATTCTAAGCGTTGATATTCTTGGTCATGGAAAAAATACAAAGAATGCTATTGCAGAATACACTGTTGAGCAAATGGCTCTGGATGTTATCGCTCAAGCAGAATATTACGACAATTCAACTTCATTTACCATTGTTGGGCTCAATTATGGAGCAAATGTTGCACTTGAAATATCAAAGCATAAACCATTATTGATATCAGAATTGGTTCTTATGGATCCTCCCATATTAATGGAGAATTGGGTAAAAAAAATAGTGGCTCATCATATTGAAGAGCTTAAGGTCCCAGGCGATATTAATTATGCAGAAAAATTTATTGATGGAGTTTTGATGTATAAAAAAAAGAAAAATGTTGCGATTGCAACGAAAGCTTTTAAAGGCGTTAAAAATTCTACTTTAGTTTCTGTATATGAGAATTTGTTAGAATGGGATAAAGGTAGCTTTGAAAGAATATCTGAATACAAAAAGCCTATATTGCATATTCAATCACAAACTCCTTTTTGTTCTGAAGATAAGCTTAAGAAATTTTGTTCTCATGCCGTCACATCTCGTGTTTTTGGCTCTGGCCATTGGATGACTTTAGAGGTTCCAGAGCAAGTAAATGCAATGATTAAGCGCTTTATGGAATTAAATACTTAGTAATAATTTGATTTGCACCGTGTATTCTGGCTAGCTAATCGTTGATCATATAAATTCGCCCTAGTCATAAACAAATCTCCATACTTCCATATCCCTATATAAATTCCCCTCACCATGCTCAAAATCCTTGCAATTGCCGTATGTTCCTGGGTAAAATACTAGTAATATGAATTTTAAAAGGATAGGTGTAGTTAAGTGGGGAAAGATTTTGAACAGACGGGATTTTTGTTTGGTAGTAATTCTGTTTTTATTGAAGAGCTTTATCAGCAATATTTGAATGACCCGTCATCAGTTGATGTTAGTTGGGTAGAGTTTTTTAAGGAGCAAACAGATTTTGCTCCTCTTAAAAGCACATCAAGAATTATTATGAAGGACGCGCCTAAAGCAGACGGCGAAGCTATGTCTGCTGCTCCTTCTGGCTCTATGTCTGAGAATTCTTTGCGTGCTAAATTTATGATTATGGCCTACCGCGAGCATGGGCATCATTTAGCTAATCTGGATCCTTTATCACTTGAGGTGAAAAAGACTCATGTAGAATTAAAGCTTACTCTTGGAGATTTTGGTTTTACTCAAGATCAGCTAGGAGAAGAAATTGATATTACGGGCGAGCTTAGTGATATATCTATTTGTACAATTGGCGAATTGCATGCAATTCTTGAGCGCACCTATTCAGGTAGCCTAGCAGCTGAATTTTCGCATGTAGAAAATAGCACAGAACAAAAATGGTTATATGAGCAGTTAGAAAGCGCTAGTACTCATGCTATGTTTTCTTTAGAGGATAAAAAATATATCCTAAAAGACTTGGTTGAAGTAGAAGGCTTCGAGCAATATTTACATACAAAATTCTCTGGTGCCAAGCGTTTCTCTATTGAAGGCGGGGATGCTTCTATTGTGTGCTTGGATAAAGTTATAGAATTATCTGCAGCTTCTGGATCAGATGAAGTTGTTCTTGGTCTGGCGCATCGCGGGCGTTTGTCTACACTTACAAAAGTGATGCAAAAGCCATATCGCGCTGTGCTTTCTGAATTCATGGGAACAAGCGCATTCCCTACAGACCTTGGCATCTCGGGCGATGTAAAATATCATATGGGCTTTTCTTCTGATAAAGTAACTAGAAGCGGCCATACAATTCACCTATCACTCACTCCTAACCCATCTCACCTTGAAGCTGTTAACCCTGTTGTTGCAGGTAAGGTGCGTGCTAAGCAGGATTGTTTAGGGCGTGATCGTAATAAGGTTGTTGGTATATTAGTTCATGGCGATGCAGCGTTTTGTGGCCAAGGTGTGGTTGCAGAAAGCCTTGTAATGTCTGGGCTTAAGCCTTATGAAGTGGGCGGAATTTTTCACTTGGTAATTAACAACCAAATTGGCTTTACCGCAAATACTTCTGATGGAAGACCTGGCAGATATTGTACAGAAGTTGCTAAAATGGTCGGCGCGCCAATATTACACGTAAATGGTGATGACATTGAATCTGTTGTACTTGCTACTAAAATTGCTTGTGATTACCGCGTTAAATTTGGCAAGGATGTTGTGGTTGATATTGTTTGTTACCGTAAATATGGCCATAATGAGGGCGATGAGCCAATGTACACACAGGCTGTGATGTATAATGTAATTAAGACCAAGAAAACACCAGCTGCAATATATGCAGATAAATTAGTTAGCCAGTCTGATATAGATGCTACTTATTATGATCAGTTAAAGAAGGAATTTAAAGCTCATCTTGATGAAGAATTCTCGCAAGTAGAAGATTATACACCAAGAGCGCAGTGGTTAGAAGGCCATTGGTCTGGCTTAGAGCGTGCTAATGGTGACAAATTACCTACTGGCGTTGCTAAAGCTAAGCTTAAGAAGCTCACAAAATCATTATGCGCAATACCTGAATCTTTTGCGATTAATAGAAAGCTTACGAAACTTTTTAATAATCGTTCTGAATCTATGGGCAAAGAGCAGTCATTAGATTGGGCCACGGCGGAACAATTGGCTTTTGCCACTTTGTTGCAAACTGGAACGCCAATACGTATAACGGGGCAGGATGCAGGGCGCGCAACTTTCTCGCACAGGCATGCAGTGCTTCATTCGCAAGAAGATCATTCAACATACGAGCCGCTAAATAATATCTCGGATGATCAAGCCTTCTTCGAAATAGCAGATAGTAATTTATCTGAATATGCTGTGCTTGGCTTTGAGTATGGATATTCGCTGGTGAATCCTAAGCATTTGGTTATTTGGGAAGCTCAGTTTGGCGATTTTTGTAATGGTGCGCAGATTATCTTTGATCAGTTCATTTCCTCAGCAGAAACAAAATGGCTACGTATGAGTGGCCTGGTTTGCTTGCTTCCAAACGGAATGGAAGGGCAAGGTCCGGAGCATAGTTCAGCCAGGTTAGAGCGTTTCTTGCAGTTATGTGCAGATGACAATATGCAGGTTGTGTATCCAACAACGCCAGCTTCCATATTCCATTTATTGCGTCGCCAAGTGCTGCGTAATTTTAGGAAGCCTTTAATGGTGATGTCACCTAAATCATTGCTACGCCATAAGCTAGCTGTTTCTGATATTTCAGAGTTTGACGAAGGCACTTCGTTCGTGCCTGTGATTGACGAAATAGATAAGGACGTTAAGGCAAGCAATGTAAAGAAAGTAGTATTCTGCGCAGGGAAAGTATATTATGATTTACTAGCTAAGCGTAGGGAAGCAAAAATTAAAGACGTAGCAATTGTACGTTTAGAGCAGCTTTATCCGTTTGAAGATAAAATTATTGCCAAAATAATGCAGAAATATACCAAAGCTAAAGAATTCATATGGTGCCAAGAAGAGCCTCGCAACATGGGGTGCTGGAGGTTCATCAGGGCGCACATGGAAGGCGCATTAAAACTTGCTGGCATCAAGCATTCAATTGATTTTGTAGGAAGAGATGAAGCGTCATCACCTGCAGTTGGTTATATGTATGTACATAATAAACAGCAAGAAACTTTGGTGAATAAAGCGCTAGGAATATAAATTTAAAATTAAGAAGAATCATTTAGGAGAAGAAAATTATGAGTGTTGAAATTAAAGTACCACCTTTAGGCGAGTCAGTTTCAGAAGCAACCATTGCTAAATGGTACAAAAAACCAGGTGATGGAGTAAAAGTAGATGAATTATTGCTTGAGCTTGAAACTGAAAAAGTAACTCTAGAAGTAAACGCAACCGCAGAAGGCGTTCTTGCTTCAATAGATGTAGCAGAAGAAGAAACTGTTGAAGTGGGCCAGGTTGTTGGTAAAATTGAAGCTGGTGTTGCGCCTGCTGCTAAGTCCGCTCCTGTTGCTGCGGCAGCTGTGCCAGCGCCTGCACCTTCTGCGCCAGCTGCACCTTCGCCATCAGGAAGATCCGTAGACCCAGCTACTACCATGCCGCCATCGGTTACTAAATTAGTTGCTGAAAACAATCTGAACCCTGCAAATATTCCAGGTACTGGAAAAGGTGGTAGAATAAATAAAGGCGATGTACTAAATGTTATAAATAATCCTGCCGCGGCCCCTGTGCTTGAGGGCGGTGATAGACCAGTGGAGCGCGTTCGTATGTCACGCCTGCGTAAGACAATTGCGAAGCGCCTAAAAGACTCGCAAAACACAGCAGCCATTTTAAGTACATTCAACGAAATTGACATGAGCAGTGTAATCGCTATGCGCAAAAAGCATCGCGATGCATTCAAAGATAAGCACGGTGTTAAGCTTGGCTTTATGTCTTTCTTCATAAAAGCTGTGGTCAGTGCGCTTAAAGAAATCCCATCCGTAAATGCAGAAATGGAAGGCGATTATATTGTTTATAAGCATTATTACGATATCGGCGTTGCTGTTGGTACAGAGCAAGGGCTTGTTGTGCCTGTGGTACGTAATGCGGATCGCTTAAGCTTTTCTGGCATTGAAAAAGAAATCGTGTCACTCGCTACAAGAGCGCGCGAGGGCAAGCTTGCCATGTCTGATCTAACTGGCGGTACATTCTCTGTAACGAATGGTGGTGTTTATGGATCATTGCTTTCAACACCAATTATCAACCCTCCACAAACTGGTATTATTGGCCTGCACAACACACAAGAACGTCCTGTTGTAATTGATGGTAAAATTGAAATCCGCCCTATGATGTATACTGCTCTTTCTTATGATCACAGAGTGATTGACGGTAAAGATGCGGTTATGTTCTTAGTTAAAGTAAAAGAGGCTATAGAAGACCCAGAAAGATTATTACTTGATATGTAATTACCGTTTTGAAAATACAAATTATCTCGGTTGGGAAATTATCAGGTGAGATCACTACTCTTGTTGCTAGATATCAAAAAATGACAAGCTGGCAAATTAAAGATGTCACGCTTGCTCATTCGAAAAAAGGCGGCGAGAGTCAGGTGAAACTTGATGAAGCAAAATCGATTATAGCCAAACTCAATAAAAATGCCCACGTGATCGCCCTGGATTTGTCTGGTAAGCAATGTACCAGCCAGGATTTTAGCAAGATTTTTGCTAATCAAATGATGAACGGCAAAGATATAGACTTCATAATTGGCGGAGCATTCGGGCTAGATGATTCTGTATTAGCAAAAACCCACACCAAATTATCCCTCTCAAAAATGACCTTCCCCCATCAAATAGCAAAATTATTGCTGCTTGAACAAATATACAGAGCAGAGAGCATTCTAAATAATCATCCTTATCATAAGTGATTTATAATACGTATAACTGTCATTAAATTTTATGTATATATCCATGATGCGTGACTAATATTGATACTGAAAATCGATGGTGTTTTATGGATGTGTGCTGTAGTGGCCAAACAAAACTGAATTGGATTTTATAAAAAATAGTATATACTAAAACAAAAATATTAAGAGTAATTCTGTTATGAAAGAAAAGAAAAAGTCTAAGCCAACGCTTCGCGCGCGCTAATAAAGTTAAAGAGTTTATGTGCAAGAACTTGATCGCAGTAATTGAGAGTCCTGATAATATACTAAATATTGGCAGCATCGTTCGGAATGTTAACGCTCTTGGTGTTGAGAAAGTCTATATTGTTACTGATCAAAAATTGTTGCCTGAATCGTGGGAAGAAATGCGCGTTGATCGAAAGCTTAATTCTTTATCTGCTTCAGCAATCAAATGGAGCTTTGTAAAGATTTTTAAAGATACAAATAGTTGCATGGATCATCTAGAAAAAAACAATTTTGTTTCGGTTGTTACTTCGCCTCATATGAAAGGGCGTAAAAATGCAGTGCTTCATGAGCATAATTACACTGGCTATAAAAAACTTGCGGTTTGGTTCGGAAATGAAGGAATAGGAATTAGTAAGACCGCCATAGAAAGAAGTGCTCTTTGTATTAATATTCCTATGCATGGAATTATTGAAAGTCTTAATTTGGGTACGTCATCTGGCATTGTGCTATATGAGATCGCAAAGCAACGGCGCGAATTTCAGTTTAATTTAAGAAAACTCGCTGCAAATAAGGCTAAAAAATAGGTTGCTATTAGTTAGAGAGGGCGCCGTTAGGTTAACGAAATGAGTATATAAAAAGGCGATAATCTTGAATTTTAGGTAGCTAGAAGCCATAGAGCAGCTTCGTTTCAAGTTGACTTAGCTTTATTAAATGCTGATTTTGATTTGTAGCATTTTGTGTATAGCGTCCAACGTCAACAGCAAATATATTTCTAATATTACCCATTAGCGATAATGTGTTTTGCACCCCTTGAGGAGATTTGAATTTAATTGTGATTTTTTCCTTTTTCCGAGCGGGTTGATGCGCATTTTCAACTCTATTATTTAACCCTTTGTGTGAACGGTGATCAGTCTTAGAACACATACTACGTATAGGTCTCATATAGGATCTAAGTTTGTCTGTAACTATCACTCTTGGAGCAGGATAACTTCCTAATAAACGCGTTAAAAAACGTATGGCTGCTTTCTTGTTTTTACGTTTCTGTAGAAATACATCTAACTCATAACCATCAGAGTCAACTGCCCTCCATAATACAAAATATTCACCATTAATTCTTATAGTCATTTCGTCTAAATTCCATTTGTCCTTTAGCTTTCGCTCTTGTTTCTTGATTACTTCCTTGAAGTGAGATGCAAACTTATAACACCAAGAGCGTATTGTCTCGTGACTCAAGATAATCCCTCTATACGCTATCTGTTCTTGAATATCACGATAGCCATGGTTAAAACGGTGATATAGCCAAACTACGTGACTTATTATTGATACCGAAAAACGATGTCTCTTTGGAGTTTTATGCATATGCGGCAATAATGAATTATTTCTTTTAATTGTTTCAATTAGAATAATTCATTATAACCTTAGGCTCAACTGCTTTCATTTTAGGTCGTCTTAACTTGACGGTGCCGGCTTGACTGTTAAGGCAGTATCAGAATTATAACAAATTCTTATATTTTGTAATAGCACCTTGATTTATACAACAACGCACAGTGTGTTAAGGTATAATCTTTGTCAAAGATATAAGAATCATATGGATTACTTAAGATATTTAGTTTATATTAATAGTATAAACAAATTTATTTTAAGCTTTTTTAGTTGCAATAAAGTAGGTGATTATGTCAAGTCAAGGAATGGGCGGTAACGAGAATGTTGCAGGGCCTCATGGTCAAAGTGATCTCAATATTGACAAACCAGATGAAAAGAATTTTGGTCAAGAGGATTTTTATGATTTTTATGACTTTAATGAAGCAAGGAAAGTTGAAGATGGGGCGGTGGAATCTGATTCGAAAGATAATAAGAAAAAGGAAGAAGTGCTTGCAACAAAGGATGATTTAAATAATTCAAATGCATTTCTTGGTGCAAATGTTGCTGCGGCTATTTTTGCTGGCAATGCATCGGATTATCAGGTTACGGATAACGGCGATGGAACGTTTGCAGTTATAGGTAATGGAGAGAATAAAACGGTTAATGACGACAGCCAACTCAATTTTGTAGATACTAGTTACAGCACAAATTCTGGTAGCGTTGGCGATGATGTTATAGTTGGCAGTGTTGGCGATGATATTATAGCTGGCGGAGCTGGCGATGACATTATTGATGGTGGCGCTGGAACGGATACGGCTATTTTTGCTGGAAATGCATCGGATTATCAAGTTACAGATAATGGTGATGGTACATATAGTATAGTTGGCACTGATGGCACTGATTCTGTGACAAACATTGAGAATCTACAGTTTGATGACGGTACTGTATCAGTTGATTCTGCTGTTGATGCATATCAGTTCAGCGGTAATGCATCGGATTATCAGGTTACGGATAACGGAGATGGAACATTTGCAGTTATAGGTAATGGAGAGAATAAAACGGTTAATGACGATAGCCAACTCAATTTTGCAGATACTAGTTACAGCACAAATTCTGGCACAATCACCGGCAGTGGTGGCGATGATGTTATAGCTGGCGGAGCTGGAACGGATATATTAGCAGGCGGTAGTGGTGACGATAATTTGGACGGAGGTAATGATAGTGATTTAATCTTTGGTGGTTCAGGTTTTGATACTTTATTAGGCGGAGAGGGTGCGGATACTTTATCCGGTGGTACGGGAGATGATTTTATTGACGGTGGTTTAGGTGTAGATCATTTATTTGGTGGTGATGGTTTGGATACAATTAATGCTGGTGATGGAGATGATCTAGTATATGGCGGTCTTGGTGCTGATTTTATTGACGGCGGTGATGGCTCCGATGTTTTATCAGGTGGTGATGGTGCAGATACTATTGATGGCGGGCTTGGTATTGATACGATTTTTGGTGGTGCTGGTGATGATTTATTGTTTGGAGGTACAGATGGTGATGATATTCATGGAGGAATAGGTGATGACACGATTTCTGGAGGAATAGGTGGTGATTTAATAGAAGCTGGTGCTGGTGCTGATTCAGTATCTGGTGGTGATGGAGATGATACAATTACGGGTGATGCTGGTGATGATATAATTGATGGTGGTCTTGGTGATGATTTGATTGTAGGTGGAGCGGATAATGATACTATTATTGGTGGCGGTGGTGCTGATACTATTCAGGGGAATTCTGGTAATGATTCAATCGATGGTGGTGACGGCCAAGATATATTAGTTGGTGGTATTGGTAATGATATTATTGATGGTGGTAGTGGTGATGATCTTGTGGTTGGTGGTGATGGTGATAATCAGTTATCAGGTGGCGTGGGGCATGATTATGTTATTGGCGGCGATGGCGATGATACAATTACGGGCGATGCTGGCGATGATTATATATATGGCGGCAGCGGTGATAATATTATTGATGCTGGCGATGGAGCGGATACTATCTTTGGCGGCATAGATGTGGATTGGATAGAAGGAGGCATAGGAGATGACTTAATTAGCGGCGGCATGGAGTCTGATATCATTCAAGGAAACGAAGGGCATGACACAATAAGCGGTGGGACTGGCCATGATGCGATCGAAGGCGGTGAAGGTAACGATAATATCTATGGCAACGAAGGTAGAGATACTATCTCTGGTGGGGATGGCGATGACCTAATTATAGGTGGCGCAAACGCTGATATGATTGATGGCGGTATTGGTAATGATAAGATTACAGGCGATGAAGGTCAAGACACTATTTCTGGTGGAGCTGGCGATGATTCTATCGCAGGGGGAGCTGGCGATGACACAATCTCAGGTGGTGAAGATAACGACTTCATCACAGGCGATAGAGGTAACGATAGTCTCTCTGGAGGAGCTGGCGACGATAGTCTCTCTGGCGGTGATGGCGACGATTTTATCACTGGTGGTGACGGAGCTAATGACCTAGCAATTTATATAGGTGATTACAATGAATATAATATTACAGAGAACCCAGATGGAACCTTTACTATTGAAGATATGGTTGTTGGTCGAGATGGAACTGATGTTTTGGATCAAGTAGAATTTGTTCAGTTTAGTGATGGTACTTTTGATATTAATGATATAGGGGGCACTTCTTTATCCGGACCAGTGGCTTTGGATATGGATGTTGAAATTCCTGCAGCAACCAGTAGTGATTGGATAGAAGCAATAGAGGCAGATGATAATTTTAATTCTGTTGATTCATCCAGTTGGCTAGATGACGCTGTTATCGATGTACATGACCAAGATGATAGTCTAGAATTTGAGGTAGATCCTGATATTGATAACGCCCCTATAATTCTCCCTGTGGATATATAAAGGGTTCTGATACTGTCTTAACAATCAATTATGGCGTTGTCGCATAAAAATTAATTTGGGGGTTTGTGGCAATATATTTAAAACCCGATTCATGCAACAACGCACTCTCCCTTCGCCTCAGTCTGATTTAGCAGCTAGTATAATTAAGGCCCCATATAATCTGGAGTTTTTGAATATCCAGGGTAAGTTTCATGAGCGTGATTTAGAAAAAAAGCTAATAGATAATTTTAGCTCGGTATAAGCTACACTTTATTCTTAACCCGAATGTCAGAATCAATCTTAGAGAGTCGTTTGGCTTTAAGCCCGGCCACTGCGCCTGCTGCGAATACCATTAGGGTGGAGATTAGAACTTCTATTGTTAGGTCTGCGAAGCCGAAAAATATTAGTGCTAGTACGGAGAGAATAGGGTTGCCGTATGGAAGGATGCTAAGGAGCTTGAAGTGGCCACGCTTTATAGCGAAGTCCCATCCATAATATGCAAAGCTATGTGTTGCTACTCCCATTACTATTAAAATGACCCCTTGCCAGAAGCTTGGCATTACTGTTGTTTCAAAATTAAAATGCATAACGAGCGAAAATATCGCACCTACTCCGCAGTAAATTGCGAATAATTCGGGTGTAGATTTTGCGTATTTGCGTGAGATGATAATGTATATGGACCACAGTAGGGCAGAGGCAAAGGCGCATGCATATCCTATTAAATATTGCGGGTGGAACAAGCCAGTTTCGCTATCTGCTGTTAGTAGAATATATACTCCTAAGAAGGCCAATATGCATGCGAATATATGGTGGATTCCCGTTTTTTCATTCAGAAACAATGAGGATAGAATCAACACCATCATTGGCCATAAATATACTATTAGATCAACCTGAATGGCGGGAGCGTGTTTGAAAGAAAGAATATAGAATATATCATTGCCGATAATTCCTAAGATGCCTGCAAGAATTAGGTATTTAGGGCGCCCGCTAGCATCGCTCCAATTGCCTTTTATTGTATTGATGATAGATGAGGCCACAAAGCCGCTAATGAAGATTCCAGATAGAATCTCAAATGCTGGAATTCCGCTAAGGGCCATAGTGCAGCAGGCAGAAAGAGACCAGATAACAAGCGCGGCTTGCCCAATAATGGTGGCTTTCATTGATGGTTTGTCCTTTAAGAAGCTAGCCATATCGCAGCACTCTTTAATCTATTTTCTAGCTTAACATCTTAAAGCGTTTGTTAACTTTTGTCAAGGTCGAGGAAGATTCGGCGCAGTCTTTATGCCGATTTTTCCTCGAACTCTAACAAGATTTGTCCGCTGCTTACGTTTTCCATTTCGGAAACTGATATTTTAGCAATTTTGCCTTTATGCGTAGCGGTTATGATATTTTCCATTTTCATAGCAGTTAACACTACTAGCTCTTGGCCTGGAACAACTTCGTCACCCACGGATACGCTTATCCCTATTATCTGACCAGAAAGCGGTGCGCATAACTCTGATTGGTCGTCAGCATCGTCTCTTATTGGCATTAGCGATTCTAGTTCTGACATTCTTGGTGAGCGTACGTAAGTGTCCACACTTATGCCGGAGTGGGTTAGTTTGTAGCCAGTCTTGATTCGATCAATCTTTACATTCACCTTGCTTCCGCCAATGGTAGCGGTCATTAGAGAGCTGCCGATATTCCAGTTGCTGCGAACAGCGATTCTGCTATTGCCGTATCTAATATTATAACTGCCTTCATCGACTTGTTTAATCATTATTGGGTGCTGGTCGCCATCGATCGAAACAACCCAGCGAGTACCTATTTTGCCAGATTGGTCGTTCATTTGATTAGGCAATGATGCGGCCCTGGTTTGCTCTGTTAAAAAGGCTAAAGTTGCTGTTGCTAGGAATACTTCATTAATTTCTGATGTTAATTTAGCGCCAGAAAAACCATCTGGATATTCTTCTTCAATAAATCCTGTGTGAATATCGCCAGAAATGAATCGAGGATTATTGATAAGAGCTTCTAAAAAGCTAATATTATGCGAAATACCTTGGATGATAAACGAGCCAAGTGAGCGCTGCATTATTTCGATTGCTTCTTCTCGGGTAGGAGCGTAGGTGCATAATTTGGCGATCATCGCATCGTAATACATGCTGACTTCACCGCCGGCGCTAACTCCACTATCTACGCGTACATGCGCGCTTTTTGGTGGTTCTTGATATTCCAGAATTCTGCCACTAGAAGGAAGGAATCCACGGCTTGGATCTTCTGCACAAATTCTAGACTCAATCGCCCAGCCAGTTAATTTTACGTCTTCTTGAGTGAAGGATAGTTTCTCTCCAGCTGCAACTCGAATCATTTGTTCTACAAGGTCAAACCCAGTTACTAATTCGGTTACAGGATGCTCTACTTGGAGCCTTGTGTTCATTTCTAGGAAATAATAATTCTTGTTATTGTCCATCATGAACTCAACTGTACCTGCAGAGTAATAGCCAACTTTGTTCACAAGCTCTACTACTTCTGCGTACATTTTTTGTCTGGTTTTTTCATCCACAAAAGAGCTAGGAGCTTCTTCTATAACTTTTTGATGATATCTTTGAATGGAACATTCGCGCTCACCAAGGCAAACGACGTTTCCGTATTGATCTGCTATTACCTGAATTTCAATATGTCTTGGTGCTATAATTAGTTTTTCAATAAAAACTCGACCATCACTAAAGCAGTTTTCTGCTTCGAATCTTGCAGATTTGTATGCCTTATCCATTTCGGAATGGTTCGTAACAACGCGCATACCACGGCCACCGCCACCGGCAGCAGCCTTGATGATAATTGGAAGCCCTATATCCTCGGCAATTTCTATTGCTTGCTCTAGGTTGTTAATGGTTCCCATATACCCAGGAACGGTACTAACACCAGAGTCAATGGCAAGCTTTTTAGCTTCGATTTTATCACCCATTTTCTTGATGACTTTAGCGCTGGGGCCAATAAGAGTTATTCCTTCGCGCTTTAGGATATTTGCGAATTGAGAATTTTCGGCCAAAAAACCATAGCCTGGATGAACGGCTTGTGCGCCGCTAACCCTTGCTGCGCTGACTATATTTTTTATTGAAAGATAGCTTTCCGTCGCAGGTGAATTACCAATATAATACGCTTCGTCTGCATATTGCACATGGTTAGAGTTTGTATCTGCTTCTGAATATACAGCGACAGATTTAATTCCCATCTCGCGTAGGGTTCTCATTATGCGTAGAGCGATCTCACCGCGGTTAGCTACTAATACTTTGTCAAATAATGGTTTATTCATAGATAAATAGTAATTTGTTTATAACGGTAAATTATCGTGTTTCTTCCAAGGTGTATCTACTTTTTTGCCGCGTAGATATTTCAAAGCCTTGCAGATTCTCCAGCGAGTATTTTGCGGCCGTATGATATCGTCAAGATACCCTCTAGAAGCTGCAATAAACGGTGAAGTTATGTTCTCTTGATATTCATCAATTTTTTTCTGCTTTAATTCTGGGTCTTTGCACTCTTCTCTGAAAATGATTTCAGCTGCGCCTTCTGCGCCCATTACTGCAATTTCTGAATTCACCCAGGCGTAATTTACATCACCGCGCAAATGCTTTGAGTTCATTACAATATAAGCACCGCCGTAGGCTTTTCTTGTGATGATTGTAATTTTTGGAACTGTTGCTTCAGCATATGCATATAGCAGTTTAGCGCCATGTTTGATAATACCATTATATTCTTGATCAACACCAGGCAAGAACCCAGGAACATCAACCAAAGTAACTAATGGAATATTGAATGCATCACAGAAGCGAATGAATCTTGCTGCTTTTCTAGAAGCGTTAATATCTAAGCAGCCAGCTAGGTGTAATGGTTGGTTTGCTACAACTCCAACAGGAGAGCCTTCCATATAACCAAAGCCAATTATGATGTTTTTAGCATAATCTGGCTGAATTTCAAAAAATTCACCTTCATCAATGATACGCTCTATAAGCTCTTTCATATCGTAAGGCTTATTTGGTACAGTTGGCACCAACGTATTTAGCGACATGTCCACTCTATCAGCAGGATCTCTTGTAGACCGCGTAGGTAGCTCACCGCGATTTGAAAGTGGTAGGAAGTTAAAGAAGCGCCTCGTTTCTAAAAGCAGCTCTATATCATCTTTAAAAGCAAGATCAGCAACACCAGACTTGGTCGTGTGCATTTTTGCGCCACCAAGTTTTTCTTTTGTAACTACTTCGCCAGTAACTGTTTTAACTACATCTGGGCCAGTTACGAACATGTAAGATGAGCCTTTTACCATGAAGATAAAGTCTGTAAGAGCTGGGGAATATACCGCACCACCAGCACACGGGCCCATTACTAGGGTGATTTGCGGCACAACGCCAGAGGCCTTGACATTGCGGTGGAATAATTCGCCATATCCGCCAAGAGCATCCACGCCTTCTTGTATTCTTGCCCCGCCTGAATCATTGATTCCGATAACTGGAGCGCCAACTTCAATAGCGGAATCCATTAGGTCGCAAATCTTTTTTGCATGATATTCGCCAAGCGAACCACCAAGAACGGTGAAATCTTGACTATAAACAAACACTAAGCGGCCATTAATTGTTCCATGACCAGTAACTACGCCATCACCAGAGAATTTCTTGCTCTTCATGCCGAAACTGTCACAGCGATGCTCAACGAACATCCCAGTTTCTTCAAAACTATCTGGGTCTAGTAGAACCTCGATTCTTTCTCTGGCTGTTAATTTGCCTTTTTCGTGCTGAGTTTTGATCCTCTTAGCGCCGCCGCCAAATAGAGCTGCACTTCGTTTTTTCGCCAGTACATTCTGTTGGTTAGTTACTTGTTTGCTCATATAATCTATATACACAATTATTATATTGAATGGTAATTATAGTAAATTTTTTGGCAAAAGATAGTCAAAATAATTTGAGATATACTTTTATCGTTAAATACTTTATTACTAGAATACAATTTATATATCAAAAAATCATGGATACTGACCAATTAAACATACCGCAATCTGAGGCGATTAACCAAACTGAAGGAGCTCTTTTGGTGCTGGCAGGGGCGGGGACTGGCAAAACAAAAGTGCTTACCCACCGCATTGCTAATATTATTGAGCGCGGCCTTGCGTACCCTTCACAAATTCTTGCTGTTACGTTTACTAATAAAGCGGCCAAAGAAATGCAAGAGCGGGTGAATAGTATAATTCAGGCAGATGGCCTGAATATAGGAACGTTCCACTCGATTGCTGCTAGAATGATGCGTTCGCACATTGCTATGCTTGATCTTGGCCTGCCAAGTAATTTTACTATTATCAATCAGGATGACCAGATAAAGCTGATTAAAAATATCCAAATAGAAAATAATATCGATGTTAAGCAATATGTGCCAAAAGTGGTGCATTCTATTATTTCAAAATGGAAAGACCAAGGGCTATTGCCAGATAAGGTCGGAACCTCAGATTTTGGTGCGCCAATTCATAATATTGCTAAGTCAGTATATTCTGAGTATCAAAAGCAAATGCATGCATCATGCGCTGTGGATTTTGGAGATCTGCTGCTTTATTGCAATCAGCTATTGATCAAGAATCCTGAGCTACTTGAGTATTACCAAAATAAATTCAAATATATACTAATAGACGAGTATCAAGATACAAACGCTGTGCAATATGTGTGGGCTCGCATGCTTGCTAGTAAACATAAAAACATCTGCTGCGTTGGTGATGATGATCAGTCTATATATAGTTGGCGCGGGGCTGAGGTGAAAAACATTCTTCGCTTTGAAAAAGACTTCCCGAATGCCAAAGTAATTAAGCTGGAGCAGAATTACCGCTCAACATCTTATATTCTAAATGCAGCTTCAACCATTATTGCGCATAATAAACATCGTCATGGGAAGAAGCTATGGACGGATCAGCAAAGTGGTGAGAAAATCAAAATCATCACCTGCTGGAATGATAAAGAAGAGGCGAGGTTCGTTGCCTCAGAGATAGAGCGCGTAATTAATGTTGGTAAATATCAGGCAAGGCAAATAGCTATATTAGTGCGCGCTGGTTTTCAGACGCGTTCTTTTGAAGAGATGTTCATCAGCAATGCTCTGCCATATCAAATAATTGGGGGCTTGCGCTTCTATGAAAGAATGGAGGTGCGTGACCTGCTTTCATATATTCGCCTTAGCATCAATAATAACGATAATTTAGCGCTAGAGCGCATAATCAATGTTCCTAAAAGATCGATTGGTAATGTTACTTTGCGCAAGATAAAAGACTATGCTTCTGAGCAAGAAATGTCATTATTCTCGGCGATTCATAATATGATTGAAGAGAATGTGTTTAAGTGGCGCACGAAGGAAAATCTAGAGCAGTTTATTAATCTCATTACCCTGTCTGGTAAAAAATATGAGGATGGGCCTGCATTTGATGTGACGAAATTCATCCTAGACGAGTCTGGTTATTTAGCGATTTTAAAAGCAGAGAAGACTGATGAGTCACGTGGGCGAATTGAAAATATCAACGAAATGCTCAAAGCGATTGAAGAATTCGATAATATCAATGAGTTTGTGGAGCATTCGAGCTTGGTCATGGATAATGATTCGCTAGAGTCTAATTTTGGTGGAACGATAAAAGTAATGACCTTGCATGCTTCTAAAGGGCTGGAATTTGATCTTGTGTTCTTACCTGGCTGGGAGGAAAATATTTTTCCGCACCAAAAGGCATTGTCTGAAGAGGGCGAGAAGGGGTTAGAGGAAGAGCGGCGCATAGCCTATGTTGGCATTACGCGCGCCAAGAAGGAGCTATATATAACCCATGCTGAGAGTCGCCGTGTGTTTGCTGAGTTCATTAATTCAATGCCATCACGCTTTATATCCGAAATACCTGACGAGCTATGCGACAAGCGCTCATCAACGAATAGGCTGAATTATACTGGATCAAGGCATAGTTTTTCTATGCAAACTGTGCCACCTAAGTTGAAATCCACTTTGGGAACTTTGCAAAATTTATCTGGTAAAAAGCCTGGCAATAGAGTGACTCACAAAAAATTTGGGAGCGGTATTATAGTCCGAAAAAGCGGCGATAGTTTAGAAATAGCCTTCGAGAAAATAGGTCTAAAAACAATCAAAGAGAGCTTTGTTGAAGAGGTTTAGCTCTGCGTTTGCTCTCTGTTGGCTATTATTGAAACCAAAACGCCTAGCAACAAAAGAGCAAACGTGACTACCAGCGGCACATAGGCCGGGATCTTTATGAAATGGGCAACGAATATTTTTATGCCTATTAGAATCAGGATAAGCGCCAGTGAGTATTTGATATATTTAAACCGCTCCACAATATCTGCAAGGCAAAAGAACAGCGCTCTAAGGCCTAGTATAGCGAATATGTTCGATGTATATACAATGTAGGTGTCCTGCGTTACGGCAAAGATGGCTGGGATGCTATCGATAGCAAATACTACATCCATTATTTCCACTGTAATTAGCGCCATAAATAAGGGCGTAACAAATATTTTGCTCTTTTCAATAACAATAAAATGATTCCCTTTGAGCTTTGGATATATATTCAGCTTGTTTTTTAGCAGCTTATATATGTGCATATCCTCTATTTCTACATGCTCTTGGCCTACTGCGTAGAATGTTTTGATTCCAGTGAATATCAAAACCCCAGCGAAAATAAATAGTACCCAGTCGAAATGCGCCAATATGGATGCTCCTGCGGAAATCATCAGTGCGCGCAGTATAACAACGCCCAGAATTCCCCAAAATAAGACCCTATGTTGGAATTTGGGTGGAATTTTGAAGAAGCTGAAAATCATGGATATTACAAAAATATTATCCAGTGACATTGCTTTTTCTAGCAAAAATCCAGTGAAATAATCGCGCGCGCTATCTGCGCCCATTTCGTAATAAATATAGATCCCGAATGTGCACGCAATGGTGATGTAAAACAAGCTCAATGACAGGCTTTGCCCCAAGCTCATCACGTGGTCCCGTTTGTTTAGAAGTCCAAGGTCAAGCACTATGAGCGTTACTATTACTGATCCAAATATTATCCAATTCATCGCGTTTTCTTATGAGTTTATTTGCAATAGTATCAAATTAATGCGCCTTGTAGTAACAATGCATAAAATCTATGTGAAATTATTATTGACTTTGTGTGATTTGAGTATATACTACACGACGATTATTTAAATTGTTTTATGAGAATTTGCTAATATGTTCGCAGTTGTAAAAACAGGTGGAAAGCAGTATAAAGTTGCTAAAGATAGCATAATAAGAGTTGAGAAGATTGAAGGCGCTACTGGTAGCAAGATTGAGCTTGATCAAGTTTTAATGCTTGGGGAGTCTTCAAAGGCATCATTCATTGGTACTCCTATGGTAAAGGGTGCAACGGTGACTGCTGAGATCACTAGCCAGTTTAGAGATGATAAAATCATCGTGTTCAAGAAAAAGAGACGTCAGAATTATCGTCGTAAGACAGGTCACAGACAATCTCTTACTGAGCTAAAGATACTAGACATCGTAAAGAAATAGTACGTCAATAAACGTAGCGATAATATCGTGCGTAGATATAAATATATAAGGTTATAGGATATGGCAACCAAGAAAGCCGGTGGTAGTTCCAAGAATGGTCGTGATTCGGCCGGTCGTAGATTAGGAACAAAAAAAGGAGATGGCCAAGGAGTTATTCCTGGTAACATCATAGTTCGCCAGCGCGGTACTAAAATCCGTCCAGGTAAAAATGTTGGTATGGGTAAGGACCATACTCTATTTGCACTTATTGAAGGCAAAGTAGAGTTCCTTGCTAAAAGAAACCACAAGCTAGTTAACGTAGTATAAGCCACTTAAAGCATACACTCGGTTACTTATCGTATCTTTGTGTTTTCGTTATGAAGTTGGAGTGTTTGTGTAACTAAGATAGGTTTTTTAGCCTTAAGTCAGGTTTTCAAATTTACTTAAAATATTACATATATCCACTTTATCAAGACATCTACTTGACTAAGCAATATACAAAATAAATAAAAGCACCAAGCTTTGAGTTTTAACCTCAGGCTTGGTGCTTTTTTGCTAACTATACTAGATTACATTGAAATAAATGCATTATTTTATCTAGGAAGGTGCGGAGTGATAGGCGAGTGAAGACTGGATTGTCGCGTCGCTACGCTCCTCGCTAAGAGTGTTGGTAAGGAGTTTATTTCAATGTAACCTACTATAGCGTAGCCCCACCTATGTAGTTCCGGTCATTTTATCTAAACGATTTCTACTGGTGGGTAGAGGGTTTGGTAGAAATCTGGGTCAACGTTGCCTCCTGTGATTAGTACTAAAACTATTTTGTTTGGATTATCTTTGACCCAGTTCTTAACTGCGCCCATGCTGATAGCTGCGGATGGTTCGCAGGTTAATTTGGTAAGTTGAATTAGGCGAGACGTCCAGCAGCCGATTGATTCTTCGTCTACCAAGTGGAAACCATCTAGTTTTTTTAGATAATTTAATGTACGCGGAGATACAGACAAAGCGCGAAGGCCATCTGCTATAGTGTTTGGCGATTGAGCAAAGCGGAAAATTTTGCCATCTTGCAACGAGCGATATGCGTCATTGGCGATTTCTGGCTCTACTCCGTGTAGTGCTGCTTTTGGTAATAGTAATTCTTTTGCAAGGTAAGCGCCGCTAAGCAATCCACCGCCACCGCAAGGGCCAAAGATCGCATTTGGCTCTTTGTCCATGACTTTCATATCTATAAGCGCTTCGTAACACATGGTCCCAGCGCCTGCTATGGTGCTATCATCGTCTGATGGATGTAGGTAGTGATATCCGTTTTCTCCATCTTTTTTTGCAGCATCTTCTGCTTCTTGCCTGGTTTCTACTTCAATTACTTCAGCGCCATAAGATTTAGCGATGTTCTTTTTTAACAGCGAAACGTTTTTTGGCAGATAAACCCTGGCATTAATGTCGAATAATTGTGCGGCATATGCCATTGCTAGTGCGTGATTTCCTGTGCTGTAAGCTACTATTTGTTTTGGCATTGAGCCTTGTTCTTGCAGGCTCAGCAGATGGTTTAATACTCCGCGTATTTTGAATGAGCCAGTTTTTTGCACGGCGTCCATTTTAAAATATATGTTACAACCAAGCATTTTGTTTAGCAAATTCGATTGCATCAATGGAGTTTTATGCAAATATGGCTTAATGCGCTTGTAAGCTTTTGCAACTGCTTCTGGTATTTGTACTGTGCTTGTCATAATTTTTTATATAGTATATCTTATAGAAATGTTACCATATTCTTGTAAGTCCTTGAAAATAAAAGATTAAGGTATTATATAGCTATCAATCGATTTAATATACAGAAATTTATCAAGGTTTCCATAGATAATGACCGCAGAAAAGAAAACTCTACCATTACTGACGCTTAGAGATGTGATTATATTTCCTGGCACTATAGCTCCTATTTTTATTGGTAGGGAAAAATCTCTCAACTCTTTGCTCGCCGCAAAAAAAATTAACGATGGCCAGCATATATTGCTTACTACGCAGAAAAAGCAGGATGTAGAAGATCCTAAAGTATCTGATCTGCACAAGGTTGGAGTGCTTGCTAAAATTATTCAGACCGTTAAGCTGCCTAATAATAATGCAAAAATCTTAGTTGAGGCTGTAAGTAGAGCGAAGCTTTCTAGCATCACAGAAGAAGATATGTTCGTTGCAGATTATATTATAACTCCAGATACAGAAGTTACTGATTTGGAAAAGCTTAATGATACCACAACATCTGTGCTTGAGTCGTTTAAGGAATATGCTAGAGCAAATAAAAAGATTAACCTTGAGATCTTGAATATATTAAGTGAGCAGAAAAACCCAAGTTACATAACGAATATAATCGCTTCGCATTTAACTTGCACGCTAGATAGAAAACAGGCAATACTTGAGCAGGCAGATGTTCAAAAACGCGCTGACATGCTTGCCGAAATCATTACAAGTGAGAATAGTCAAATTACTGCAGAGCATTCGGTGCAGACTAGAGTTAAAAAACAGATAGAAAAGACACAAAAAGATTTTTATTTAAACGAGCAAATGAAAGCTATCCAAAAAGAAATGGATGGTGGTGATGAGAAATCGGATTTCTTTGACCTAGAGAAAAAAATCAAACGCTTGAAGCTATCGAAAGAGGCTAAGGAAAAGGCGGAGTCTGAGCTTAAAAAGCTAAAGATGATGAATCAGATGTCTGCAGAATCTTCTGTTGTGCGTAATTACCTTGAAACATTGTTGGCTATGCCTTGGGGCAAGCGTACTAAAACTAATATCGATATTAAGAAAACCGAAGAGATTTTAGATCGCGATCATTATGGTCTAAAAAAAGTTAAGGAGCGTATTGTAGAGTATCTTTCTGTGCTAAAACGTTCGCGCAAGATCAAGGGCCCAATATTATGCTTGATTGGCCCACCTGGTGTTGGTAAGACTTCGCTAGTTAAGTCCATCGCAGAAGCTATGGGCAGGAAATATTCCAAATTTGCACTGGGCGGCGTGCGTGATGAGGCTGAAATCAGAGGGCATCGCAAGACGTATTTAGGATCAATGCCTGGGAAAATCATCAATCTATTGAAGAAATCTAAAGTCGATAATCCAGTTATGCTGTTTGATGAAATCGACAAGATGAATGCTGACTTTAGAGGCGACCCAGCATCTGCTTTGCTTGAGGTATTAGACCCAGAGCAAAACTCTCGTTTTGTAGATCATTACATGGAAGTAGAATATGATTTGTCTGACATAGTATTTATAGCCACTGCAAATTCATATGATCTTCCAAGAGCGCTTATGGACAGAATGGAGATCATTAATATTGCTGGTTATATTGAGGAGGAAAAGCTAGAGATCGCTAAAACCCATCTTCTGAGTAAGCAATTTAAAATGCACGGTATTAAGCCGCATGAGCTGAAAATCCCAGACGATACCCTGATGGAGCTAATTAGATATTACACTAAAGAATCTGGCGTTAGGTCTTTAGAGCGTGAGATTGGCGCGCTATCTAGAAAGGCTTTGACCAAAATTCTAAAAGACAAAGATCTAAAAACTATCACTATTAATCCTGAGGATTTAGAGGAGTTTTTGGGAGCGAAGAAATATCGCTTCGGGCTAGCTGAAGAGCATGACCAAATAGGTGTTACTACTGGTTTGGCCTATACGCAGGTCGGTGGTGATTTGCTTAGCATAGAGGCCGTTTCATTTCCTGGCAAAGGTGGAATAAAATCCACTGGTAAGCTTGGTGATGTAATGAAGGAGTCTGTAGAAGCTGCTTATAGCTGCTTCCTTGCGCGCGTTAATGAGCTTGGAGTAAAAGAAAAGGATTACAAGGGAATAGATATACATCTGCACGTTCCAGAAGGTGCTACTCCCAAAGATGGACCATCTGCTGGTATTGCGATTTATACAACTTTGGTTTCGCTAATGAAGAAAATTCCAGTGAGCAAAGATGTCGCCATGACTGGTGAAATAACGCTTCGTGGTAAGGTGCTTCCCATTGGCGGCCTGAAAGAAAAGCTTCTTGCAGCTAGCAGGGGTGGGGTTAAGACTGTGCTGATTCCAGAAGATAATGTGAAGGACTTAAAAGAAGTTCCAGATAATGTGAAGGATAAGCTAAAAATCATCCAAGTAGCAACAATTGAACAAGTGCTGAAGCACGCGTTGGTAACTAAGTAGATGACTTCGAATATCGCAATATTAATGTGCACCTATAATGGTGATAAGTTCTTAAAAGAGCAGCTGGATTCATTCGCGAACCAGAGCCATAAGGGGCATCATTTGTTTGTGTATGATGACCATTCTACGGATGGAACTGAAGAGCTGATTGCGGAATATAAGCAGAATAATAAAGCTACTTGGTCTCGGAACCAGGTGCAGCTTGGTTGTTGTAAGAATTTTTTGAATAGCTTGATTGCTACTCCAGATAATTTTGAGTTTTATTCTTTGGCGGATCAGGATGATATCTGGCTTGAGAATAAACTATCTAAGGCCGTTAAATATTTGAAAAATATACCAGAAGGAGTGCCAGCTTTGTATGGCTCTAGGAGTATCATAACGGATAATCAAGGTAATCGTGATGGTCTTTCTCCTTTGTTTGCAAAGCCTCCATCCTTTAAAAATGCTTTGGTTCAGAGCCTAGCTGGCGGTAACACCATGGTGTTTAACAAGGCGGCTCGCGATATAATAGCAAAAGCAGTGATGGACGTAGATGTATTTAGCCATGATTGGTTTATATATCAATTAATCTCAGGAGTTGGCGGAAAGATATATTACGATTTAGAGCCTGAAATTCTATATCGCCAACATGTCGGCAATTTAACTGGTTCTAATAATGGATTTCTGGCTAGGCTTTCTAGGGCTAAGTCTTTTCTTTCTGGTTCATTTAAAGGTTGGAATGATCGTAATATCGAGGCGCTTGAGAAGAGCGTAGATCTTTTAACAGAAGAAAATAGAAAGACATTTGATAGTTTTGCGCGCGCGCGGAAGCGATTTATGCTTTTTCGCCTGTGGGGCTTTTGTAGGTCTGGTATATATAGGCAAACATTTGTGGACAATATTGCCTTATTTGTGGGCGCGATACTGAATAAGATATAATGAAAAATAATTCTGAGAACACCATATTAGTTACTGGCGGCGCTGGTTTTATAGGCTCTAATTTTGTTGTAGATTGGGTAAAAAACGGCAAGGGCAGGGTGATTAATCTAGATTTACTTACCTATGCTGGTAACAAAAAGAACTTAGATGTTATATCTAATGACCCAAATCATATTTTTGTCCAAGGGGATATTGCTGATACAAAACTAATTCCTGAATTGCTCGCTAAATATCAGCCTAGCGCTATTTTGAATTTTGCTGCAGAAAGTCATGTGGATCGCTCTATTACTGGCCCTGGCCAATTCATGCATACTAATATTAATGGTACATATAATTTGCTCGAGGCTGCGCGTAGCTATTGGTCTGATTTGCTGCATGAGCAAAAGAATTCTTTTAGGTTTTTGCACGTAAGTACAGATGAAGTATTTGGTTCCCTTAGCGAGTCTGATCCAGCTTTTACTGAAGAGTCATTATACCAGCCAAATAGCCCGTATTCTGCAAGTAAAGCAGCTTCTGACCATTTAGTACGTGCGTGGCATCATACTTACGGATTGCCTACATTAATGACTAATTGTTCTAATAATTACGGGCCATTGCAATATCCAGAGAAGCTTATTCCGCTAGTTATAACTAATGCGCTTGCTGGTAAGATTTTGCCTATATATGGCGATGGAATGAATATTAGAGATTGGCTGCATGTGGGCGATCATTGCTCGGCAATTGCTGAAGTTTTAGAAAATGGCAGAGCGGGAGAAAGCTACAATATTGGCTCAGATAATGAGCAATCAAACAAGCAGGTGGTTGCTATGCTTTGCCAGGCTCTTGATGCATTGTCACCAGCACCTGCGCGTAATTTAGTGCATCCAAAAACAGGTGCCACGCTTGCGTCATATAGCGAATTAATAGAGTTCGTGAAGGATCGCGCTGGCCATGATAGAAGATACGCAATTAATGCACAAAAGATCCAGAAAGAATTAGGCTGGAAGGCAAAAGAGTCGTTCGAAAAAGGTTTAGAGAAAACTGTAAGATGGTATCTTGATAACCAAAAATGGGTAAATGAGGTTTTGGTATAGCTATGAAAATTCTGTTATTTGGTAGAAATGGACAAATTGCAAGAAGGCTATATAGCTTGCTTCTTCCGCTAGGAGAGGTGATTAGGTGCGGTAGTAGTGAAATTGATTTTCAAGATTCGGCTAAACTAAAAGAATATATTAATCAACAACAGCCAGACATAATCATAAATGCAGCCGGATACACTGCGGTGGATAATGCTGAGTCTGATAGTGAAGTTGTTTTTGCAGTTAATAGTGAGGCTGTAAAAACCATAGCGGATGCTGCTAATAAATGCGGCGCTTGGTTCGTGCATTATTCTACAGATTATGTTTTTGATGGAACAAAGAATACGCCATACACCGAAGCGGATGCGCTAACTCCGCTTAGTATGTACGGAAAAAGCAAGGCATCAGCGGACGAATATATTACTGCCAACAGTGATAAATATTTGGTATTCCGAGTGTCTGGAGTGTTTGATACCCATGGTAATAATTTTCCTAAAACGATTTTATCTTTAGCAAAAACAAAAGATTCTCTGCGTATAATTAGTGATCAAATTGCTTCTCCTACTAGCGCTTCGTTAATAGCGGAAGTTACAATTCTTGCTTTATACAAGGTAATTCACGAGAATGGTTCAGAGAAACTTAGCGGCGTATATAATTTATCTTGTTCGGGCGAGGCCTCTTGGTATGATTTTGCGATGTATCTGATTAAGCAAGCAGGAAAAATGGGAACGAAATTTACGTGCTTACCAGAAAATATTTCGCCTATAGCTTCTTCGGAATATCCACAAGCTGCAGCAAGGCCACTAAATGCTAGGCTAGATAAAACAAAGATAGAAAACGCATTTGGAATATCAATACCAAATTGGCAAGTATGTAGCTCTCTATTGTTAGAGGAATTAAAAATAATGGGTCTGTTATGAATAGAAAAGGAATAATTTTAGCGGGAGGGTCTGGTACTCGTTTATATCCCGCAACTATGGCCATGTCTAAACAGATGTTGCCAATTTTTGATAAGCCAATGATTTATTATGCACTATCTACTTTGATGATTGCTTGCATAAGAGAGATTCTGATTATCTCCACTCCGCGGGACCTGCCGTTATTTGAGCAGTTGCTGGGTGATGGTAAAAGCTGGGGTCTTAAGCTTAGTTACAAAGTGCAACCATCACCAGATGGCTTAGCTCAGGCATTTACCATAGGTGAGGATTTTCTTCAAGGCTCGCCAAGTGCGCTTATATTAGGCGATAATATCTTCCACGGTCATGGCCTTGCTGATATTTTAGCAGATGCTGACAACCAGGATAAAGGCGCAACAATTTTTGCCTATCAAGTAAGTGCCCCTCACAGGTACGGAATTGTTGAGTTTGATGAGAATAATGTGGTAAAAAGCTTAGAAGAAAAGCCATCTGACCCTAAATCAAGCTTCGCTGCTACGGGGTTATATTTTTACGATGAGCAAGTAGTAGAGTTAGCTAAGCAGGTTAAGCCTTCTGATAGAGGGGAGTTAGAAATTACCGACCTGAACCAATTATATTTAAAGCAAAATAATTTATCAGCACAATTATTGCAGCGTGGTTATGCTTGGCTGGACACTGGAACTCATGGATCTATGCTAGAGGCTTCACAGTTTGTGGCAACTATTGAACATAGGCAGGGCCTGAAAATAGGTTGCCCAGAAGAAATCTCATGGAGAATGGGATGGATTAACGATGCTGAGCTAGAGAAACTAGCATCTCCAATGTTAAAAAATCAATATGGTCAATATCTGCTTGGCCTGATGAAAAATCAATAAAAAACTATATGAAAGTTACAAAATTAAAAATACCAGAAGTGTTGCTGTTGGAGCCAAAAATCTATCCTGATGAGCGTGGGTTCTTCTTTGAGAGTTTTAATCACAAGTTTTTTGAAGAAGCTGTAGGTTATGCGGTGAATTTCGCTCAGGATAATCATTCGCGTTCAACAAAAGGAGTGCTGCGTGGTTTGCATTATCAGAATGCTCCACATGCTCAAGGAAAATTAGTCCGCGTGGTCAGCGGCACTGTATTTGACGTAGCTGTTGATATTAGAAGAGACTCCCCAACCTTTGGCCACTGGGTTGGCGAGATATTATCGGCAGAAAACAAAAAACAATTATGGATCCCAGAAGGTTTCGCTCATGGATTCCTAACCATGTCAGATGAAGCAGATTTTCTGTATAAAGCAACAAATTATTACAACGCCGCCTCCGAAGGCAGCATCCGTTTCGACGACCCAGACATCGCCATAGATTGGCCAGACGCTGGTGTTGAGTATATCGTTTTAGAAAAAGACATGAATTGTGCTTCATTGAAGCAGTTTAAACAAATAGAGGATTAAAAATGTTAAATTACAAAGCTATAGAAAAAGCCCTTGAGAGTTTTAAAGGAGCCAAGCCTTTCGATCATTGCATTGTTGATGGTTTTTTTGAAGAAGCGATGGCCAAAAAACTTTCGCATGAGTTTTAGATTATGATTCTGACCAATGGTATCATTATGAAAATGCCATTGAGGATAAAAAGGCATTAAATAATTGGAATGCTTTCCCCAAAGATACATATTTAGCGTTTAATGAATTTTATTCAGATCGCTTGACAGGGCTGCTTTCCAAAGTTACTGGCGTAGAATTAATGGCAGATTATGGTCTGAACGGAGGCGGGTGGCATATACATAAAACAGGTGGTAATTTGAATCCGCATTTGGATTATTCAATTCACCCCAAGCTCGGAAAAGAGCGTAAATTAAACATCATCGTTTATTTATCGCAGGAACTAAAGTCAGAGCATGGTGGTCATCTAGGCCTGTGGCATGAGGATGAAGCAAAAAAACAACCAGGTAAGCTTGCATCGGAAGTAGAGCCTAAATTTAATCGCGCTGTGATTTTCGACACCACACAAAATTCATGGCACGGCATGAGCCGCGCTCTTACTCAGCCAGAAGGGATATATCGAAAGAGCCTAGCTGTTTATTATCTATGTGAACCAGATGCAAATGCCTCAAGACGCGGCAGAGCTCTGTTCGCACCAAGAGACGAGCAAAAAAAGGATTCCGATGTAGCGGAGCTGATCAAGAAAAGATCTAGTGTTGCCTCTTCTGCTGGCGTGTATAAAACAAAGAAGTAATACTACAAATAATAAATAATATTCCTAGCCAATTTCCTGTATATCAAAAAGCTCAGCAGGCTAACAAGCAACGCTACTAGCCAGGATTTTGCTAGGATCATTAGGCTTGGTATATTGCCTGTTGCTACTAGTTCTTGCATGGGGCGGATTACGGCGAATATTGGGTGCCATTCGAAGAAGATTCTTTTTGATTCTGGAACTATTGAATAGGGGTAGATTATTGGTATGGTCCAGTATAGAACGCCTAGAATAACAGTTACGAATTGCGGCATATCGCGTATATAGGGTGTTACGAAAGCTGCAACAATGCCAGCGCTCATTACGCTAATAATTAGCGGCAGCGATAGTAATGGTATGAAGATAATATTCCATGATAGGAATGAAGGGAAGATAAGAATCAGAGCGATATACATAGCAACAAAGGAATAAAGCAATGTGTAAGCATTACTTAAAACATCCGCAATTGGAAAATATGTTTTTGGCAAGATTACTCTTTTTAGTATTTCAGAGTGCAATGTTAATGAGTTTGAGCTGCTGGTCAGTGTCTGTAGGATAAACACCCAGAATGGAAGTGCTCCAACTAAGTTTACAACAATTACTTTGGGGTCGTAACGCAGTACAAAGCTCATGAAATATGATATCACGCTTATGTTGATAAATGGCTGAATGAGGCCCCAAATGCTGCCAAGCACGGTGTTTGCATCGCGCCTTCTTACAGAGACATTAACTAGCAGCAAAATTGCTTTCCAATATTTGGAAGAAAAAATATGTTTTAGCATTGGTTCTTCTTAAGAATGATAAATTGATAAAATTTCATCGGGCTTGCCGTCTGCAGCTACTCGCCCATCTTTAATTAACACGCACCTATTACAATATTGACGAATGATGTCTTCCTGGTGGGAAACTAATATTGTTAGTGGTACGGTTTTGATTTTGTTCTTCATGAACTCAAGTGATTTGGCAACAAAATGCCCGTCACCAGCTGCAAATACTTCGTCTAGTAGCAGGATGTCTGTTTCCTGGAATATAGATGTAGAAAATGCAAGGCGAGACAACATGCCAGAGCTATAAGTTTTAACGGGCACATCTATTTTGTCCCCTAGCTCAGAGAAGTCAACAATTCGTTGTTCGATTTCTTCGTTGTAACGATCGAACATATTGTTATATAGCATTAATATTTTGATATTTTGCCTACCAGTAAATTCTGGTTCAACCCCAAGCCCCATTTCAATGATGGAGGTAATGCTACCATTCACTGCAACTCTACCAGTTTTGGCTGGATATATGCCTGCAATGAGTTTTAATATCGAGCTTTTGCCAGAGCCGTTACTGCCAATCAAAGCTACTACCTCGCCCGCTTTGAAAGAAAGCGTTACATCATTTAATATAGGAATAGTTATGCCAGTAACCTTGCCAGGCCTGAAGAACATTTGCCTTAGGCTTTGCACTCGTTTAACCGCATTGATCCCCTCTAGGGTGCAATTATCGATATTTACTGATATTTCTTTGTTCATATAGCATTTATGATTGGCGAATTAACAGATAGAATATATAGGATGAGTAATGGTTTGTAAATGTTTAACCTGAGCTGGATCTAGAAATTTGTTTTTGTATTTATTATCAAAATTATAGGCTATTTTACCCTTTGCTTCCTGGTTAGCCGCGCTTCGCTCGCCATGACGGTAGGTAGTTTATGTTGTTGTAGTATAACATCTAAAATCGTAGTTCATAACCCTTCGGACTTCCATTCAAGTGATTTATCATCGAATCTCAAGATTCTTGGCTTGGTGTCAATACTGTCGAAAGTAATGTCTTGCACCAATGTTTCGCTGGCAGATATAAACTCGCCATCATTACCAAATCTAGGATAATATGGTTGGAAGTTTTTATATTCAACGTTTACATATTTTTTATCAATAGCTTTGTTGGTAGCTGTAATAATATCTTGCATGGAATTGATTTTAGAGCCATTTAGCGATTGAATCATTATGCGGTATACGCTTTTATAATTTCTTACGAACATTTCTGGTATGCTGCTAAAGCTGCCGCCAGTTTGTACATTTGCTAGTGCAACGCTGCCAATTGGGATTCCAGATTTTGCAGCTACAAAATCATCAGCTTCAAAAAATAGTCCACCTGCAAAATCAAGCATCTTTGAGACTTTGTTTTTTTCAAGATCGTATAGTTTGATTTCTTTCTCTAGTTTTTTTCCTTCGCGAATGATTGTTAGTTTTGCTTTGTCGGTTTTGGAATCATTCATTGTTCTGTCGAATATCGTAAGGTCTGGGCCAATTTCTTTTCCATCAATCGCAAATAAAATATCACCAGATTTTAGCGTGTTCTCTGCTGTTCCGCCTGGTATTACATTGCGCACTATCACTACTCTGTTTCTTGCATCTGGCCATTTCTTTATGTATTTAGCCATGTCTTCTTTTGAAAAATTGCGATGTTTCACAGCTTTGTCTAGAGAATATAGTTTAGTAATAACACCAATATGTTTTCTGATTGGTGATGCTTTGCCAGATTGAAGTTCTTTTAGCGCATGCTGCACGTATGAACCTTTCAAGGCTATGGCATGAGTTTTGCCGCCGCCATATAACACGCCAACAGCTTTGTTATCAGAGTTTAGCACGGGTGAGCCACTAGCGCCGCCTGCGGAATTCATGTTGATAACATAAGACCCTTGAGGCATTTCGCCGTTAATATCATATAAGTCCGACAGATATCCGCTATGGAAAGAAAATCCTTGCCCTTCAGTATTACCAACTATAAATACATCTGACCCAAGCTTAGGCACAGCGCTGGTGAACTCTACTGTTGTTATTTGCTCTGGGAATTCTTTTGGGTCGATTTTTAATATAGCAAAATCTACATAAGGATCGTAATAGGCGATTTTTGCTTCGGCTTGCTGTCCATTATGGAAAGTAATAAAGTATGTGCCAATAGACGCTCTTCCTACAACATGATTATTAGTAACTAAATAACCATTCTTGCTATCGACTATGAATCCAGTGCCAGACCAGCTGCCAGTAGTTCTATAAGCGGAAACAGGAACTCTGCTATGTATAGTGACTATCGCTTTCTTTATAACGTCTATATCTTTGATTTTTGTAGCATCTGCATATGCGCTACTTGCTATAAAAAATATACTGATAGCAAAAACTTTTAATGTTTTTAACATTTTTATTACCTAAAACTCTTGTAAAAAAATTATCTCGCCCTATATGACTAAACATGAGGCATACAAGCTACAAACAAAAGAAACAGATTGTAGTTTGCAAGTCAAATTAAAAATGATTTATTATTTATAGAGGTTTATTATGGGAAAAGTAATAGGAATTGATTTAGGTACAACTAACTCTTGCGTAGCAGTGATGGATGGCAAAGAGCCAAAAGTACTTGCAAATGCTGAAGGTGAGAGAACAACATCTTCTATGGTCGCATTTACTGAAGGAGATGAGCGTTTGGTTGGGCAGCCAGCAAAAAGACAGGCGGTAACTAATCCACAAAATACATTATTCGCAATTAAGCGTTTGATCGGCCGTAGTTATGAAGATCCTACTGTAACGAAGGATAAGGAAATGGTGCCTTACAAGATCGTAAAATCTGATGGCGGTGACGCTTGGGTTGAGGTTGAGGGTACAAAATATTCTCCAAGCCAAATCAGTGCAAATATCTTGCAAAAAATGAAGGAAACTGCTGAGAATTTCTTAGGTGAGACGGTTACTCAAGCAGTAATCACTGTGCCTGCATATTTTAACGATGCGCAAAGACAAGCAACAAAGGATGCTGGTAAGATTGCTGGCCTTGAAGTTCTGCGTATTATCAACGAGCCAACAGCAGCAGCGCTTGCTTACGGCCTTGATAAAACAGAAAACAAAACAATCGCTGTATATGATCTTGGTGGTGGTACTTTTGATGTATCCGTACTTGAAATTGGCGATGGTGTGTTTGAAGTGAAAGCTACAAATGGCGATACGTTCTTAGGCGGTGAAGATTTTGATATGAGAATTCTTAATTTCCTAATCGAAGAATTTAAGAAAGAAACTTCAGTTGATTTAAAGAAAGACCCTTTAGCTCTTCAAAGGCTAAAAGAAGCTGCAGAGAAAGCTAAGAAAGAACTTTCAACAACTCAGCAGACGGACATTAACTTGCCATATATCACAGCTGATGCTTCTGGCCCTAAACATATGAACATAAAGCTTACAAGATCTAAGCTTGAGTCTTTGGTTATGGAACTGATTGATCGCAGTATGGAGCCTTGTAAAAAAGCTCTTAAAGATGCTGGAATCAAGCCTTCAGAAGTTGATGAGGTGATTCTTGTTGGCGGCATGACTAGAATGCCGAAAGTGATCGAAAAAGTAAAAGAATTCTTCGGGCGTGAGCCGCATAAAGGCGTGAATCCTGATGAGGTTGTTGCTCTTGGTGCTGCAATCCAGGGTGGCGTACTTCAAGGCGATGTAAAGGATGTGTTGCTACTTGATGTTACTCCTTTGTCTTTGGGTATTGAAACTCTTGGCGGTGTGTTCACTAGATTGATAGATCGTAACACTACTATCCCTGCGAAAAAGAGCCAAGTATTCTCAACAGCAGACGATAACCAACATGCTGTAACAATCCGCGTGTTCCAAGGTGAGCGTGAATTAGCTGCTCATAATAAGATGCTTGGGCAGTTTAACTTAGATGGAATTCCGCCATCTCCAAGAGGAATGCCGCAAATTGAAGTTACTTTTGATATTGATGCAAATGGCATTGTTCATGTGTCTGCAAAAGATAAGGCAAGTGGTAAGGAGCAGAATGTAACCATTCAAGCTTCGGGCGGTCTTCAGGATGAAGAAATAGAGCAAATGATTCAGGATGCAGAGCAAAATGCTACTGAGGATAAAAAGCGCAAAGAATCAATTGAAGTGAAGAATAAAGCAGATGCTTTGATTTATTCTACTGAGAAAAATATGAAAGATAACTCGGATAAGATTGCGGAGTCAGACAAAAAAGATGTTGAAGACTCAATCATAGATTTGAGAAAAGCTATGGAATCTGAAGATAATATTGAAGAAATCAATGCAAAAACAGAGGCGTTAGCTGCTGCAAGCATGAAGATTGGCGAGGCTATGTATGGCGGCGAAGAAGCTGCTGCACCTGGTGCTGACGCTGCTGCTCAAGCGGACCCTGCTGCAAATGCATCACAAGATGATGCTAACGTTGTAGACGGTGAATTCAAAGATGTAAGTGATAATAAATAAATATTTGACTAAAGCATAGCGGGGGAGCCTTCCTCCGCTAGTTTGGTTATCTATTTTATATTTTGGTAGAAATATTATGTCAAAAAGAGATTATTACGAAGTATTAGGAATCGCGCGTTCTGCAAGCGCTTCAGAAGTTAAAAAGGCTTACTTAAAGTTGGCTAAAGCTCATCATCCAGATCGTAATAGAGACGATCCTAATTCTGAAAAGAAATTCAAAGAAGCTGGCGAGGCTTATGATGTACTGAAAGATGAGCAGAAGAAGGGTGCTTATGATAGGTTCGGCCATGCAGCTTTTGAGAACGGGAATGGCCCTAGTGCTGGGCAACAGCAGCAGCATGGTTATAGCCAGGGTGGATTCTCTGGTGCGGACATGAATGATGTTTTTGGTGATTTCTTTAGTGACTTTATGGGCGGCGGCGGTCAGCAGCGCGGGCGTCAAAGATCGTCGCAGATTCGCGGTGCAGATTTAAAATATAATCTTAGCCTTACTTTGGAAGAAGCTTTTTCTGGATCAGATAAAAAAATCAATTTCTCTACAGAAGTAAAATGCTCCCCGTGCGATGGTATGGGAACCAAAGAAAGAAATGGCACTAATACATGTTCGCAATGTGGCGGTGCTGGTGCTGTGCGTATGCAGCAAGGATTCTTCGCTGTAGAACAAACTTGCAGCAAATGTAATGGCTCTGGTCAGGTGATCAAAAATCCGTGCGGTTCTTGCCATGGGCTTGGGCGCGCATCGCAGAAGAAACAGCTGCTAGTGAATATTCCTGCTGGCGTTGAGCATAATAATCGAATCAGAATAGCTGGTGAAGGCGAAGCTGGTGTTCGCGGTGGTGGCGGTGGTGATCTATATGTCTTTATTAGCATCAAGCAGCACGATATCTATCAAGTGGAAGGAAGTAACCTACATTGCAAATTGCCTATTAGCTTTACGAAGGCTGCTCTTGGTGGGGAAGTAGAAATCCCAACAATCGATGGCGGCAAGCTTACGCTAAAGATTCCAGCTGGCACTGAAACAGGCGATAGGTTGCGTCTGCGCGGCAAGGGGATGTCTCAGGTGCGCTCTTCTGTGCGCGGTGATATGTTTGCCCATGCCTATATCCAAACTCCTAAGAAGCTTACTAAAAAGCAAAGAGAGTTGCTAGAGGAGCTAGATAAAGAAATTGGAGATATAGAAACGGATTGTAGCAATGACGGCTTCTTCGCAAAGATGAAAAGTATTTGGTCTTAGGAATCCGCTTCTAACCTTAACAATAGTTAATTTAGCGTGTCATTTTAGGGCGCTGCATTTGGGGCCATATTATATATGGTGCATTAAAGCTTCAAATGCGACAGATCTAATGTTCTATCTTATTATAGTATTGTGTAGTATATTCAATCGGAGTTAGAAAACCAAGTATTTTTCTTGGTCTATTATTTAGCTTATTTTGAATTTTCTTTATCTCTATGTTTTGAATATCT
>CAXMOU010000050.1:0-4618 GCA_964195465.1 uncultured Rickettsiaceae bacterium
AGATTTATACTAAATATTTTGACCAATATGAAGGGAAAAAGAGAGTCTAGACCTATGCTCATGAAAATGATCGGATGGTCTCCAAATTATCTTCATAAGTTTATTGGATTATTAATGAAGCGTTCATGAGGTGACCGTGGCAATGCAGGTTGTTGTATTAATTTTAATTCATGCGATATTGTCGATGCCGCGCGATCCATAATTGTTGCAATTTGTCGGATCGACTCCACACATTCATGAAAACAGGCACCTCTCTTCCATTTTCTTTCCGTAGCAACACCGCTATTAGCGTGTTGCACTTCGTTTATGAAGTTATGATATCATTCCAGCACCCCACACGATGTCATTCCCGCCTGCGCGGGAATGACAACTGTGGCGTGGGAATGACAACTGTTGCGTGGGAATGAACATCTGAGGTGCGGAATGAAAACTGTGGCGCTGAAATGGAAACTGGGGGACGGGAATGACATGGGGAGAGCGGAGTGATGCAGAGGAGCGCGTACTACGCAAGCTGGAATAAAAACCACCTCTTTCACTACGAGATTCGGTACCTTACCACAAGAAAATAAAAAAAATCATTTTTTTACTAGACAAGCATTTGATACAGTGATATCGTTCAACTATAGGTGTGATCAAACTTAACTTACATCACCTATGAGTGCTTAAAATTAGCTATACATTTTTCTCGCTTGGTGTAGCTAGCTCTAAAACTAAACGAAGGCAATCAGCGGGAAAAATATGGGGGGAGCGGTATTCGTACATTACCTTTCCCAGATTAATTACAACGACTTCTAATCGCTCCCCCCTCCAACTTAACTCATCTATTCCACTAATTTGCGCACTATAAGTAAATCTTTACAATTCCTTTGCGATTGCATCAGATATGTTACCTGCTGATAGCCCAAAATGTTTGTATAGTTCTTTTGCAGGGGCAGACGCGCCGAAACCATCCATACCAAAGAACATCCCATCACTACCTATTATGGCGTGCCAACCGAAGCTTACTGCTGCTTCAATAGCTACTAGTAGTTTTGCGCCACCATTAAGCTTGGCGCGATAATCACGACTCTGCTTCATAAGGAGCTCAAAACATGGCACAGAGCAAACCCTAACGGACTTACCTTGCCCACCGAGTGTTTTTTGTACCTCCATAGCGAGCGACACTTCAGAACCAGTTGCAAAAATTGTTACATCAATATTCTGGGCAGACGATGCCTCAGATATTATATAACCACCTTTAGCTACAAAATCATCACCCTCTTGGGCGCTTCTAATTTGTGGCAGAGCCTGGCGCGAAAGCACCATCATTGATGGGGTCTCTGTATTTTGCATAGCAATTTGGTAGCACTCTTTTGTTTCTTCAAAATCAGCTGGTCTAAATACATTTATATTTGGCATAGCGCGGAAAGCCGCTAAATGCTCTACTGGCTGGTGCGTTGGACCATCTTCGCCAACGCCAATAGAATCATGCGTCATCACGTATGTTACAGGCAATCCCATTAGCGAAGCAAGGCGCGCAGCTGGGCGCATATAATCTGAAAACACGAAGAACGTGCCACCAATAGGTGAGAATCCTGAAAGAGCAAGCCCGTTCATAATAGCTGCCATAGCATGCTCGCGCACACCATAATAAATGCAATTGCCGCTAAAATCATCTGCTGTTATCATTTTGCTTTCGGGGTTTTTTAGCCCGTTTGAACCAGCAAGATCAGCAGAGCCACAAATTACCTTCTCATTCGATCTCATTAAAGCTTCAACAATTTTACCAGAGGAAACTCTTGTTGCCTCGGGCGCGCCTGGAGCTGCTATATTTTGAGGAAAATCAAGGCTCGACTTGTTCAAATATTGTTTTGAATCATCACCTAGCGCGCTAAAATCTTTTTGCCATTTTTCATAAGCTTCTATATTACGCTCCCAAGAGTTTTCCCATTGAGATTTTAAATCATCTGGAAGCTCAAAATCACTAGAATCAAAATCCATATTACTCTTTAAATGCTCAATTTCCTCTGTTCCCAAAGGTGCACCGTGTGATTTTTCGCTATTTTCTTTGTTTTTAACTCCTTTTCCAATCATAGTTTTAAAAGAAATGAAGCTTGGCTTATCAGAAGTTTGCGCCGCCTCTAGGGCCGAACAAATTTGATCATAATCATGTCCATCAACAGAAATAACGTTGAACCCCATAGCTTCAAATTTTTGCAAATGATTTTCAGTGACAGTCAAATCAGTTTTGCCATCAATTGAAATTCCATTATCATCAAAAAGCACTATCAGATTATTCAGGCGCAAATGTCCAGCCAGGCTTGCAGCTTCATAAGAGATCCCCTCCATCAAGCAACCATCTCCAACTATTGTGTATATTTTATGGCTGCAAACATCTGCCCCTAGCTTGTCTGCATATTTTTTCTCAGCTATAGCCATGCCTACTGAGTTTGCTAGGCCCTGCCCCAGCGGCCCTGTGGTTGTTTCTATCCCATCGAATAATTCATATTCAGGATGACCAGCAGCCTTTGAACCTAATTGACGGAAATTTTTAATGTCCTCAAGAGCGAAATCTTTATACCCAGCAAGGTAGAAAAACGAATATAGCAACATAGAACCATGGCCCGCAGACAGCACTAAACGGTCACGATTAAACCATTTTGGATCGTTAGGGTTAAACTTCAAAAACTTAAATGCCAAACACGTCATAACATCAGAAAAGCCAAGAGGCATCCCAGGATGGCCAGATTTTGCTTTCTCAACTGCATCTGCAGAGAGTATTTTTATACAGTTGCTTAAGTTTTTTAACGAATAATTTTGATTTTTATATGAGTTCATTGTAATGTCCGGTAAAATAAAGAATTTCAACGGATACTAAACTAAATTATTACGTATGACAACCGCCCTTATCAAAGTTGGACTATTTTTTCAGTCTCTATTATATCATCTGCGATTGTCCGTTAGTTCAATCAAATTCCATGAGAATGTTTTTACTTCCTATAGGGGATATGGAGTAAAATATATTTTTTCATTATCTGCAATTTCTTCTTTGATTTGCTGCGCTGCATTTCTTGCTCAAACGAATGAAATCAACAACTACCTAAGTAACGGCAAACTATCACGACACACACAGAATATAGACCAAATTATTAATCAACTACCTATTATAGAATATAATGGACGCTCGATTTCTATTCAGGAAGATACTCCTTTTTATGTTAAGGACTTAGATAACAAAAAACTCCTAGCAATAGACCCAAATAATAAGCTAAGCCACGCCGATAAAAATAAATTCCCCATTCTTCTGACAAAAAACTCATTAATAATCACTATCAATGGCGACGAAGAAAAATTAAAAAGAACCCTTCCGCTTCAATATATAGATATTATTGGAACAGATTCTCAAATCATAAACCAAGAGTTTGTTAAGTCCACATTATTAGAGGTAATGAAAAAAGCTCCATCCTTGTTCATTTATCTGATATTCCCTATACTTACTATTTTACTTGTATTAAATAGTTTCTTTGACAAATTATTCATGATAATCATGATATTTTTCATTACAAAAATATCTAAAATCCAAGCAAACATGCAAAGCTGTATTCGTAGCGTAATGTTCGCAAGTGGCTTTTACACATTGCTACATTTACCAGTAACGTTAATATTGCCAATCTACATACAATCAGAACAAATAATCAGCATGGCACATTTTATCATCTTAGCGCTGCAGGTAGGTGCTAACTTCCTTATGATACTAGGAATCCTAAAAGCCACAAAAAAACCTAGAATTTTCCGTTTTTAGCTAGTAAACTAAATAAAACACTGCCACTCATACAAAAACCACCCCTTTGTTAATCAATCGTTAATTTTTAATATATAGCATTAAATGATATATAGCGACTTTATATAACAAAGTAATTATTGTCAGTATTATGTCAGATACAGAAGATAGCAAATGGAATTCAAGCACACCTGAACAAAACGGAGGAGATCAGTTTAATCATTTTGATAGACTATCGCAAATAGGCCTTAACTCCAGAAATGCAAACATTGCTGAGAAAGCACTCAACCTAGAAGAACCTAAAGAAGAGGCAAGTGAATCTTATAACTCTCTAAAAAGGGATGACAGTGCTAACCTAGCGCCACTTCAGCAACACAGCAATACTGACGAAGCGCTATCTAGAACTGCTTTTACAATCACGGTCGACTCATCGATTTTAAGAGCAGGTCAAAACAACTCATTAGGTTATTATTTTTCAGATGCAAATGGCGCCCCCATTTCAGGAAAACTCAACTTCTCTAATGCAAACGACGCTTTAGGGGGCAACAAAACTGTGACTATTCAATATAAACCTACAGATATTCCAGCAGGCGCCGCGCACGTTGGCTTTTTCTTGATACCAAATGGCGGGAGCTTAAATTCTACGCTTACTGATGGCTCTGAAGTTAGTTTCCAAGAAATTGGCGGTATATGGACTCCTTTTATAAATAACAGCCCAATAAACAACCCCGCCGCAAGCAGCGGGGTATTCAGAACAACGCTAACTGATGATTTGTATGAACCTTGGTATATTTCTGTCCCTGATTTTTTACATAATTCCCTATCATATTTTCGTCTCCGTGCTTACCAACTGTGCTT
>CAXMOU010000051.1:0-23179 GCA_964195465.1 uncultured Rickettsiaceae bacterium
ACCCCTGAAGAAATTCTTTCTTTGGTTGCATAGACACCTCTCAAATGCTTTTAACTCAACAGGTGTAGAGTATTTTGTGCATTTTAACAAGCGACTTAAGGTTAAACCAGTTTAATCAAAAGTTCATGAGGTGGCCGTGACCACTTTATACGCAGACTTAAAATCACCAAAAGCAACAGACAAACTATTTTCCGCAATATTTGGCATATGCGAACAAATAACTACTGGAATACCGAATATCGTTTGTTTAAGCGGGTCTGAAAGCGATTGCTGCCAAATAAAGCGACCAGTTTGATCCTTAAGCGACTGAACGGCCGCTAATGTTTTGCGGTTCATCAAAAAGCTAGCATTAGATAAATAACCTTCATCTAGGCCGTTAATTAGTTCTAGGAACATTTCAGGGTCAACCGCCGCCCTAACATCTATCTGATCTATAGCTTGGTTTCTAAGCAACCCATGCGGTTTATTATTGCCATCACCTGTAATAAAAGCCTCATTTTCTTTTCTAATAAAGCTATCCACCAAACGCTCAACTAACCAATTATCTAAATTAATTTCAGCATCATCCATGATGCTTTGAGTTGCTTTTGGCTGCGCGTATAGCTCGTGCGCGCTTATAGTTTTTTTCACTAATTTTGCAGAATCAGACACATCCCTTGCCCCACCTTCTGCAACCCAGCCAGAAGCAAATGCATCATCCTCTATTAATACATCCAGAGCGCGCGTGGATATAGATTCAACAGATGCAAGCTGGCGCATTGGAGATTTTGCGTTGATTTTATTAATCACCTGCTTGCTTAATGTCGGAACCAAAGTAACACCAGCTTCTCCAACATCGCCACTAAGCTTTTTGGTGATCAGATCACCTTCAACGCCTCTTCTTAAATAATCATTGAATGATTTTACTTCCAGGGAAGTATCCTCACTGAATGTATCTGGTCTTGAGAAATAATTTTGCATTTTACTTACCCTATCTTCTATTTGATTTACCTTTCTAGTTGTTTCGGACTCTCTGGCTAAAAACTTCTTCACGTTGCCAGATATCTCTTCTATTTGATTTACTTGCATAAAACTCCTCCTAATAATTTTCTAATTGTTTCATTAAACTTTCTAACTCGACCAAAGATTTTTGATAAAATATGGATTGCTTAACGTTATTGATTTCCGCATGCTTATTCGCCGGGAAAGTAACTATGCTAATTGGTGCTTTAAACCATACCCATCTTCTTCAAGAATGGTGATAACACCAATCGGCTTAGTTACGTCATGTTGCCACAATAATTTAACGCAGCTGCTCTTAGACGATTTAAAAGCGCCTTTAACAATCATGTCATTATGGCTGTCTGTTATGTCAAAAACACTGGCATAACCTTCAATTATTGTGTTTCTCTTAGAAGCAGACTTAACCGTAAAGTCCGCACTGATCCAACCTTTTTCCAAAACTACCTCCGTGATATTTAGTTTCTACATTAAGCTATATCTCATTAACGAAAGCGCACTAAGCCCATGATGATATTTTTTCTTCGCATGCAATGACCCGTATCTCTTGTGCATGCTTTGCATTTGCTGTAGAAACAGATAAGTAGTTGTGCAATAAAGAGAGTTAATATTAAATGCTATATTTAGGCTGGACCTTGATTGTCATAGGATTATTTTTTATTGCCTCTGGAATAATTGCCCTATTCCGCTTTCCTGATTTTTATACAAAATTACATGCAGCCAGTGTAATTGAATGCTGCGGCGGTCCATTTTGTTTTGTTGGCCTCGCGCTATTACAAACGGACTATACTAGCTCTTTTAAGCTGATCGCGATTGCGGCTTTAGTCTTTCTGCTGAATCCAGTTTCTACCCATGCGCTTGGCAGGGCATCCTTGCTTTTCAACGTAGATAAACAAGGGAGGATAAAGTAAAATGCAAGAATTTTTCCAGCCCCCATTCAAGATTAGCTTCCAAATGGATGAGCTACTACTTGGCATTGCAGCTCTGGTTATGGTCATTACGTGCCTGCGTTTAATACTTAGCAAAAGCCTAACAGAATCTATCATTGTAATGTCTGTGTTTAGCTTATTCATCGGCATATGTTATCTGTTCATGGATGCACCAGACGTAGCGATGACGGAAACAGCACTTGGCGCCTGCCTTTCCACCTGCGTGCTACTAAACCTAGTTAAAATAGTTGGCGAAGAAGGTGAGTCTCCTAATCGGTGCAAAGTAATTCTCGCTAGCATTTTATGTATAATTTTTATTGCCGCCTTAAGCTGGGCAAGCTTTGACCTGGCGCCATTCGGGGCAGAAAATTCTCCTTTGCAAACTCATTTGACTCAATATTATCTTGAAAATACTAGAACAGACATCGCCATACCATCTGTAGTGGCAGCAATCTTAGCTAGCTATCGCGGCTTTGATACTCTTGGCGAGACTGCGGTTATTCTTATAGCTGGCCTAGCTGTGCTTGTTATTCTCTCAAGAAAAAAACAACCGAAGGAGGGAAGCAATGCTTAAAGAATTCAAAGTTCTAAAATTATTATTACCTTTCCTGATTCCATATATAATTCTATATGCCATATACATACAGCTAAATGGCGAGGTCTCTCCAGGTGGAGGGTTCCAAGCTGGAGTGATTTTCGCCACTGGGCTTATTGCTTATGATTTAGTATTCGGCAAAAGCAAATTACACAAACATATTTCGATAAACGCATTAGTAGTCTGCGGAGTTCTTGGTGTGCTCCTTTATGCTGGTACAGGAGTGATCTCACTCATTCATGACGAAAACTACCTAAATTACAGCGCCATCAGTCACGACGCGATACATGGTCAGCATATTGGCATATTCCTGATAGAGCTCGGTGTTGGCTTAACGGTTGCTTCCATCATGTGCTTGATCTATTCATTATTAAGGGAGGAATAATCATGCAGAATCTAATTTATTTCTTTGCGGTAATAATCTTAAGCAGCGGCTTATTCATTATGCTAACTAGCGATAATTACGTGCGTAAGATCATCGGGCTTGGAGTGTTTCAAAGCTCCGTGCTGATTTTCTACATAGCGCTTGGTAAAACAAAAAACGGCATAGTCCCCATTGATATTTGCGCAGATACCGTAGAATGTATACATACATTTTCCAGCCCTCTCCCCCATGTGCTGATGCTAACTGCAATTGTAGTTGGGTTTGCTACTATGTCTGTTGGCTTGGCTTTGATATATCAAATACATAAGGAATATGGCTCTGTTCTAGAAAGCAAAATAAATCTAGCCGGCGAGGAAGAATGACCATAGTCAAACACATAGCCGCCTTGCAAATTTTGATCCCATTTTTTGCAGCTCTGATATGCGCTCTTAGTTTTAATCGCAGAGCTGCTTGGTTTATAGCAACAAGCAGCATAGCGCTATCGTTAGCCTTAGCGATTCACGCAATGCCATATGCGCGCGAAGGAATCTCTTATGCTTTTGGTGGATGGGCACCACCAATTGGGATTGAATATCGCCTAGATTCTCTTAACCAGCCTATAATTATTTTCCTCAACTTCGTGCTGTTATTTTTCCTATTATTTGGCAAAGAACTAATAAACGCAACCATCACCAAATATATAAGCAGGTCCCGCCAGCATATATTTTACGCGCTGATTTTATTCGCGCATGTTGGCTATATTGGTGTAGTTAGCACTAATGATTTATTCAATATTTATGTCTTTATCGAGATATCATCCCTTGCTACTTATGTTCTAATGTCCAAAGGACCTAACAGACGGTCACTGGTAGGAGCATTTGACTATCTAGTTCTTGGTACCATAGGCGCTACGTTGATTTTAATTGGCATAGGCTTTTTCCTAGCAACTACTGGTAGCCTAAATATTACAGATATAGCTGGCATCTTGAAAAACCAAGAAGGTTCCAGGGTTATCACAGTAGCTATCGTATTTTTCCTAAGCGGCGCAATCCTGAAGATGGCCTTCTTCCCAATGCATTTCTGGATGGTACGTGCTTATAACGCAGCGCCGCCGCTTATCTTGACCTATCTTGGGGCAATCTCTGGAATCTTAGGGGTTTACATATTACTGCGCTTTATACATTTCACCATTGACGGTGAAGCGATTCATGCGATTCTTATAATGGTGCTTCGCCCTGCCGCGCTTGCTACTATAATAATATGCACATTCTTGGCGCTTAGAACTGATACCATAAAGAAAATAGTGATCTATTCAACGGCGTCACAAATAGGATATATCTTTTTGCTGATGAGTATTTGGTCAGCTCGCGATTTACTGTTCCAATTGTTGGTTCTAGACTCCATCAACAAAATAGCCCTGTTTACCATCATTGCGCATATACAAAATAAATCACAAGATTTGCGCTTTGAAAAACTGGCTTTCATCGAGAAAAGCGGTATGTTCAAATTACTCGTAGCATTCTCGTTGATATTCAGCGCTGGCCTTCCGCTAACTAGTATGTTCCTAGTGAAAGTAAAACTATTTGACCTTCTAATAAGCAATGGCCTAAACTTAGAATTCATAATAGTAGTACTTGGCGCAGTGTTCGGGCTTTTATACCATTTCAGATTCGCAAAAGCAGTCTTCTTCAGCCCGCAAGAAAATGGCACAATAAAAATCGACACCAAACTATACGGGCTAGCTGCGATAGTAATATTACAAATAGTCTCGCTACTATACGTCCAAGACTTGTCTGAACTTGCCGGATATACTAAATCTGTTATACTTGAGCATTAAATAAAATCACAATATGACACAGCTAATTACGCCACAATTATTGATTATCTCCACTTTGCTTGTTGGCATGGTGAACTTAATCACGCCGTTTACTAGTAAGGAGGACACTCCAGCTCGTAGTTTCTTTTTGCTAGCAACTAGCTGCATGTTTTTAGTTAATGTGCTGATGCTGGATTGGCTATTCTTAAGCGGCGTGGACGCTCATATTACCCTGCTTGATTTTGGCAAATATTCGATCGCATTGCATCTGGAGCCGCTTGGAATGATTTTCCTGAGTTTGCTAGCGGTTTTATGGATCTGCGCCCTGCTATATACTATAAAATTCCTAAGCATCAATAACATGAAGAACAGCAATCGTTTTTTGTTCTTCGTTAATGCCTGCGTGATGTCTGGTAGTGTTATTGCTCTTTCTGCGAATCTGTTTACGATGTTTGTTTTCTACGAGGTTCTAACGCTTTGCACCATCCCCCTTATCGCCCATCAGAATAATGCTAAAGTTGCGCAAGGTCTGTTTCGCTATTTAAAAATACTTATGATAAGCGGCCTTGTTTTATTCTTGCCAGCGATTCTAATAATTTACAGCAAAGTCGGGCATGGGAACTTTACTCATAATGGCTTTATGGAGGGGCATTTTTCCAACGCGCACGCAACTATCTTGCTGCTAATGTTTGTGTTTGGTATTACTAAAGCTGCTATTTACCCGCTTCATGGCTGGCTGCCATCTGCCATGGTTGCCTCATACCCAGTTAGCGCGCTGCTACATGCTGTAGTAGTTGTTAAAACTGGCCTATTCTGCATATATAAAGTTCTGCTTTATGTCTTCGGACTCACTTACCTTCAAGGTCTATTTGCTGACTATAACTGGCTTGTTCTGCTGCCAATAGTCACCATCTTATATAGCTCCCTGCAGGCAATACGATACACCCAAGTGAAAATGATGCTTGCATACTCCACCATAAACCAGCTGAGCATAGCTCTCCTTAGTGCGTTCTTATTATCTACTAAGGGAATATCTGCTGCTGTTATGCATATGGTTGCGCATTCCTTTACTAAGATATGCATCTTCTACGCAGCTGGTAACATGTACAGCGTTAAAAATTCATATCATATTGGTGAGCTAATCGGAATAAGATCCACAATGCCAAAAACCAGTTTTGTTATGCTAATTGGCGGGCTGTCGCTAATGGGAATGCCGCCCTTTGCTGGGTTTATAAGTAAGTTTTATATTATGCTTGCAGCAGCTGAGCAAGAAAACATATTAGTAATGGTTACGCTTGCTATAAGCACTTTGTTTTCTGCGCTTTATGTTATTAAGATGCTGATTTTCATCTACCGCCCAACTAACGATAATTTCATATTGCACCTAAAGCTAAAACCATATTTCGATGAAAGCCCAAGAAACAAAAGCTCCTCAAGAATCATCAGTGACAAGCACAGAGCAGAACGTAAGCTTCCTAGATTTATGATCCTAAGCATAGCCCTGTGTCTTATTGGCGTTGTAGGATTTTTCTGGACCCAGCAAATGATCAATAAGTTTTTGATGTTTATTTAATATGATGAAATAACGTTTATTTAATGTAATGAAATAACTATGACATATAACCATCCAACATTCATAATGCTTACATTAATAGCCTGTATGATATTTTCATATAGGAGAAAAACAATATTTGGCGCATTAGCATTAATAACACCAATTATTGCTGGATATTTTATTTATATCTCGCCAGAAAAAGCAACAATAGAGATGTTTAATCTAGAGCTAATATACGATGGCGGTGAATATAACATGCTAATTAGCGCCGCATTCATAGCCGCGCTATTCTCAGCTAATTTATACGCACTTGGCCAGGATAAGCGCCTAGAAATAATACTAGGCAACGCCTATGCAGCCTTTGCTTTTTTCTGTCTAATGGCTGGCGATTTCCTCTCTATGTTTGTGGGGCTTGAATTAATGATGGTGAGCTCTGCTGCTATTATTTTTATCGGCGGAGTTCGTGCTAGCCTCCGTTCTGCCAAGAAATATTTCCTAACGCACCTAATGAGCAGCAATATGATTTTAATCGGTATTGCTTATTTAATTACCAAAGATGGAGGCTTAGAACTAGTCTCTGCCACGCATATGATGAATAGCCCAGAATATTCCAGCACAATGATTGGCATAATGCTAACTGGAATGATAATGAACGTAGCCGCATTCCCGTTCAGTGGCTGGATGGTAAATTACTACCCGAAGGCCTCGCCGACTGGCTTTCTATACTTAATTACATTCACCACAAAAGTATCCGTAATGATTTTGTTAAAAATCTTCGCTGGGTACGAAATGCTCAAATATGTAGCAATCATCATGATTCTATACGCATCCATCAAGGTGATTTTTGAAGATAATTTACTAGCTCTGCTTTGTTATTTATCCATAATGGCTATGGGCCTTATGATGCTTACAATCAGCCATGGAACCGCAGAAGCCCTGCGCGCCGTTGTGTGTTATTTATTCATGCATATCATATATAAATCAATACTTAGCATATCCTGCGCGAGCCTAATCGATAACAGCGAAATCACCCATTGTTCTAGCATGCAAAAATTCAACAACCCAATCATAAAACTCGGCCTGCTTATAGGCATTGCTATGATGATAAACCTACCGCTTACATCTTCGCTTTATATTAAATCCACAATATCGCACATCTATTCTGGTGACCCAATATATTTCGTGATAATAGCACTAAGCCTGGCAACTACCTACGCCATGCCATGGAAGAAATATTTTAAATCCAAAAAAACTATAAATATAAGCATAAATATGCACTCAACTATTAGCATCATATTCATGAGCGCAATATTAGTGATAATCGCCTTTGCAGCGAATCAATTACCAGTGCTATCTGACCTTAACACTATAAAAGAATCAATCCTAATAAACGCAAGTGCACTCAAACAAGCAGCCATAATCATAACAGCCATAATCGCTAGCCTGGCATACAGTACCAAGCGCAGAGATACACACCCCGTAAACTTCACAGAATGGATAGGAGATATTTTCTTCTTCCTAAATAATTATTGGCAAAAACTAAGTTCTACACATGCAAAATCTAAAGACGATGAACCATGGGCAATAGAGTCTTTAGGAAATCAAGCAACCACCAAACTAGCGTTACTACACAACCAACAAACCGCAATTTTCATTGTGTTCACAGCCTTTATCATTATGCTAGTTGTTTTGATGAATTGATACTAGCATGACAATAACATTGACATGCTAGGAGCCCACACACCGTCATCAACTAGTGTTTATAAGAAAAACTCAAATAGTTGCGAGCGTAGCGCGGCGCAGACCCCTCCCGTCATTGCGAGCGAAGCGCGGCAATCCAGGCAGCGGTGGGATTACGGGGCGCGTTTGAATGGATGCCGCGTCGCTACGCTCCTCGCTATGACGATTTTGGTGAGGCGACGAGTAACGACGCACCTATTGCTAATAAAGGCACTATACATTTTTCACTAGCCAACACTCTATTTTAACGTTAGAATGATCAGCCTTAATACATATTACATATTTTTAGCCTATGTCGATGAATTTACCAAATAGCGCGCAGTTAATATCATTCTTGAATAACTTATTCGATACTAATGCAGAATTTGTTAGTGATCACGACAAAGAGGTTTTTGTTAAGTTTAAAGACTCGCAAACGCCGAAGCTAACTATTTTGAAATGCTCTGACTCTAGAGTTCAGATGGAGTCGTTTGATAAGACTCCACAAAATGGCGTGTTTGCAATTCGTAATATTGGAAATCAAATCTCTACTAGCGAGGGGTCGATTGACTTTGGCATTGAGATATTAGAAACACCATTCTTGCTAATCATAGGCCATTCTGGGTGCGGCGCAGTAGAGGCGGTGGTAAACAAGCAAAAAACCAACATTCCAGCGATAGACAAAGAACTAAGCGCCATGAAGATCTCCACATCGCACATGGAAGATGCAATTGTTGAGAACGTAAATATGCAAGTGAAGCATGCTTTAGAAAAATATAGCTCCAAAATAGAAAAAGGAACTCTAACTATCATAGGCGCCGTTTATGATTTTAAAGATGATTTCGGATTCGGCGTGGGTAAAGTTGTTCTAACCAACGTCAATGGCATAACAGACAAAGACGCCATCAACAAACAATATGCAGAGAAAGTCAAAAACTTACATTTCTTAGGGTGATTTTAGAACCTATACCCATACCTAATACCGATATCCGTAAGGCCAGGATTTGGCATTGCGAAATCTGCGCTGGATGTATGGTCTATCATAACAGATATTGATTGATTTCCAGCAAAGCGCAGTCCTACAGCGAAGGATTCTCTGAATAGTATGTTAGAACCTATTGCGCGTTTCTTTTGCTTAGCTTTCTTGCGCTCTCCGTTATTGATAGACGCGCCCAGCGATGCTTCAACCAAGAACATGTCACCAAGGTCAAACTGCCATGTAAGGCCAGTGTGAATATTGCTAGTATAGCCCTTATTATTAATGCTAGCGCCAACATGCGGGAAGGCTCTTAGGAAATTATCAGTTTTATCAAAAAGATATTCTACAATAATATTTTGCCCTTTCTCATGGCGGTGCCCAAATTTATTATCGAAATCATGCTGCATCACGCCTATTTTTATCTCCCTTGCATTGACTTGAGTTGCAGAAAATACCATCAGAGCTATTAGTAGAAATCTGTTTTTCATTATACTTTATCCTTTTTATTCATCGCAACTAGGTAAAATTCGCTAGACTCCTTACGGCTTGAGTCTGGCTTGAAGTGCTTCACCTTTTGAAAGTTTTTCTTTACTATATTAAGCAAATCTCCTTCAGCACCGCCGCGGAATATTTTTGCTACAAAATGCCCGCCTGGCTTAAGAATGGTCAGAGCAAACTCCAGAGCACTCTCACATAAATCCATGATACGAATATGATCTGTTGGGCTGTGACCTGTGGTGTTAGCTGCCATATCGCTCAATACTACATCTGCAAGCTGGCCACCTAATGAGTCAATTATCAAGTCTCTGCTGTCCTCGTCAAAGAAGTTTTTCTCAAACGAAGTAACGCCCGCTATTCCATCTATTGGTAATAAATCGATCGCTATTAATTTATTCTTTGAAGATGCAGAATCTGATTTTATGATCTTGGCAGCAACTTGGCTCCATCCGCCTGGGGCAGCACCAAGATCAATCACATTGATGCCTGGCGCAAGAATACGAAACTTATCATTTATTTCGACCAATTTATAAGCCGAGCGTGATCTATAGCCGTCTAATCTTGCTTTCGCAACGAACGGATCATTCAACTGCCGCTTAAGCCATCTGGTAGAAGATGGCTTCCTTTTTTTTGCAGTTTTTACTTCTGTAAATTTCCCGCGATACCCTTGTGAAGAAGACATATATTACCCATTCTCTGCTGCATATTTATCTAGAACGGAATTAACAAATCCGATCTCGCCATCATCTAACATATCGCTAGAGATGTCTGTATACTCATTAATAATAACTTTGCGCGGCGTTTCAGGGAAGTACTTCAATTCGCATACACCCACGCGCAACATGGCATGTAGCAACTTTGGTAAGGTTTCTATTGTCCATTCCTTTACCAAATACTTCTGAATTATTGAATCTATTTCTTCCATGTTTTCATGAGTAAATTTAACTAACTCTTGTAAATATTTTTTACTTAAGCGTATTTTTAATTTACTATCTTTATGAAGTTCATGGTCGCTTTTTACGTCACTGTCTTTATAGAATTCCATCATACGCAGCAGAAGGCCTTCTATATCGGAATCACCTTTGTAATTTTCATACTGATATATAGTTTGAATAGCAGCTATTCTAGAAAGTGATTTCGTGTTTAATTGAGATTTATTCATCTTGCCTTTGTATCACCCCTATAGATATATTTAAGATCGCTCGCGATTCTAGCAAAAAAAAGCCTACCCGTAAATAAATAATTGTTGATCTTCGCTAGCTATGGCATTTTTCAGTTGTAATTTTTCTAACAAATGATATAAAAATCTAGTTAAATTATATCTTCATGAGGATTTTCGTGCATAAAGCTTTTAAAATATTGTTCTGTTTAATTATTGTCTCCCTGTCTTATTCTACAATGGCAGATCGCATTCAGAGAATCAACATTCAAGGCAATCAACGTGTTGAAAAATCTACTATTGCTGAATATCTCGGCATGAAAGTGGGTGATCAACATTCAGGAATTATGCAAAGCAAGGCCGTTAAAGACCTTTATGCTACATCACTTTTTGAGACTATAGATATCAAATTCAATGGCGCTTCTCTTAATATAAAAGTTAAAGAGACTCCATTTGTAAGCAAAATTGTTTTTAACGGGAATCGTAAGGTTAAAACAAATCTTTTGGCTCGTGAAATCTACACTTCACCAGGTGAAAGCCTGCGCACGGCTAAATTACGTACGGATGTAGAAAAAATCAAAGAAATTTACAAGCGTTCTGGTAGATTCTCCGTGAAAGTTAAATCAAAAGTCGTAAAGCAAGCTAATAACCGCGCAAAAGTAGTTTTCAACATAGATGAAGGCCCGAAGACTGGCATTAAACAAATTTATTTTGCTGGTAATAATAATTATAAAGATTCAGAGCTACGTTCGCTTATCATGACTAAAGAGTCAAAATGGTTCAGGTTCCTAGAGACAAACGATACTTACGACCCAGACAGAATTAATTTCGACAAGCAATTACTTGGTCAATTCTATAGCTCAGTTGGTTTTGCCGATTTCCGCGTGATATCTGTAACAGCTGATTTACTACCTACTAAAGAAGGGTTTATACTCACCTACTCCATTGAAGAAGGTCAAAAATATAAGTTTGGTAAAATATCACTAAACAACAAGCTAGCTAGCATAAGCAACAAAGAGATCATTAGCTTCTTGCCTAAAAAAGAAGGAGAAACCTTCAACTTAGGTGCAATGAACCGTGCTGCAGAGAAAATCACAGACCATTTAGCAGCTAAAGGCTATCCACAAGTTAATGTGTATCCTGACGTAACGCCTAACAGAAAATTAGGCACTGTAGACGTGTCTCTGGTTGTTGACGAAGCTGCAAAAATCTTTATCAACAATATTAACATCGAAGGTAATTTGAAGACTGAAGATAACGTTATTCGTCGCCAGTTAAAAATTTCTGAAGGTGATGTTTATAACCGCGCTAAAATTGAACGCGGTGAAAGAAACATCCGAAACCTAGATTATTTCGGTAAATTCTCGCTACAAATGGCGCCAACAGACAAAAAAGATCGTTACGATGTGAATATTGATGTTGAAGAAAAATCTACTTCATCTATTGGTTTTGACCTTGGTTACAACACATCAGGCGGACCGTTCGGACGCATTTCTTTCCTAGAGAAAAATCTAATCGGTACTGGTAAACATTTGAGCGCTGGTGTTCAAATTGGTAGAAAAAGCCTATATTATTATGGTGGCATAACTGATCCACACTTTATGGATAAAGACCTATCTCTTGGTGTGAATGCATTTAGAAGCGAAAACGGTAAAGGCAGTGGCTTCTCTGGTGGCGAGCAAAAATACTCATTAAAATCTACTGGCGTTCGTACTTCACTTGGTTACGACATCACAGATGATTTATCTCATGATATTGAATATGGTCTCAAGCGCGATGAATTAAAAGCACCAAAAGCTGGTTCTTCTATATTCATTCAAGAACAGCTTGGTAAATACACAACCTCTTCAATCAACCATACGCTAACTTATGATCGCACAGATAGCAGAGTATTGCCTAAAAATGGTTATTTACTTTCTGGAACGCAAGAATTTGCTGGCCTTGGCGGTAATACTAAATATCTAAAGCACGAAGCAAATGCTAGTATATTCAAGTCATTCGTGGAGAATAAATACACTCTTAAATTCTCTGGAGCGGTTGGTCACATCAAAGGCATGAGGGGCAAAAAAATCCGCATCTCTGACAGGTTCAACGTTGGTGACCAAACACTGCGTGGCTTTGCTAGTGGTGGTATTGGCCCGCGTGATAGAGAGACAGATGAAGGGCTTGGTGGACAAAAATACTACACGCTATCAACTGAGTTCAATTTCCCAGTTGGTCTGCCAGAAGAATTTAACGTAACAGGAGCTGCCTTCATTGATGCTGGCGCACTTTGGGACGCTGACTCGAAAGCAACCACTGCAAAGGGTTTCCATAATGACAAATCTATCAGAGCATCTTATGGCTTCGGTATTTTGTGGGTAACAAGAATTGCACCAATCAGAATCGATTGGGCTATGCCAATTAAGAAGAAGAAATATGATGAAACTCAAACTTTCCATATCCGCTTCTCAACACACATATAGCGAATAATTCGCTATATGTGCCATACATAAAAAGGGGTTTAAATTATGCGTTTGATAAGTAAATTTTTATCAGCAATAACTATGTCGTTGTTAATTTCTATCCCTTTAGTGTTCGCAGAAGACTCCGCTACTACGCCATTAGCGCCTAATGCTGTTAAAGGAATTATCACTAAAACAAGCACAGACTCCCCCAAATTATTGCAACCAACTAAAATAGACCCAAACAAGTTCCAAGCGCGCCTTGCCGTTGTTGATGTAGAATCTATATTAGAAAACTCACAAGCAATAACACATATAAAAAAATCTATCGCAAGCATCAACGAACAAATTCAAAAAGAATTCTCGGAAAAAGAACTAATACTTAAAAGCATAGAGACAGACTTAATCCAACAGCGCGGAGTTCTTAGCAAAGAAGAATACGACGCCAAAGTATCAGAATTCAGTAAGAAAGTTAGCGCTACCCAGCACGAAATGCAAAAAAAGAAAAGCGCCCTAGAGCACGCACACAGCGCAGCAATAAGCGAGGTTCACAACAACACCCTCTCGGTGATTAGCGAATTATCTAAAAAACATGGCTTTAATGTAGTTCTGCCAAGCGCCCAAGTATTCTTTGTTGAAAACGATTTAAACATAACGCTAGAAGTGATAACCACCCTTAATAAGCGCCTAAAAACAGTTGAAGTAAAATATAATCCGGACGCAAAAAAATAATTCATTTCCTGAACGAAGAAAACCGCATAATTTCCTGGATTTGTTTGAGAGCATGATGTAGAATGCTCTGCTATATTGATAAAAAAGACCATAAATATACAATGCAACTATTTCCATTAAGATTTTTTTCATCAAAGCCATCTTTTGACTTTGTGGGTATCAAAAAAATAAGCTACGGATGCTCGATATTCTTGCTATTAGTTAGCTTTATATGGATTGGCATTTATCAGTTTAATTTTGGTATTGACTTCATAGGCGGCATTAGCATGGAAGTACGCACGGACCAAGAGCCAGACCTTAACAAAATGCGTGAAGTTCTAGGCGATATGGATATTGGTGAAATTGTATTACAAAATTTCGGTACACCAAAAGACCTTTCCATACGCGTTGGCGTAAGCAGCGAAGAAGATCTTATGGCCAATATCGCGCTTATAAAGGAAACCCTTAAAAACAATTTTCCTTACCAATTTGAATACAGAAAAGTAGATTTCGTGGGGCCGCAAGTGGGCCAGCAAATGATTCGCTCTGGCTTCATGGCAATGATCTTAGCCTTTTTAGGAATCATGCTATATATATGGGTCAGGTTCGAATGGCACTTTGGCCTGGGCGTGTTGCTTGCATTGCTGCACGATATAATATTAAGCCTAGGATTCATGAGCATCACAGGTTATGATTTTAACCTCAGCACCATTGCCGCAATATTAACCGTGATTGGTTATTCTGTGAATGACTCTGTTGTAATTTACGACCGAATCCGTGAGAATCTGCGTAAATATAGCCGCCGCGGGGTTAATGATTTGATCAATCTAAGTATCAATGAAACTCTCTCTAGAACAACAATCACAGCACTAACAACATTGCTTGCTAATTTTGCACTTATCGTACTAGGAGGCGAGGCTATAAGAAGCTTCAGTATATTAGTATTTGTAGGAATATTTATTGGTACATATTCTTCAATATTTATTTCGGCTCCAATTTTGACTCTATTTAATTTTAAAAGTTTTAAGGAATAGTTTTATGAGAATTTCAGCAAATGACATTAAAGCAGGAAGCATCCTGGATTATGAAGGCGAATTATGGCTGGTGGCAAAAAACCCTGACCACACAAAGCCTGGCAAAGGCGGCGCTTACGTGCAAGTTGAAATGAAAAATTTACGCACAGGCAACAAGCTAAATCAAAGATTCAGCTCAACAGACAGCGTAGAAAAAGCCTTCCTAGACTATAATAAAATGCAATATTTATACGCAGAAGATGAGCATTTAATATTCATGGATCCTAAATCTTTTGAACAAATGATGATAGATAAAAAGCTATTAGGCAACAAGCTACCATTCCTTACAGACGGCATGGAAGTTGACATAGCCTTTTACCAAGAAACTCCTTTGAGCATAAAGCTACCAGCAACTGTAATTGTTGAAGTGGAAGAAACAGACCCTGTAATTAAGGGCTCTACTGTTACTTCTTCATACAAGCCAGCATTGCTTACCAATGGCTTAAAGGTTTCAGTACCGCCCTATTTAACAAGCGGCGAGAAAATAGTAGTTAAGACAGATGATGTTACTTTTGTAGAAAGGGCGAAATAATGCAAGGAGATACTAGTTTAATTGTTGATGCAACAAGAAAAGCATCTAGGTTTTTGCAAAGAGATTATTTTGAGCTTGAGCAATTACAATCATCTGATAAAAAAACAACCAGTTTTTGTCAGAAAGCATGCGCAAAAGCAGCGCGCACTTTGCACGAAAATTTATCCAAATACTACAAAACTGTAATTTTTGACGCAAAAGAATTAGAAACAGCCAGCTTTGCTTCTCCAGTTGCTTTAGTAGAAACCCTTGATGGGTTCGGTAATTTCACTAGAGCTATACCGTTTTTTGCAATCATGGTTACTCTTGTCTCGAAGAAAAACAATGAGTTTTTTACAGAAAAATCAGTAATAAATTTCCCTGCACTTGGCGAAATATACTACGCAGAAAAAGGTAAAGGCGCCTGGACTGTCCGGTATTCTTCTAACAATGCAAGCTCTGCCCGCGCTAGAGTCTCTGGAACCAACCTACTATCTGATGCTTTAGTTGTTACAAACGCTAAAAACTTTGAAATGGCGAGTAAAATCTCATCAAATATACGCGTGATGGACTCATATACTTATGCTCTTTCTATGTTAATCGCTGGCAAAGCGGATGTAATTATTTTTGATGAACGCAAAATTTCTGCAGACGGCGTAGATTTATTCGCGCGCGAAGCAGCTGGCAGCATACAAACACATAACGGGCTTGTATTCATCGCTAACTTTGCACTACAAGACCAGCTCAAAGAATTATTAGCCAAATAACCTCAGATTAGGTTAAATAAGGACTGCGATAACACATAGCGCCAACGCATATGCACAAACATAGTTAAAAACACTTTTAACGCATAATGTTTTCTATTACACTTATAAAGATTATAGGCGTAATAAAAATATTATGAAAAAATTTACGATAAATTGTGACTTTGGTGGGCAGATGTCTCCATTTGCTATCTATGTTGGGCTTCCACAAGAAGGACATCACCCTCTGCATTTTCAAGCTGACTGGCTTTCTAAAAACCGTGGCGGAACCATCCCTGGTGAAGTTATGGACGCAGTAACTCAGTTGCAAGAGCTTGCCGAAAAAAATAGTGTATCTCTAGAAGAATTATGTGTATATGCGCTAGGAACCGAGGAACAACAAGAAGAATTAGAGAAGCAACAAGGTAAAACATCAGATGCTGCAGTAATTGCCCCTGAGGAAGATGCCGCTATGCCAGAAAAACATGAAGATGTATCTCACGCGCAGCACAGCACCGCAGAAGAATCAGAAGATATGTCTGCTGAAGGTGGTCATGTTGAGGAAGAAGAGCCTGCAGAAAAACACGAATCCGCAAGCCACGCACAACATGATGAAGCCGAAGAAGCAGAAGACATGGCATCCGAAGGTGGGCACGTTGAAGAAGAGCAGTGATAGTATCGTATGATACTATCACTCAATGAATTATAGCACTAACCTAATCCACAGGCCCAGACCAGTTAGGGTCGGATGCATCATGCGGGGTTGGGATTATGCGTTCGTTATTACCGGTGAAATCAATTGTATATATTCTATTTAGCCCCTTAGTCTTGCGGCCGCGCGCTGGAGTGCCTTTGGTAAAAACCATAACCCTTCCATTAATTGCCCATGATGGGCTTTCCACTAAATAACCTTGCGCAATTAGCCTCTCATTATTACGCTCACCTGTAGCTTCTGGCTGCATCACACCTATAGTAAAGCCATACTCACGGCTCATTTTAGTGAAAGCAATAAAATTACGATTGGACCAATTTGGCTCAGCATATGAGCCACCACCATAGCTAATTCGCTGCTTATTAGAGCCATCTCTATTCATCACGAATATTTGCCTTGAACCAAGCTTATCCGAATTAAATGCAATCTTTCTCCCATCTGGCGAATAGCTAGGAGAAGTATTGATATTCACGCCTTTAGTTAGCTGTCTCATACGTTTATTGCGCAGATTAATTTCGTAAATATGAGTAGAACCATTTTTAGCAATAGACATTATTGCGTTCTTCCCGTCCGGAGAAAAACGCGGCGCAAAAGACATCCCAGAGAATTTACCTACAAGATACGATCTACCAGACCTTAAATTAAGCATGTATACTTTTGGATGGCCGTTTTTATAGGACAAATATAGTATCTTTGTGCCATCTGGAGAAAAACGAGGCGTCAGGACTAAATCCGTACCATCTGTTAAATATTGGTGATTAGCGCCATCTTGGTCCATAATAGCAAGGCGCTTTATCCTCTTTAAATAAGAACCGTTCTCAGAAACATAAACAATTCTAGTATTAAAATACCCAGCATATCCAGTGATTTTTTTGTATATTTGATCAGAAATCTTATGCGCAACTCTGCGCCATAATTTCTCTGGCAGCTCAAAAGATTCAGTAATCATTTCGCGCTCTAGAATAGAATCCCAAAGAACAAACTTCACCTGAACCTTTCCAGAATTACGCCTTGTAACCTCGCCATTAATCAGCAAACTCGCGTTGATCTGTTGCCACGCGGCAAATAAAGGCTTATGCGAAACGCCAATTTTATTTTCAATAAAAGCAGCTTTAGAGATCGGGCGGAACATACCAGAATGCTTTAAATCATTTGAAATGACTTTAACAATCTTCTTGGCCAAATTAACATCCGCAGGGTCAACCCCAGCAAAATCATTTATTGCCAGCGGGATGGGGTCGCTATGACCGCCGGTTATATAAATCATATTCTCTGCAAGAGCATGCGTATTGAATGCAAACAAACAGATAGCTAACCTAAATAGAATTTTTTTCATGATTATTTTTCCAATTAATATCAATTATTGTCCCATATTATTGGGGTCAATTGTTAAGGATAATGTTTTCCAGCTATTATATCTTTCTGTCTGTAATTTTTCAAATGGACTAGCCTTATACACCGCCCTAATTGCGCTATCTTTGACAAGATTACAAGTCACATCCGAGCCAGATGGGCAAAACACTTTGATAATTTTTATTTTAGTTACGGATGCATCTTTAGTTAATTCTATCTCCATAACTACCCTAATGCCCTGGGATATCAATGACTCAGCCGGCTTGCGCCAATGTCTTTCTATCTGATTTCTAATATATAAATTCTCGCTTATAGATAATGGGGCATCCTCATTATAATTCTTACCACGCGAATATTTATCCCCCTTCACCTCGCTATTTTTTTTAGTCACAGCCTTAGCATCCGTCCCTTCAGAGTCCTTTTCTAAATTTTTCAAGATAGAAGCTATAGCATCTTCCTCTGGTTTTGGCTTAGCTTTAAGCTTTTCCTTTTGTTTCTTAGCTGGAGCCTTTTTCTTTTTGGTAGGGACTTTTTCCACCTTTTTCTTGCTCTTGTCCTTAACCACTTCCTTAGGCTTTGGGGCCGGTTTTGGCTTGGCTTTAGGTTTGCTTTTCTTTACCTCTTTAGACTTTTTGGCCTCTTTAACTTTTGCCGAAGATTTCCTTTCATTCTTAATGTTAGTGATAGCACTCATTGGAAGAACTTCAAACGTAAAAGCATCTGGCTCTTCTGGTAATTTCTGAAACAAAGAAGGCATACCAAAAAAGAACAACCCAATAAATACCAGGTGTACTAATACGGACAAAGCAACTGCGCCTTGAAATTTCTTTCCTTCTTGGTTATCCATCTATTTATTTATAATATCTGAAATCAATGCCACTTTTGTAAACCCGGCCTTATGGATTCTTGCCATAGTTTCAACAACCACTCCGTATTGAACCCTTTTATCTCCCTTTACAAAAATCCTAGTATCTTTTTTTTCTTTGGTAATTTCGTTAAGCTTAGCGACTAATTTCTTTTTAGAAATCTTACTCTCAAAAATAAAAATCTCATTGTTCTTATTAATGCTAATCACTAGCGGCTTAAATTGCCCAGACACTGGAGCGGATTCGGTTTTTGGCAGATCAACCTCAATACCACCAACTAACATAGGCGAGGCAATCATGAAGATAATCAGCAACACCAACATCACATCCACCATAGGCGTAACGTTAATCTCGCTCATTGGCTTCCTGCGCCTTCTGCCGCCTCCCCTTACGCTTAAATTCATTGCCATAACTTACTCTACATCTTTTCTTCGTCTATAGCCCTAGACAACAAAGTATTTAATTCGCCAATAAACCCATCAATTTTATTATTAATATTATCAATTTCTGAAGATAGGTAATTATAGAATATCACAGCAGGAATCGCAGCAAACAAGCCAATAGCAGTTGCTAGCAAAGCCTCAGCAATACCAGGGGCAACAACAGCAAGCGAAGTATTCTTAGAAGAAGCAATAGACTGAAAACTATGCATAATCCCCCACACCGTACCAAACAAACCAATGAACGGGGCAGACGCACCAACTGTCGCCAAAAATCCTAGCTTAGTTTCCAGAACCTCTAATTCACGATTACGCGCAAGATGCATAGACCCAAGCACCCTCTCCTTATGACCAACACGCAATGATTCTGATTTTTTTGCTTCAGAGTTTTTGCTTTTCTTACATTCATTCAAAGCGCTAACAAACACAGCAGACAAAGGATTATCAATCGCCTTTTTTACTTTTTCATATAATTCATCAAGCACCTGGCCAGACCAGAACAGGCTTTCAAACGCTTTCATTTTCTTGCGAACAACTGAATATTGTAAAAATTTACTAATAATAATAGCCCAGCTCCAAATAGAAGCCAAAACAAGAATAAAAATAACACCTTTGCCAACAAAGTCAGACGAGGTAACTAAAGATAATATAGATAAGTCAGGGGTGGTAGTCACCACTGCTTCTGCGCTTGCGTTCGTGCTCATGAATATTCGATTTTATTTACTAGTATTTACTGAAATATAGTACACTTGTTAATCGTTTTCGTAAACAAATTCTTTTGCTTTGGGCGCGAATTACCAACTAATTGACCTAGAATCCACCTCCGTCGAAGATATAAACTATGAAAAACACCTAAGCTTCTTGCTGTATGTTATGAAGCACATCCATAATAGACAAAGGAAAGGATTATCTTCATACCAAATTAATTTTATAGTACACTGATTCGAAAGTACCGTTCTAACAAAAACAAGAATTGGAGCAACTAATCGTTGATAATTTACCACAAAAAGATACAGAGAATGTTATGAGAACTATTGCAGATTTTTATATAGACGAAGGTATAGAAAAAGGAATAGAGAAAGGTATAGAGCAAAGAAGCTCTCAAGTTGCCATTAATATGCTGCAGCAAAAATGCGATTATACACTTATATCTTCCGTTACTGGTCTTTCTTATGACGAAGTGATGAACCTCAATCAATCAGATTTTTCTTAGAACTGTTAATTTTTTTCTAAAATTAGTGTATTAGCAAAAGACTGTCCGTTTAAAAACGTCTGAACACTTGATCCAAAGCAACTAGGAGCCGTATATATACAACTCCTAGAAACCATTATTTATTTTCAATCACTATTTTGATAGCATTAATGAGCCATCAAAATCATACTAGCCGCTTGGGAAATTCCCGATAGTGCGATATAGAGCTTGAACTCCATGAGCTCTATAAAAACTATCAGCATAGTTCTGCTCGAGCCTAATTGAATTGCTGTTTATATTCTTTATCTTATAAATAGTATTATGCGGATTTTTTGTAATATTCCCACCATTAGAACTTTTATTTATACCAATAGAGTTAGCCATACTCCTTAATTCACCTGGATGAACAAGAGTATATTCTTTCATTTCTTTAAATGAATCACTGATATTGCTATCTTTTTTCGTTTTCGATAATTTTGCATTTAGACTCTTAACATCAAAAGTACCACTAGTATCATGCTTTACAATTGCTAACGTCTTTACTGCTGGGTCATACATGAATTGCTTGTTCTTGATAGCATTATTAAATTCTGACTTTGTAATATAAATAGTACCCACGGACTCTTCGAACGTCTCGCGCATCAAACCTTCATATACACCACCATCTTTAGCTTCAAGCCCGCCTGTAAACCATGTGCTATATGGCTGCTTAGTAGAATCCTTTGCATGTTTGTGTGCATTATACTCATCAACTCCTACAACTACATAGTCTTTGGCCCCTTGCTTTACTACAAGCATAGTGCCTGCGCGCTCGACTTCAACATTTCCATGACCTGGTAGGTTAATATAATAGCTTTTGCTTGAACTACTTTTATCACCAGAGAACTTCTTGATCAAGTTATCTAAAAACTTCTGGTCGGGAGTTATGCTAACAAATTTACCAGCAACAAAAACCTTTTTAAAACCAGATTTTTCTCGAATAGCTTGCTGAGTTGCAACTAGGTCAGCAACCTTCGCAATAGTTTTCTTAGTTGAGCTAATAGAATCATCAACTAGTCGTGTTTCAGTTGTATTATTATCTAGCTTTACGCGAGCTGCAGATTTTGCAGTTGCAATAGCACCAGAAAGAGATTTCGATGTAAATGTATTTGTTTCATCTATAGTGATGACATCACCATCAGAATCAACATCCTTAGTAATAATAATCTGCCCATCATTATCAATAGCTAATAATAACTTACTTAGAAGCTCTTTATTCTCATCAAACTTATTTGGGTTATTAATATCAGATAATTGTTTGTCGTTTAAAGCAACTGCATTCTCTTGTTTTTCATGAGTAGAACTATTAGCAGTCTGGTTACTTGTCACAAGATCAATATCACGCTCCACTCTTGTAGAAAGTAAATGATCTACTGGTCTTGCCTTGCCTGCTGTTGACGAAGGGAAGGTAAATCTAACACCTGCAACAAAATTAGTTTTACGTAGCTTATCATAGGTAACACTTGACTCGACCTTGATCGAATCATTATATGCCCAGTTAACTTCAATACCACCACCAGCAACTGACTTATTTCCTTTAAAGTAATATGCCACCGGGCCTACTCTTAGAGAATCCATATTTGGAATTGTTGTACTAATTCTAAAATCCACACCTTGAAGTGCATTTTCTGTAACGCTCTGATCTTTGTATTGAAAGAAAACGTCATTATTTATAATTCTTGCTTCATTTTGAAATACATGGCTAGATTTTGTGATTTTCTTCTTGCCAATTGGAATATATAAATTCAAATTTGACTGCCAAGTTGGTGATAAAACATGCATGTTTAAAGTTGTCTGGCTAAATGTTGTATTCTTTAGTTGAGCCTTTCTAATATCATAGTAAACAACGCCACCTACTACTAAATCCTGATGAATTATGTGTCTATATCCTAGACCCAAATTAAACTCATATGTGTCTTCTTTATAGATGCTTTTATTTTGTTTTTTAAAATGAGGTAAATGCTTCATACCTCGAATGTCACCAAATAGAAGCCCGTCTTCATTTTGACTTATTGGTAAGAACGCTCCTGCTTGTACATAATTACGATTATTACCAGCAAACCCTCCAATATCTAATTTTAAAGGCGCTTCAGCTAATGCCTGGCATGAGGTAAGTATAGTTGTTCCTAGAATGATTAATTTAAGCTTATTGTTCATAATGAGTTATTTGATACCTGTTTTAATGCGAGGCATTAATATAACACATGTTTTGCAAAAAAGATACGTAAAAAAATAATTAAATGTAAGTTAGGTGTAGCGCATCTGCACAAATGAACATATAAGTAGCATAGGAATAATATTCAACATCTATAGCATAAGCTAGTTAAGTGGTTAGATATCCAGGTGCATTAAAGCTTCAAATGCGACACATAAGGATCTATATTATTAAAATAAGTAATTTATATAGAGAAGAATATGTCACATCATTTAAGCTCAGAAGAGCGAATCAGAATAGAAACATTACTGGATCTTGGTACAAGCA
>CAXMOU010000052.1:0-25579 GCA_964195465.1 uncultured Rickettsiaceae bacterium
GCTTGTACCAAGATCCAGTAATGTTTCTATTCTGATTCGCTCTTCTGAGCTTAAATGATGCGACATATTCTTCTCTATATAAATTACTTATTTTAATAATATAGATCCTTATGTGTCGCATTTGAAGCTTTAATGCACCCTCTATGATAGTTTGCGTTGAAATCAATTTTTTACCCTCTGCAACCCGCATGATGCCGTCACGCTTTTTGACTTTCAACGCAAACTATCAAAGAACCTGTTTTTCGTGTATAATTTGCTGTATTTATGGCAATTTGCAAAGGGTTAAATAATAGCCGTCGTAAAACACTTGTTTTTCGGACTTGTCCTTATGTCGCATTTGAATCTTTAATGCACCTAAACTACCTAAATTTTTAATGCCTTAAATTGAAGTTAATTCAATAACAACGTGTGTTTAGCAACCTAAACATCTTTGTACAAAGTTAACAAATAGAGGTGGTACTGTAAAGCCATTTTAACTACAGAACGGTCAGATGAAATTTTATTTGAGGAAATGTGATATTTTCTGGGTGGTCTAAAAAAATCTCAAACCAAAAACCCGCTCCTACTCCAAACTTAACAAAAAAGAGCTTCTGATACTGCCTTAACAGTCAAGGCCAAAACGAGGATTAAATGAAGTATTATGCTTGACTACACCAAAGACAATATGTAACAGAAGCATTTTTACTATAGCAAAGTCGCTTAATTTATGTTAGATTCATTCGTGTAATTTGAACCTAACAACTCAATATAAAAGAATCATATGACCCTAAAATGTGGAATCGTGGGGCTGCCTAATGTTGGCAAGTCTACTCTTTTTAATGCTTTAACAGCAAGTAGCGCGGCGGAAGCTGCGAATTATCCGTTTTGTACTATAGAGCCAAATACTGGCACGGTGCCTGTTCCAGATGATAGGTTAGATGATTTAGCCCAAAATGCTGGTTCTGCAAAAACAATCCCTGCCTTCATTGAGTTTGTGGATATTGCTGGCCTTGTTAAAGGCGCAAGTACAGGAGAGGGGCTTGGGAATAAGTTCTTGTCCCACATACGCGAAGTTGATGCAATCATTCATGTGCTTCGTTGTTTTGATGATGTGGACGTAACGCACGTTCATGGAAAAATAGACCCTGTAGAAGATGCCGATATCATTGAAACAGAGCTAATAATTGCAGATCTTGACTCTATAGAGAAGAGGGTGGTTGGCCTTGTGAAGAAAGCAAAATCAGACAAAACCCTTGTGCCTCAGTTAGAATTGCTAGAAAGATGCAAACTAGTTTTGGAGGAAGGAAAATCAGTACGCACGCTTGCGGGGCAAGTTGATGCAAAAGAGTTAGCTGGCCTACAATTACTTACATCAAAACCGATATTATATGTGTGCAACGTGCTGGAGTCCGACGCTTCTGCTGGCAATGATTACGCCAAAAGAGTAGCAGAGAAAGCTGCTGCAGAAGGCGCAAACTGCGTGATTATTTCTTCCAAAATTGAAGCTGAAATATCCACGTTAGACACAAAAGAAGAAAAGAAAGAATTCCTAGAAAGCCTAGATTTAAAAGAAACTGGCTTGAGTAAAATCATTAAGTCCGCATATAAATTGCTTGGTCTAAAATCCTTCTTTACTATTGGCCCAAAAGAAGCGCATGCTTGGACATTTGACGATGGTGCGTTAGCGCCCCAAGCAGCTGGTATAATCCATACTGATTTCGAAAAAGGATTCATCCGTGCTGAAGTTATTGGCAGCAAAGAATATCTCGAAATTGGCAGCGAAGTAAAGGCAAAAGAGCTTGGTAAAATGCGCGTTGAAGGCAAAGAATATGTGATGCAGGACGGGGACGTGGTGCATTTCAGGTTTAATGTATAATCATGAAAACCATAGGTAAGATACCGCATTTATTATTATATTGTCTTGTGTCACTGTCCACATTGACAGAGACGATATATTCCGCGGCTCTTCCTAGCATTGCCGAGCAGCTAAACACCACAGGCGGCATAGCTCAGCTTTCAACAACTGCATATTATCTTGGCTTTGCGATTGGCATACTAACGCTTGGGCGTATTTCTGATATTTACGGGCGCCGTCCTATCGTTCTTTTAGGGATTGGGTTTTATGTTATTACAACTTTTTTCATCACTCTTTCTACTAATATAGAGTCATTTATTGCCCTTAGATTCCTGCAAGCGTACGGAGCATCTGTTGGGTCCGTGCTGTCACAAGCAATGGTGCGTGATTCATATAAAGGCTGGGAGCTTTCCTATGCATATGCTGGCGTTGGCATGGTGATGTCCGTTGTGCCATCAGTTGGCTCTGCACTGGGTGGTTACATCATTGAATATTACCAAGAATGGCAATGGGTGTTTAGGTTCTTAGTGATGCTATCGGGCGTTTCATTGTTGATTTATTTAAAATTCCTCCCAGAAACCAATCCTTACATAGGAGATGGCAAAAATAATCGATTCTATACCGTGCTAATGATCGCATTAAAAGACAAAATATTACTCACTTATGCGCTTATGGTGGGTGCGTTCAACGGAGTGTGCTTTGGCTTTTTTATTCAAGCTCCATTTATTTTTATAGATAATATGGGAATAAGTCCATCTGTTTATGGTAAATTATTCCTGATATTAAGTGCTGCAAACCTTGTTGGCGCCATATATTGCAGGCGTTTAGTTAAAAGATTTGTAAGCACTATGAAGATTCAAGTCATAGGCCTTAGCTTCAGCATAGTTGGTATTAGTTCTTTGTTAGTTTTGAACTATATGGCACCAAGCAACATAAGCACCTTCTGGGCAATAATTATCATATTCGTACCAATGGCAATTCACTTACTGGGCCACGCACTTATTGTTCCGATGATGCTTCGTAATGCGCTTGAGAATTATCAGAAAGTAACGGGCGTAGCGGGATCGATTTTTGGCTTTTTATATTATATTATCACAGCTGCTGTAAACTTCATGATCTCCACCCTACATAGCGACGGAATAGATAATTTCTCCTACATAGCCGCAATACTTCTAGTAATGTGCATTGTGCTGTTTTATTACTTGCTTCGTTGGACAAAGGCAGAGAAGTAGTTGGGTTCAGAAGGGCAGTAAGCTGAAAAAAGACTTGAATGTTTTTTTATCAATGTAACGTTCCCGAACAAAAATCAATAAATTGTTAATTTAGAAGGAGTATTATGGCAAAAGCAAGAGAATATTACTATCAACTTGATAATGGTGTTAGTAAGTGTAAGGTATCATCGCAATCAGGTGAATTTAAAGCTGTGGTAAAGAGCTACGCTAGCTTTTATCCAAATGATATTAGTATATCAAATGATGGATGTTTGCAGATAGCTGCAAAAGGTTATCTTGGTAATGGGCAAGGCTATACTCTTCCTCTACAAGAGAGCTTTTCTACAGTTGAGTTGTTAGGAAATGGTGAAATTGAAGTATCTGTTGAAGTATGTAGTTGCGTTATGCAATAGGGGCGTTGTTGAAGTAGACAATGGGTACAAAATGCTGCGTAGAAATTATTTTGCCGCAAAGCCTAATATTAACGCCGCAGGAATGCTTTTTGTGTTAGAATATCAAATTGTGTTTCAAAGATGGATTATATTAATAGCCACTACACGATATTGTGGATTTCAAAACTAATATGCATAAATTTAAACAATTGGAAGTTCAGGCTCTTGCTAATGCTCGTATCTCAGAATATAGTATACCAGAAGAGTTGTTAAATAGTATTACGCATGGTATAGGTGCTTTGTTGAGTGTAGCAGGGCTTGTCATGCTTTGTATACAAGCGAGCGCTTATGGATCATATATACATATTGTTAGTTATAGTATTTTTGGTAGCACTCTGATTCTTCTTTATTCTTCTTCATTTCTTTATCATACTTTTTCTAATACAAGATTCAATAAAGTTTTGAAAAAGATTGACCATTTAACTATATATTTTTTAATTGCAGGCACGTATTCTCCGTTTACTCTAGCTGTACTAAAAGAGAGTAGTGGGTGGATAATGTTTCAAACAATCTGGGGGTTAGCTGCTGTTGGGTGTGTTTTTAAATTTAGTAAAAATAAACTTTTGCAGCGATTAGCTTTTATAAATTATTTGCTGATGGGATGGTTAATTCTCATTGTTTTTGACGAATTGACTATTAGCATTTCTAGTAAATCTCTATATTTGTTGGTTACTGGCGGAGTTTTGTATACTACTGGTGTAATATTTTATCTATGGGATAAATTGCCTTTCAACCACTCAATTTGGCATTTATTTGTTCTTGGGGGTAGTACCGCTCATTATTTTTCAATCTATTTTTTAATTTGATGACTGCAAAGAGAAGTATAGTGGTAGGGAGGTTAAAAAATGCAACAGAACCGAAGTGAGAGCGAGGTGAATAGAATTCTTGGTGTAGTCCAGTGGGATGTCCAAAAACGGTAATTTGCGACAGCTCTCAAACAACTATCCATAAATTATATAGATTTGATTTTCTAATCTTTTGCTTCAAACCAACGCTTGCAAGCGGTAAACTATACGAATTTGCATGCATATCATGCTCCACTAGGCCCAAACGCCTGGTTTGAGCCTAAAATTGGAAAGTCTATTTATATAATCAGAATTGCAGCAGATCCTTATATCTTATGATAGAAGCTTAATTCAGGCAACAATGATAGAAGCTTAATTCAGGCAACAACGCCTGATTGGATAATGCCGCCTAAAATTTGGGAAAAGGGGAATCTTGGGCTTTAAGGCTTGATTCATTCAACAACAATCAATGCATCCGCTCTAAATTCCCGATGCTCGAGAATTTATCTACGTAATAGAGCTGAATATTTCCAATTGCGCCGTTACGGTGCTTGGCTATTAGCACTTCGGCTATGTTATGAGCTTTATCTAGTTGCTCTTGCCACTCGGAATATTTTGGGTCACCAGGGGCTGGTTCTTTTCTTTTTAGGTAATATTCTTCGCGGTATAGGAACATTACGAGGTCAGAATCTTGTTCGATGGAGCCAGACTCACGCAAATCTGAAAGCATAGGGCGTTTATCATCGCGTTGTTCAACTGCTCTTGAAAGCTGCGAAAGTGCTATCACAGGGATGTTTAGTTCCTTTGCTATAGCTTTAAGTCCTTGAGTTATCTCTGATATTTCCAGAGTTCTGTTATCAGATTTCTGAGAACCACGAAGTAGCTGCAAATAATCGATAAACAGAATTCCTAAATTATGTTTGCGCTTTAATTTCCTAGCGCGCGCGCGCACTGCAGCTATAGAAAGAGCAGGGGTGTCGTCTATAAAGAACGGCATCTCGGATAGGTCCGTTGCTGCTTTGCGGAGATCGTTATAATGTTCTTCGCTTACTTTTCCGCTTCGTAGATGTGTTGAGTCTACTTTCGCCATCATTGAAAGCAGGCGAGTAGATAATTGCTCGGCAGACATTTCAAGCGAGAAGAATCCAACGGATTTTGGCTTTTCACCTTCTTTCGTCTTAGCAGCAAGCGCTTTGCATGCGTTAAAGGCAAAGTTAATAGCAAAAGCCGTTTTACCCATAGAAGGGCGACCTGCAACGATTACTAAATCTGAATTTTGGAAGCCAGATAGTTTATTGTCAAGGTCCATCAAGCCAGTAGAGATACCAGTTACATGGTCTGAGTTTTTCATTGAGCGGTTAATGCTTTCCAGGGATTCTGCAACGGAGTCACGCATGGCTATGAAGCCTTTTTCCTGAAGGCCTTCGCTCGCTAAGTGGTAGAGCTTGCTTTCTGCTGACTCTAATTGCTCTGCGGCGCTTTGCTCTAGGGTGGATTCGTATGAGTCGTTAACGATCTCCTCGCCAATGCCAATCAAGCTACGCTTTATGGCTAGATCATAAATGATTTTTCCATAATCAAGCGTGTTGATTACCACCATTGCTATGGTCGTAAGCCTTATCAGATACTCATCACCGTCAACTTCTTGATATAGAGGGTCTTGTTCCAACATTGAGCGTAGAGTGATCCTGGTAACAGTTAGACCTTTTTCCGTTAAAATCTCAATGGCATTATAGATTTTTTGGTGAATTTGCTCGTAAAAATGCTCGGCTTTTAAAAATTCGCTAACCTGCTCAATATGGTTGCAATTAATGATAATAGCACCAAGCAGCATTTGCTCTGCGTGAACATTTGCCGGCAGTTTTCTGCCCAATAGTTCTGTTTCTGTATCAATGGCGTTTTTCATTATTCGGATTCTCTCAAGAATTTGTCTGCTTCTAGCGCGGCCATGCAGCCAGTTCCAGCAGCTGTTACGGCTTGACGATAGATTTTGTCTTGAACATCACCAGCAGCATAAACACCATCAATGTTGGTTTTAGTGGAGTCTGGTGCGGTTAATATATAACCCTCATCATCCATATCTATTTGCCCTTTAAACATATCTGTGTTTGGCTTATGACCAATTGCTATGAACACACCTTCGCATGCTATTTCGGTTATGGTACCATCTTTTGTGCTTTTTAGTTTAACACCAGTTACGGATTTAGGGTCCTTTGTACCAAGAACTTCTTCTAAGGCATTGTCCCAAACTACTGATATTTTCTTGTTTTTGAATAGACGCTCTTGCAATATTCTCTCGGCCCGTAGGGAGTCTCTGCGATGAACCAAATGCACTTTGCTTGCATGGTTTGTTAAATATAAAGCCTCCTCAACTGCAGTATTCCCGCCGCCGATTACTACTACCTCTTTGCCTTTGAAAAAGAATCCATCGCATGTTGCGCAACCAGAAACACCGAACCCTTGAAACTCTTGTTCAGAATCAAGGCCAAGCCACTTGGCCTGAGCGCCAGTAGAGATAATAATGCTATCTGCTTCATATACATCGCCAGAAGAAGTATGCGCCTTAAATGGCCTCTGTTTTAGCTCAACTTTTTCTACATAATCATGCACTAATTTTGTGCCAACATTTTCGGCTTGTTTTTCCATCTCTTGCATAAGCCATGGCCCTTGGATTGTTTCGGCAAATCCAGGGTAATTTTCAACATCTGTAGTAATAGTAAGCTGTCCACCAGGCTGCATGCCATGAATCAATATAGGTTCTAGCGCGGCTCTGGCTGCATAAATTGCGGCACTAAGGCCAGCGGGGCCAGATCCGATAATTAGTACTTTGCTTTTGATAGGTGCTTTTATCATAAGTTTTTATTTTATTTAAATTGGTGCTACATCCTGTAACAATAAGGTAGCCATAACTGGCATATATATTAGAACAAAGATCAAAGAAAGCAATACTGCAGCGGCAACTTTCTCTGGATGAATTTTATAAAGTGACGCAAGAACAATCACGTTGGTTGCAAGTGGAGCAATGCAAAGCAACTGCAATGCATTATAATAATTCACATCCAAGAACCCGAAGATAAAGCGATCAGCCAGGATTACTATATTAAATAGAATAGGGTAGAATAAGAACTTGCTACCAAAAGCTGCTGCCGTGAATTTTATATCAAATTCGAATTTTTTTATTCCAGATAAGGCAAGGCCAATAGTTACCATTCCTAAAATCGAGAATGCTCCTTTCATATTAGCAATGAATTCATCAAAGAATTCTGGCAATTGGAAGCCTGCAAAGCTCATTACGCAGCCAAAGAAGAAGGCGTTTAGAGTAGGCAAGCGTATTACGGTTAGAACGCTTTGCTTGAAAGTTTTTGCACTTCTAGCGCAGAAATAGCACCCAACAGAGGATTCATAAATGCTAATACCAATTAGACCCAGCGCATAAATACTTAGCGTATAGTCGTCAAATAAGGTAGCTGCAATTGGTAATACTACGTAGCCACTATTGCCAGTTCCTGCAGATAATGCCAAAATATTACGGTGCGAATCTTTCCAGATTTTTCCATATAACCAATAGCTGAAAAATCCAAGTATGGTGGCAAGAATAAAAGTAAGCGCTGTTATCCCAAGAGAACTAAAGGTTAAATTAGTGCTGGTAGGAATGGCGAAAAATACTATCGGCGCTATGAAATAAAAGAGCAATGATGCAACGCTATCCTTTTCAACATTAGAGAACCTGCCAGACAAAAACCCAAGCACAACACTAAGTAGTGAGGAGAGGACTTTAAAAAAAACCAAACTGAAAATGGCCATAAAATTGATTCTGCGTTAGAAAAATATGTACTGCCCATTATAGCAACAATTGCACCTATAAATCTATAAAAAAATTATCAAAACTGCTTGACGCGCGTGAGTATTTTATATAAATTGTTTTTTAACTCGGGGGGCTGTTACAGGCTGAGAGGCATTCTGCCAACCCGCAATACCTGAATCTAGATAATGCTAGCGTAGGAATGTTATTATGATTATTAGCACTGTAGGCTTTTTGGCCGCTTTTACCTCGACTCTTTCACTTGTTCCCCAAATTTATAAAACCTATAAATTAAAATCGTCTCAAGATCTTTCTTATCTAATGCTCTTGAACTTTTTTATTACATCCATTTTATGGACCATGTACGGGTTGATGATAGAAAGCATTGCTGTATGGGGTACGAATATTATTATGATAATATTCTCTATCATCTTGCTTGCCTTGAAATATCTATATGACTAAAATAGCTATAGATTCATTTAAGAGCATATTATGCTTGAATGGAGATATTCCTGATAAGGAGTTCTTTGATCAATTTCCAGCCTTGCCAATTATTGCTGCAGATAATGCTGGTATGCGCCTGATTCGAATGGGTGTTACACCAGTGCTGGTAGTTGGTGATTTTGACTCGATCTCTGGTGAGTTAGTTCATGAGAGGACTGAGTTCAAGAAATATACGGATCAAGATAGTACAGATTTTGAGAAATGCATTTTAGAAATGACTCAGCGCTTGCTTTTCCCAAGCCTTGTTTGTGGCGCTTTTGGCGGAGAAATAGATCATACTATCAATAACATGCATTGTCTAATGAAATACGGGCGCAAATCTCCCATGGTGTTTTATGATCATGCAGTTAAGCAGAAATCGAAATGCTGCATGCCAATTTATGATCAATATAATTTCTTAGCTACGCTAGGCGAGAGTGTTTCGCTGATGCCTTACCCAGAGGCCAGAGTTTCTGTCGCTGGCCTGAGGTGGAATCTTGATAACGAGCTGCTTTCGGTTTGCGGACTCTCTAGCGCTAGGAACATGGCTACTGGAGGAATGGTAGAAATATCTGTGCATAGTGGGCAGATTATGCTGGTTGTTGAAAGCAGCCCTAGCAATTAATTATATTAACATAGCTCGAACTGGTCGCCCATTGCTTCTATGTCTAATCCTTCTTCTTCCATCCTTTCTGCTTGGTTTACTAAATATCCTTTTATAGCTTCTGCAGAGAACTGGCTATATTTAGATATTATGCTTAAGGGCCCAGCTGGAAACTCTGCTAAAGATTGCAATTCTAAAAAGAATTTGTTTGTAACAATTTGATCAACAAATTTTTGCTGATCTTTTGCGCTTAGACCAAAGCGTGGTAGTGCCGAAATAAGCTTAATTATACTGTCATTATGTGATTTGAAGGCTGTTTTTTGGTGCGTAGATAGTAATATTAACATTGCCTCATTGCATTCTCCAGAAATGTTAATAATACCTGGTTTGAGCTGTAATAACTCCAGTGCAGCTTTTTGTGCGTTTGGTAAATGAGTTGTATTAATTTTAAAGCTTTGGATTGATTCGCAGTGCTTAGCGGTTTCTAGGTACTTTAATAGGTTTTTTTCGCTCAGGTTCTGAGACGCTCCTATATGTACAAGCCCTTGTAATTTTGGTAATAATTCTAGAATTTTAAAAAATTTAACAGGACCTACGCTCGATAAATCAATTGATTCTACGGTAATATTATTTACTATTTTGTATTCTAATACGTTTTTAATCGCATTAAGAGTAATTTTATTATTTAGAATAATTTCTAGATTAGGGCCTTGTAGTTTTTCAAACAATTTTAAGGTTTGTTTTATTTCTCCGTTTATCGTATTCGTATATTTTTTGAGCTGATGATAAAATTCATTAGCTTTTTTATAATCCAATTTTTCAAAATATGCTGCAGTTAATAATTCCAAACTTTCTTTTTTGCAGCGAGGGTTATAGACAGAAAAAGTTCCATTCATAATTTTAGACAATAATTCAAGCGAGTCTTTTGAAGGAGAATTATTGTAAAGAGATAATGCTCCTTCTAGAAAGTCAAACCGATCAAGAAATAACCCCTTGGTAAAAAGGTCATTTTTTGCAGTGCGTTGTATATCATAAAGAGCGCTAAGATATTTGATATCATTAGATTTAGAGAGTGTAGAGTTTAGATTGCCTGCTGCTTCCCGGGGCATAGAATCCTGCCCTGGTCCTAAGAGTTTATTTAGCATTACAATCTCTTCTAATGTTGGTTTGCTGTTAATATCGAGGAAGTATTTGCTGAAGAATAAATTTTTGGCTTTGCGAAATACAGGGTCGTCGTTACTCTTATATAAATTGGCTAGGCCCTGTAGTTTTGTTAAATGTACAAGAACTTGACGAGTATTTATCCGACCTGAATCATTAATCATTGCTTGGCTAGCTTTATCTATAAAGTCATGGACATCTTTTTGCCCTAATCCGCTTTGATGGTTTTGCGGAAATGAGTGTGGCATGAGAAGCAGATCAGTTAACTGATCTATAAGGTGCAACTTTTTCTCGGTTGTTATAGCGCCAAATGATATATTCTTTGCTAAGTACATAGATGACAGGGTGTAATGTTTTGTAGATAACATTACGTTTATTAAGTCAAAGGTTGCTTCAACGAGTTCTGAAGAGAATGGTAGCTTGTTATAAGCTCTAATTAATTGACAATGATACTCAATGTTATCTGGTTGTAAAATTATCATTTTTTGAAGTACGTTAACGCCTTCTTGATGATTATTGTCAAAGCAATATAATTGCTCTAATTGATTAAGATAACTGATGTTATCAGGATCGAGTGTGCTGGCTAAAATGCTTAGTTTAAGTATGGCTTTGTTTCCATAAATCTCGCCTGCATTAGAAATACTTTTGTAATAATTAGCAACTTGATTAAAGTAAATCGCAATTTGGCGTTGGTTGAACCCTTGAGTGTGCTCTACTAACCATTCTAGAGATTTTTCATCCAGTATTTTTGCTAGGAGTTTTGTGGGTTCTGAAGCGTCTTGCAAGGACAATTCATTATTAAACTGTGCAATTTCTTGTTTTTCGATTTGTGCTTGTTTCTCTTGCCTTTCTAGGCTTGTTTGTATTGTTACTAATTTTTCTATTTTTTGAGTGGTAGACTTAATTGCAGCTGAGATTTTTTCTTGATTGTTAACTCTTGATGGTTCAAGAGTTTTAGAAATTTTCTGTGCTTCATAATACATTTCTAAAGCTTGTAATAAATTTTCTGCTGATTCTTCTTGTGTAAGTAAATTTTTTGCAATGGCTTGATGCGATAACATTTTATACATGTTTAACCATTCGTAAGAACCTTTTTGGCTAAGCTTAGTAAGTAGAAAATCTGACAAGTTAATCACTTCTGCGTAAGATTTTGAACGATATAAGGCTGGTATAGACTCTCTTTGTTCGACAAAGTTATATCTTGCTTCTTGATTTATTAGAAATTCCTCTCGTTGCTGCCCTTCTTGTTTGTAATGGATGTTTAGTATTTTAGATATTTCGCTAATTTTATTTAGAAGGATAGCTGATTCAGAGCCTCTATACACTAGCTTGTATAAGCTTAAAGATTTTTCTAAGTTAGATATTTTTTCACTTGCGCTGCTTAAAAGTTCAAATCTTTGAGCGTCCTTAAGAAGGCTGGATCCAGTTTTTTGTTGTTTTCTGTTGTTACCTTTTTGCGAATCTTGTCTTTTTCGTTTAGCCACAATAAATCTCTTTGTTATTAATAATCAAGCGCATATCATAACAAACGTTTATTTAAAATTCAATGTATTTTTAAGTTCTATTAACCAACCTTAGTAAAGGTCATCTGCATTTCGTGTGTATTTTATAAAAAAAGGAGCTTAGCACTGATGCTAAGCTCCTTTTTTAAAAGCCTTAATTAGGTTGGTTTTGCATGAGTAGTTAAATAAAACATTACAAATGCCAGCCTTGTTGTAGTATTAGCCTTCTAATCTTCTTCTACGATTATTCTTTCTAATACGTCTTTCTGTTTCTTTTTGCTCACGAACCTTTCTTTCAGAAGGTGGTTCATAAAAACGAGACATTTTCATACGACGGAAGACTAGCTCTCTTTGCATCTTTCTTTTAAGATCGCGGATAGCTTTTTCGCCATTTCCACCATGAACACTAATAAGTACGGCCATTAAATATTACCTCCTTAACAAGGCATTTAGTTGAATTAAGAGTGTATTATCTATATGATCATGGCGTAAGTCAAGTAAAAAAGGTAATAATATGACGGATATTGCAGGAAAGCATGCGGAGCGCAAGGTGATGCTTTTTATGGAGCTTGTAAAATTGCTAGAAAATCACATGTGGTCGCCCGAGATTATTAAGGAGGCGGAGCAATTATGCGGTTTTGATATTGCCTATCATAAAATCTTGTTTGATGGTGATCATAGTAAATTTCTGAAAGAGTTTGAAGGCTGGCAAGACGAGTTAATGCTAGAACAGCTTGGGCAGATGGAGCGGCCAGCAAAAATACGGGAGCAAATAGCCATAGCCCTTGAGGTGCGCATTATGCAGGTGGTATCTAAGAATGTATCTATGAATAACAGTGCATATTTTCTGATGCCTTCGAACATACTAGCTGGAAACGAGTCTGCGTGCCACACATGTGATTTAATCTGGAAATATGCTGGCGATAAATCTACGGACTTTAATTATTATACAAAGCGTGGTCTGTTATTGCCAGTCTACCTGTCGGCTAAAAGCTTTTATTTTGCTGATAATTCAGCAAATCAGGAAGCAACAAGAGAATTTATCAAAAATGCACTTGATAATATTATTAATATTGCTAGTTTTAAGAGCAGAATTAATTTACCAAAAATAGAAGATATCCCGATATTGAGGTTATTTTCGTAATAGATTTATAGAGTATATGAAACATTATCCAGAATTAGCTTCTAATGTAAGCTTCCCAGAAATAGAAAATGAAATACTGAAATATTGGCAAGAGAACGGTATTTTTCAGAAATCCATTGATAATAGAGATGCGGTTAAAGACTCTAAGAATAATGAGTTTGTTTTTTACGATGGGCCTCCATTTGCTAATGGGCTGCCGCATTATGGGCATTTACTTACTGGGTTTGTGAAGGATGCTTATGCTCGTTATCAGACTACTAAGGGCAAACGCGTAGAGCGTCGCTTTGGTTGGGATTGCCATGGGCTTCCTGCTGAAATGGGCGCAGAGAAAGAGCTTGGCTTTTCTGGTCGTATTGCGATTAATGAATACGGGATTGATAAATTCAACGATCATTGCCGCAGCTCTGTTATGAAATATTCTCATAATTGGGAAAAATATGTGAATCGCCAAGCGCGCTGGGTTGACTTCGAAAACTCTTATAAGACAATGGATAAAGGCTATATGGAGTCTGTCCTGTGGGCCTTTAAGGAGCTTTATAAGAAGGGTTTAGTATATGAGTCTATGCGGGTTATGCCTTATTCTTGGGCTTGCGAAACACCACTTTCTAACTTTGAAACTAGGCTAGATAATTCATATAGAGAACGTGCGGACAAGGCAGTAACCGTGGCGTTTGACTTAAACGAAAAACCAAAGGGCGCGGCAGATGGGTGCAGCAAATATCGCATCCTAGCATGGACCACAACCCCGTGGACTCTGCCATCTAACCTTGCGCTGGCTGTAGGGGCGGATATGGACTATGCCTGCGTAGTTAAGGATGATGTTTGCTATGTGATAGCTGCATTTGCGCTTAAAACATATGCAAAAGAGCTTGGGATAGAAGAGGGCGCGTCTCATAAAATAGTTAAAGGAAGCGATCTGTCTGGCATTAGCTACACCCCATTATTTGATTATTTCAAAGATAATGAAAATTCATTTGAGATATTTACTGCGGACTTCGTAACAGAAGGCGATGGCACTGGGATTGTGCATTTAGCACCTGGCTTTGGTGAGGATGATCAGATAATTTGTGAAGAACGCGGGATTAAGCTTGTTTGCCCAGTAGATAATGCTGGTAAATTTACAAGCGAAGTTGCGGACTTCAAAGGAATGCAAGTATTCGAAGCTAATGACCCGATCATTATCATGCTAAAAGAGCAGGGCAATTGGATCAAGACTGAGCAATATATTCACAACTATCCGCATTGCTGGAGAACAGATACTCCTTTGATATATAAAGCGGTTCCATCTTGGTATATTAAGGTTACTGCCTTCAAAGATCGTATGGTAGAATTAAACAAGCAAATCAACTGGATACCTGGTAATGTTAAGGATAATTTGTTTGGCAAATGGCTAGAGAATGCTCGTGATTGGTCCATTAGTCGTAATCGTTTTTGGGGAACTCCTATTCCAATTTGGAGGTCAGATGACCCTGAATATCCAAGGATAGATGTTTATGGCTCAATTGAAGAATTAGAGAAAGATTTCGGTGTTAAAGTTGATGATCTGCATAAGCCGTTTATTGATGATCTAACGCGCCCAAACCCTGATGATCCAACTGGCAAGTCCACAATGCGCCGCGTGGGCGATGTGTTTGATTGCTGGTTCGAAAGCGGCTCTATGCCATATGGGCAGGCGCATTATCCATTTGAAAACAAAGAATGGTTCGAGAATCACTTTCCAGCTGATTTTATTGTGGAATATTCCGCTCAAACGCGTGGCTGGTTCTATACTTTGATGGTGCTTTCGACTGCTTTATTTGATCGCCCTCCATTTTTGAATTGCATCTGTCATGGTGTAATTCTGGATTCTACTGGCCAAAAACTGTCAAAGCGCTTGAATAACTACGCGGACCCGCTTGAGTTATTTGATAAATATGGTTCAGACGCTCTGCGTTCTACCATGCTTTCTTCTACAGTAGTTAAGGGCCAAGAGCTGCTTATCGACAAAGAAGGAAAAATGGTATTCGATAAATTGCGCTTGTTTATCAAACCGATTTGGAATGCGTATCATTTCTTCTGCCTATATGCAAATAGCGATGGGATTAAGGCTGAGAGATCATTTAAATCTGATAATGTACTAGATAATTATATTCTATCTAAGCTCAAGATTGCAGTGAGTGCTGTTGAAAATGCTATGGATGCATTTGATACGATTGCTGCATATGAAGCTGTTTCGGACTTCTTTGAGGTGCTAAATAATTGGTATATCAGAAGAAGCCGTAATAGATTCTGGAAGTCAGAAAAAGATCAAGACAAGATTGCAGCGTACAATACTTTATATACCTGCCTAGAGACCATGAGCCTGGCGATGTCTTCTTTGTTGCCATTAATATCAGAGAATATATATTTGGGCCTTACTGCGGGTGCTAAAGAAAGCGTGCATCTTGAGGATTTCCCAACATTAAATGAAATCACTGCTGATAAGAATTTGGTGCTGGTGATGGATCAGGTGCTTGATATTTGTAGCTCCGCTTTGTTTATTAGAAGCGCAGAAAATATCCGAGTGCGCCAGCCTTTATCTGGTTTGAAAATCATCACAGAAAATAGTGATCTGTTTAAAGATTTTGAGGATTTGATTAAAGACGAAATCAACGTAAAATCAATAGCTTATAGCAATGATTTGTTGAACTATGCTGATAAAAAACTATCAATAAAATTCCCAGTTTTAGGAAAAAGATTGCCGAAGAAAATGAAAGAGATCATTGGTCTGTCTAAACAAGGAAAATGGGAAGAGATTGATGGTGAGCTGCTTATTGCAGGGGAGAAATTGCTTCCTGAGGAATATTCGCTAGTCCTGGAGCCAAGAAAAGCTCAGTCAAATGCTAAGTCGCTTTCTGGTAATCAGGGTATAATTATTCTGGACCTAGAAATTAGCAAAGAGTTAGAAAATGAAGGAATAGCGCGTGATATAATCAGGCTAGTCCAACAAGCCCGTAAGGATGCAGACTTCAATGTTTCAGACCGCATTGAGCTTGAATTAAAATCTGGCTTTGACCTGTCGCAGGTGCTTGCTGATCATACAGACCTAATATGCGAGCAAACATTAAGCATAATAAAATCAGGGTTTGTGCCAGACTATCATACCCAAGCCACGCTGGCTGAGCATGTGTTTGAGATAGCGGTGCGAAAAAGTAAATAAGGAATCTGTGAATTAATTCATGCCCCTAGTCGTCATGGCGAGCGTAGCGCCGCCATTCAGGAGGTAACGGGACTGGTTGGCGGTGGCGGGATTGGATATCTGCGTCGCTTCTTCGTCTCGCTATGACGGATTATATTAAATTCCTTTCTTGCAGAAATTCTTGCGGAAATTATTCTATCCTTCTATATTAGACTAATCTCTTGTTAATCAATATCTAGAAGAAACTAATGACAATCAGAATACTTTCAAATAGCACCATAAACAAGATCGCAGCAGGTGAGGTAATAGAGCGCCCATCTTCTGTGGTAAAGGAATTAGTTGAGAATTCGATAGATGCTGGTGCTAGTAAGATTGAGATTCACCTTGAATGCGCTGGTAAGAATTTGATTATCATCAAGGATGATGGCATGGGTATGGATAAGGATGAGCTAGAGCTGGCCATCACACGCCATGCGACATCCAAACTAGATGAAGATGATTTGCTTAACATTAATAGTTTCGGCTTTCGCGGTGAGGCATTGCCATCTATAGGCGCGATTAGTAAATTTAAGATTACTTCAAGAAAACGCGGTCAGGATGATTCATACTCGCTTTCTATAATTGGCGGGGAAATCGAAGAAACAAAAAGAGCGAGCGGCAATGAGGGGACAATCATAGAAATTCGTGATTTGTTTTTTGCAACCCCAGCCAGGTTAAAGTTCTTGCGCACAGACAGAACAGAGCTAAATGCTTCAATTAATATTGTAAAGAAAATCGCTCTAGCGCATCCAGAAATATCATTTACTTTCACTCATGATGGCAAAGAGCTGATAAAAGTAAGAGGAGGGACTGACTCTTTTGAAGAGAATTTAAAAAACCGTATCACGGATATTATAGGTTCTCAGTTCATGGAGAATGCCGAGCTTGTTTCGTATGAGCGTGGTGACATCCAGATTTATGGCTACACTTCACTTCCTACATACAACAGGGCTTCGGCGGAAGATCAATTCCTATTTATAAACCAGCGCCCCGTGAAAGATAAAATACTGAATATAGCGCTTAGAGTAGCATATAAGGATTATTTAGCCAGAGATCGCCATCCAGTTTCTGTGTTGTTTCTAAAGCTCAGCCCGCACTCCGTAGATGTAAATGTTCACCCAGCTAAAACAGAAGTACGCTTTCATGACCCAGCTTTAATACGCGGCATTGTTATTAGCTCTATTAAAGATGCTTTGAACAATTCAAGTCACCGGGTTTCTACCGCAGCTGCAAGCGTCGCGCTAAATTATATGCAAACGACAACAGCTCCATCTTTTCAAGAGCGCGGCAACGCAAGCCAACACCGTCAATTTCAAATGCCAAGGGGAGCCTCTTACCCTGCTGCGCCTAGGGTTGATTATGCATTGGCTGGCATGCAGGGGCAATTAATGGAAACAGCTCCGCAGTCCATTGTGGAGCCAGAGAATATCGCGGTTGAATCTGATTTAAGCACCTTCCCTCTAGGCGCTGCAAAGGCGCAGCTTCATGGGACTTATATTATTTCACAAACAAATGATAGCATAATAATTACAGACCAGCACGCCGCACATGAGCGTATTGGTTATGAAAAAATCAAAGAGCAAATAGCTAAAAATGGCCTGATAAAACAGCGCCTACTAATACCTGAAATTGTTGAGCTTCCAGACAGCGCCAGGGCGGATGCTATTAATGATAATCAGGAAATACTATCTGATCTTGGCATAAGCGTTGAAAAATTCGGTGAGAAGTCGATTATTGTTTCGGAAGCTCCTAGCCTGGTTGGCGATGTAAATCTCAGCAAATTGATTCACGATTTAGCGGATCATTTTATCAGCATGGGAGAAAACATAGCACTTAGCGATCTGATCGAGCACGTAACAGAGACATATGCCTGCCATTATGCTATCAGAGCTGGCAGAAAACTAAAAGCAGAAGAAATGAACGAGCTTCTGAGGCAAATGGAAAACACCCCATTTTCTGGCCAATGTAATCACGGAAGGCAAACTTATGTTGAACTAAAACTAAATGATATTGAAAAACTATTCGGTCGTAAATAATGGTTGAATGGATCAAGCTATCGGGGCTTTCTGAATATAATAAAACCCTCATAACTATGGAGCAAAAGCTTCAGGATGTTATTGATCACAAATCACCTGAGAGCATTTTTTTGGTCGAGCACGAAGATGTCTATACCGCAGGCAGTAGCCACAACAAGAACGATCTGCTAGGAAAAAATGAGATCCCAGTGGTTTATACGGGAAGAGGGGGGAAGTTTACTTATCACGGCAAGGGGCAGCGTGTTATTTACCCCCTCTTAGATTTACGCAAACGAGAGCAAGATCTAAAATTATATGTACGCAACCTTGAAGGCTGGATCATAAGCACCCTAGAGCGCTTAGGAGTTGAAGCCTATACTATTAAAGATATGGTGGGAATCTGGGTGAATAACAACAATCAGCCAGCAAAAATCGGCGCAATTGGTGTACGCGTGAAAAAATGGGTGACCTATCATGGTATTGCTGTCAACATTCATACAAATCTTCAGAATTACGGGGGTATAATACCTTGCGGAATCTCTAAGTTTCCAGTAACATCCTTGAAAGAGCTTGGGATAGGGATTGAAATGCAAGATTTTGATTCGATTCTTCAAGAGGAATTTAATAAGATATTTTAAATGAAAAAAGTACTAATTAGTTTTGTCGTTTTGGCTCTATTATGGGGCGCTGGGTTTTATGCGTTCTCGTATCATGTTAACAAGCTCTCAAGCGATAGCAGAAGCCCAACGGAGGCCATTGTTGTTTTTGGCGGCAATAAACAAAGGCTATATACTGGCGTTCAGCTTTTGAAGCTTGGCTACGCTCCATTGATTTTTATAACAGGCGACAAGCCACAAGAATCATACAAGAATTTCTTGGAATTACACCAATTAGCAGCAGAGCAGTTTATTTTTGATACAAAATTAGCAAGTATCAAACGTAATCACGCAGTAGGTACGGCTAGGTTTTTAATAAAATATGAACTATCTTCTATAAGAATAGTTGTGGATTCAGTCCAAATGCCTAGGGCTCTAAGAGAATTGAGCTATAATTTGCCACCTGGCATAACAATAATAGCTAACCCAGTATCTAGAAAACAACACTCGACGAAAAGAACCATGCGTGAATATTTAAAGTATCAGGCTGTTGTAATTACGACTTTCTTTGGAGTAGAGGATAAGCTGGATTTGGATTATTCTTAAAATTATAATCTTCTAAGAATTGCATCGCTTAATATCTAAGCAATAATATCAGGATGCAGGAACATTTTAAGCCTTTTGATGTGATCTTTTACTAGTAGTTTTCTTTTTTTGAGCTTTTGCAGGGTGAATTCAGAGAATTCATCGCGGGCATTTGGGTTGTCGATAATCTCGTTTAAGTCACGATGCTCATGTTGTAGCTCGTGTAATTCTTTTAAATAAACTCCTGCATTTTCTATCATTCTTCTAATCATAAAACCCTAAACTCGTGTGCATTATATCTATTTAAGGTTTTATTGTAAACTAATAACGCACCTAGGTCAACCATGAGTTAATAAATGGTGCAAAAAAACAACTAATCCGCTTCTCCTAGTAAGGATATTTCTTCCCCTTCTTCCTATTCGCGAATGAAAGAGGTTTGAGTAATATAGTTTTTTTCTGGGCCTGTTACCATATATTGTATTACAAAGTTGTTATAGTCATAAATTGAATATTCAACTCTATATAGATCCTTACCGCATGTATATTCGTGTTTTGCTAGCAACCGATCTTTATTTGAAAAAAATTCTAGACTATACATTTTTTCTAGCTCTTTAGAGCCAGCAAATTTTGATCTATACTGAGATACTACTCCTTTATCTAGCTGAAAAACATAGTTCTGAGTTCCGCTTGCTTCAACGCCATTAGCGAATTTTACTTTTACTTTTTCGGAATAACTCAATCCTACTTTGGGATCGGGCGTAATTTTCACTTCTCCTTCTGCAGTGCCATTATATTTAGGGGAATGAAAATTACTCATATTGCGAGATATATCCCATGTACCCTCGAAATATTTTAATATGACTTTTCCATCTGCTGATGATTTCTTCATAAACCTTTCCCTGATTTATTGTTTATCCTTGATAAGTTTTGGATTATAATTTAATAGTACAAGATTGCTAATACAAAAGATATACTCTATGAAATTTTTAGACGAATTTAAAAAGCGCGGCTACTTTTACCAATGCACCAATGAAGAGTCTTTGGGGAATAAAATGGAAGAGCAGAAAATCACTGCTTATGTGGGCTTTGATTGCACCGCAAGCTCTTTGCACGTAGGTAATTTGATGCAGGTTATGATATTGCGTCTTCTGCAGCAATATGGCCATAAACCGATTATTCTTATTGGTGGCGCTACAACAAAAATTGGTGACCCAACCGGAAAAGAAGAAACGCGCAAATATCTTACAGATGAAGTGATTGAAGAAAACATCGCTGGTATAAAAGCTTCACTTGCTAAATTCATCAAGTTTGGCGATGGTCCAAGCGATGCAATTATGCTGAATAACTCAGAATGGCTAGAGAGCCTTAAATATATTGACTTCTTGCGCAATATGGGACGTATGTTCTCGGTTAATCGTATGCTGACTATGGACTCGGTGCGTTTACGTCTTGAACGAGAGCAATCACTTACCTTTCTAGAGTTCAATTACATGCTACTGCAAGCCTATGATTTTTATCATCTAAACAAAGAGTTCGATTGCTCCCTGCAGCTTGGTGGAAGCGACCAATGGGGTAATATAGTCACTGGCGTTGATTTGGTGCGCAAAATGAATGCTAAGGAGTCCTTCGGGCTTACAACGCCGCTGCTTACTACTTCATCTGGCGTGAAGATGGGCAAATCTATTAGCGGGGCAGTATGGTTAAATGAAGAGCAATTATCCGCTTATGATTACTATCAATATTGGCGTAACACTGAGGATGCGGATGTAGTTAAGTTTGCTAAGCTATATTGTGAGTTTTCGGATGAAGAAGTTCTGGAGTTTGCAAAGCTTGCGGAAGAAAATATCAACGAAGCTAAAAAGCACCTAGCACTCACTGTAACAACCCTTTGCCACGGCAAAGAAAAAGCAGAATCCGCGCGCAAAACCGCCATAGAAGTGTTTGAAAACGGCGGCGCTAGCGATGGCCTTCCTACTATTAATGTAGAGCCAGCACGCATTGAAGCTGGAATTGCTTGTTATGATCTATTCTTAGAGGCGGGCCTGGCTAAATCTAAAGGCGAAGCAAGAAGATTAATCAGGGGAAAAGGCGCGAAAATCAACGACAAAACAGTAGAAGATGAACACATGATGGTTGATGCTTCTTTTGTAAAAGACGGGGCAATCAAGCTTTCTGCTGGCAAGAAAAAACATGCGCTGGTAAAAACATGAGAATAATCACCTGGAATATCAATTCTGTTCGATTGCGTATTAATTTGCTAGAGAGGCTGGCTAAAGAACAAAAGCCAGACATTATCTGCCTGCAGGAAACCAAAGCGCAGGACCAGCACTTCCCGCTAGAAGCAATAAAACAGATGGGCTTTGCTCATGTAGTATATTCTGGTGAGAAATCTTATAACGGCGTTGCTATTCTTTCTAAGACTCCAATATCAGATACCTTCTCTCTAAAGCTATACAACGAAGATACGCGCCATATAGCCGCAAAAATAGGAGATATAGAGGTTCATAATTTCTATGTGCCTGCTGGCGGCGATGAGCCTGACGTTGAAACCAACCCGAAATATAAGCATAAGCTTGAATATGTAAGGCTTATGCAAGAATGGCTAACTAAGAACCGCAGCAAGAGTGATAAAATGATCCTAGTTGGAGATTTAAACATAGCGCCGCATGAGCATGATGTTTGGTCCAGCCGTCAATTGCGTAATGTAATTAGCCATACAGAGCCAGAGCGCGCTGCTCTTCTGTCCTTGCAGGACTCGCTTGGGTTCATTGATACAGCCAGGCATTTTGTGAATTTAGACGAAAAACTATATAGCTGGTGGAGTTATCGGAACCGGGATTGGAAAAAATCTAACCGCGGACGTCGTTTAGATCATATTTGGGCGAGCTTGCCCCTTAAATCTCAACTAAAAGCTACTAAATGTATCACAGAAGCTAGAGACTGGGAGCGCCCTTCAGATCACGCGCCTTGCGTGTTGGATTTATAGTTATATAGTAAAACTATAGTAGGGTACAAATAATCAACACAAACAGGGAGAAATATGCGACATTTTCTATTATCAACCATAATTATGCTAATTACTTCTGGTGTATATGCTGCGCCTTTAAGTGATAAGGCGATTTCTAAAATTATCACAGGGCTTCTAGTTGAAGAAAATGACATACCCAACACTCATATTAAAGTCAAAGTTGACCAAAAAATCATATACTTAAGCGGTGATGTTGACGCTAAATTGCAGGCGGATCGCATCATTGAATTAGCAGCTAGCATCAAAAGCGTTGTTGATGTTAATACTGATAATCTGAACATCAAAGATAGTAGAGAGTTTTTGTCAGATGCATTTATTACCGCAAAAACTAAGGGGAAAATCAAATATTTAGCAATAAATAGTCGCATTGCTGAGCATTATATTCTGCATGTTGAAACCACAAATAAAGTGGTGCATATTTTTGGTGACGTAAAAAGCGAGAAAGATATAAAAACCATCAAAGACGCTATCGAAGATATAATAGATGTAGCCGGTGTGAAGATGAACATTAGATGTCCTTAGTTGAGATTAATAACGTGCAAGCAATTTCCTTATATATTCACTGGCCATTTTGTCTTTCCCTATGCCCTTATTGTGACTTTAATTCTCATGTTACGGGGGCAATAGATCATGATGCGTGGCTAATCGCCTATAAAAAAGAAATCGATTATTTTGCAGATAAAATCAAGGGCAGGGAGGTGCGCTCTATCTTTTTTGGCGGTGGAACTCCCTCATTAATGAAGCCACATGTGGTGGAAGGGATCATTGCCAAAATAGGCGCGCTTGGTAAGCTTAGTGATAATATCGAAATCACCCTAGAGGCCAACCCGACATCTTATGAAACTCAGAAATTTAAGGAGTTTAAGGCGGCTGGGGTAAACAGAGTTTCCATCGGAGTTCAGTCACTTAATCAGGATGCTCTTACCATGCTCGGCCGCAAGCATTCGGCTAATGATGCCATAAAAGCCATAGAGTCCGCCTCTAAGATTTATGATCGCTATTCGTTTGATTTAATCTACGCAATTCCTGGCCAAACATTAGAGCAATGGCAAGAGCAAGCAACTGAAGGCCTAAAACTAGCTGGTGACCATATCTCGCTCTATCAGCTAACTATAGAAAAAGGAACTCCATTTTATAGCCTATACCGAAACGGAAACCTTAAAATGCCATCAAATGACTTGGCAGCAAGCATGTATGAATGGACAAACGAGCATCTTAAAGCGAGAGGCTATAACCGCTATGAAATATCAAACTACGCTAAAGCTGGCGAGGAGTGTATCCATAATCTATGCTACTGGAATTATAACGAATATATAGGAATCGGCCCAGGCGCACATGCCAGGCTTCATAACAGCGACGGCGTAGAAGCAATCATGATGACTCACAAACCAGAAAAATGGTTAAACTTAGTTGCAGATAACGGCCATGGCATCCAGTCACGCAATAAACTCACAAACCAAGAAACTGTTGAAGAAATAATAATGATGGGCACCAGGTTAGAGCAGGGCGTTAATGAATCGAATCTTTATAAACTAACCGGCAAAAAATTTGCAGATATACTAAACACAAAAACCCTCGAGCATTATATGCAGCAAGGGTTGGTTGTGATAGAAAATGGTAATCTACGTCTGAGCAGCAAGGGGCTAATGCTTCATAATTATTTATTGGCCAGGATGCTGGGTTAAAATTCCTACCCCGAAAATTCTCCTTCTTCAACCATCTCTCCAGAAAGATTTATAAGAACTTGCATACTAGTAGGGTCAACAAGGCCCATACCCATTTCTTCTATTTTCAGACCTTCAAAAGGATTCTTTATACCTCGAATATCAGATATGTTTTTTTCTGAAATTCCATAATGTTCTTTAAGTTTTTCAAGAAAATTATCAGCTGCCTCTTTATTTATAGACTCAGAAATTGTAGCATAAATAGCGTGTACATTGATATTTATCTTAGAGATATCGCCATAGAAAAATTCTTTAGAACTATAAGAATTTTGATCAAACAAAGCCTCCATTTGAGTTGGGTCATCTATAATTTGGAGAACTAACTTGTTAAAGCTTTTTTGTATAGCGGAGGAAAGTAATTGCTTCCAGGCACTAACATTAGCAGATTCCTCATTGAGAATGCATTCGTTTATCAATTGATTTTTCATTAGATTATTTAAATATCTATACTCAGAACTATCAATTCTTGAGATATGACCCGAGTGAAAATCAGAGAAGGCGCAATTGATAATTCCTTGAACTTTAGTTGCCTCATAACTCCATTTTTCTGGAAACTTGTCATCGAATCTACGAACTGTTATCCAATCTTTAATTGACACATCAAGCTTTTCTGGATTAGATTGAAAATATTCATTAGTTTTCACTCTTTGCAAAGCAAGATCATAAAACTCATTGCTTTGAGCTGCGCTGAATTGCATAGTAGCCTCAACTAATGTGTCCTGCACAGCATGGAGTAAAAACATTAGCTTACTTAACTCGCACATATTTAATGTGGATAAAGCGTTAAATAACTGGTTAGTTGCGTCTGAGCTTCCTTCTGTAGCTTTAATTGCTGATGCAAGTATTTTTTTAAAATCCCAGCTTATAGACAAACGATCATCAACCTCTCTCATATCAGACAAGAGCTCGATCACTTTTAGCGTAGTAATCGAGTTACCTTCATCGTTCCAATCCTCGTTCATGAGGCTTTCTAAGAGTTCACGCTGATTTGTAACAAACCTTTCTATTGTCTCCTCTATTTCCTCTTCCGTTAATGGGTGTTTTCTGTACAGTTTACGAACAAGACTAATTGCACTTTGCTGATTTGGAATATATCCATCAAGGCGCTCATTACTTAAATCGATCTTGTTATTATCCCCTATGCTTTCAATAGGCTCTGCAGAACCAGCATTACGCAATTTTTGAATAACCTGTAATGTCATATCGCGGGTATATTCAGAATCTTCATCGCCTTCATCTTCTTCATTAACTGCAAAAAGATATTTCTGAGCATAATCAATAATTCTCAGACCATTAGCGTCTTTAGTATTAATAAGAAAACGGTGCATTAAAGCTTCAAATGCGACACATAAGGATCTATATTATTAAAATAAGTAATTTATATAGAGAAGAATATGTCACATCATTTAAGCTCAGAAGAGCGAATCAGAATAGAAACATTACTGGATCTTGGTACA
>CAXMOU010000053.1:0-13473 GCA_964195465.1 uncultured Rickettsiaceae bacterium
CTTGTACCAAGATCCAGTAATGTTTCTATTCTGATTCGCTCTTCTGAGCTTAAATGATGTGACATATTCTTCTCTATATAAATTACTTATTTTAATAATATAGATCCTTATGTGTCGCATTTGAAGCTTTAATGCACCGCCGTAGAGCCAACAATCAAAAGCGAATAGCCAGTAGCAGTAGATGGAGCAACTCCCATCAAATACACAAGAATAGGCACAGTAAGAATTGAACCACCGCCACCAATTACTCCAAGCGTAACGCCCATAATAACAGCAGCTACATATCCTATTATTTCCATTGATACTCTCTATTATTTCATCATAGAGCTTAGCATCCAGTGATTCTTGCGGTGCACGCTCATTCTTGCTTTCTTATATTAATAAAAACTGGTATAAATTTACGTATAATAAAAAATTAATATGGTGGCAAGCTTAAAATGACAGTAATCAACAATATAACTGCGCAAGAATTATCCAAATGGCTAGAAAGCGGCGAGGCGGTATTAGTAGACGTTAGAGAACCAGCCGAATATAGGGGCGAATCTATCAAAGGCTCGCGCAACCTACCGCTCTCAGATGTCACAGTGGATGCAGCACATCTACCAGAACATCGCAATAAAAAATTAGTGATCCATTGCAAGTCTGGCCGGCGCGCTATGATGGCCTGCGAGCAGCTAAAATCTGAAAATGCACCATTCGATATATGGAATCTAGAAGGCGGAATAGAAGCCTGGAAATCAGCAGGAATGCCTATCACATCTTCAGGCAAAAGCATCATGCCGCTAGATAGGCAAGTGCAAACAACGCTTGGGATACTGATTCTCACAGGGCTCGCCATAGGGCATTTTGTTTCGCCATATGGGCTTGCTATTACGCTGATTGTAGGGCTTGGCCTAACAAGCGCTGGCCTAACTGGCTGGTGCGGACTTGCTAAATTGATCGCAAAAATGCCTTGGAATAAATAAAAAATTCTCCTGTTGCAAATAGAGAATGAGTTTAATACCACCTAAGAAATTTATTCTTTATTTGCAACAGTAGTGCTTTAAGAGCTAGAGCTACTTGAACTTGGAGAGCTAGAATCTTGCATAGAGGATGAATTACTTTGCGACATACAACTTACCTAATTAATTTTATTAAAAAAAACACCGTATATTAATTGTTAGCATAGCTAGAGTTAGTTAATCAATATAATTTTTGCTAATAATTCTAAACTAATAGATAAATGCGCTATAAAAACAACCCTGTTGCAAATAACGATGCAACAAAAATGTTCAATCTATCTATTTTCAATACGCTCGACAATTTCATCACGAAAGTGACGGATTAAGCCTTGAATGGGCCAAGCAGCAGCATCGCCAAGGGCGCATATTGTATGGCCTTCTACTTGCTTTGTTACATCTAGCAACTCGTCTATCTCTTCTACTCTTGCTTCGCCGCTCACCAGGCGCATCATAACGCGCCACATCCAGCCTGTGCCCTCACGGCATGGCGTGCATTGGCCGCATGATTCATGCATGTAGAACTTACTCAAGCGCGCTATCGCATAGATTATATCCGTCGACTGATCCATAACTATCAAACCGCCAGTACCAAGGCCAGAACCAACCGCCCTTAGAGAATCAAAATCCATGGTAACTGTTTCGCATATTTCTTTTGTAATCATCGGAACAGAAGAACCGCCAGGGATGATTGCTTTTAAATTATCCCATCCACCGCGAATGCCGCCAGCGTGCTTTTCTATCAGCTCTCTTAAAGGAACCCCCATCTCTTCTTCAACGTTACAAGGATTATTTACATGGCCAGAAATACAGAATAGCTTAGTGCCAGTATTATTTTCTTTTCCAAGACCAGCAAACCACTCAGCCCCGCGCCTTAGGATGGTTGGAACCACAGCTATGGACTCAACATTGTTGATAGTGGTTGGGCAGCTATACAGGCCAGCACCAGCAGGGAAAGGTGGCTTCAAGCGCGGCTGACCTTTCTTACCTTCTAAACTCTCTAAAAGCGCAGTCTCCTCTCCGCAAATATAAGCACCAGCACCGCGATGCAAGTAAATATCGATATCATAACCAGAGCCGCACGCATTCTTACCGATCAGTTTTGCATCATAGGCTTCATCGATTGCTTTTTGTAGTGCAATAGCTTCAGCGTAGAACTCGCCACGAATATAAATATAGCAACTATGAGCACCAATACCAACACTAGCAAGCACGCAGCCTTCAACTAATTTATGCGGGTCATGTCTTATAATATCGCGATCTTTGCATGTACCAGGTTCAGACTCATCTGCATTGACAACTAAATATGATGGTTTCGGGTGGTCTTTTGGCATAAAGGACCATTTCATACCAGTAGAAAAGCCAGCTCCCCCGCGCCCTCGAAGGCCAGAGTTTTTCACTTGCTCAACTATCCAGTCGCGCCCTTTTTTCATGAATTTTTTAGTACCATCCCAATCGCCGCGTTTTTGAGCAGCTTTTAAATCAGGCGATTCTTTGCCATATAAATTTGTAAAAATTTTATCCTTATCCGCGATCATGGTCTCTATTTCCTATTAAAAAATATTCAGGGATTTTTGTATCTATTACTTTCTTAAGAGTATTAGTTTCGTTAAAAACGATATACCATATATCCGCTTTTAAATATAACTGAATATCTCTGCTTGTTATTTTCTCTAGGAACCTATCCCAGGTACAATTATTTGCCAAATGCCCATCTGATAGCTTAATCATTTCACCCATCATATGGTCGCCAAGCATGTTAAAGATGTCATCGTGCTTTAACATGGCGCCAGTTTCAGAATTGAAATTGATAGTATCAATACGGTATAATTTATCGTCTTTTTTTGTTACCCAGCGCACGCTAAAGAAATCCTTTGTGCCAGATTCTGGAACGTCGTATGTTACTGAAAAATGGTCACGCTCTCCTTTGTTACAAATGGCGTAGAGCTCAACAAAATCGTGGATTTCGTCGTTTATACGCATGAATAATTCTTCATCGCTATTAGAAAGCACGGGGTACGCAACAGACCCAATGCATTTTCCAGAGCGAATCGTTTTATCAAAATCCATAGATTTATCAACAACGAAAAAACCATTACTTACATAATCAGCATAGCTAACCAAAGGCAGCATGGCGCAAACAAGTAATATGCTAAATAGTTTTTTCATCCCGTCCCTCCAATGGATAATTATTTCTTCTTTAGTTCTTTAATTAGATCGCCCATTTTTTTCGGGTCTAAATCTTCGTAATAATCGTCGTTAATTTGTACTAGCGGAGCGTTTACGCATGCGCCCAAACACTCAACTTCAGAGATAGTAAACAAACCATCGTCAGAAGTCTCGCCGCATTTTGTTTTAGCGCCTTTTTCGCATGCTTCCATTATGTCTGCCGCGCCGCGAAGCCAACAAGGCGTTGTTCCGCATACTTGAATATGATATTTCCCGACAGGCTTTGTATTAAACATAGTATAGAATGTAGCAACTTCATATGCCCGCATGAATGGCTCTGATATGTGCTCTGCAACGCATTCAATAGCTGGCACAGAAAGCCATCCGCCATTTTGCCTCTGAGCAATATCAAGAAGCGGAAGCATCGCGCTTTTCTGGCGACCTTCTGGGTATTTCGCTATGATCTCTTTGGCTTTTGCCAAATTCTCTTTACTGAAAACAAATTTCTCTGCTACCTTGCTCATCTATCAATCTCTCCAAATACTAAATCAAGGCTAGAAATAACAGACACAACATCCGCCATTAAATGCCCGCGCGTCATAAAATCTAAGCCTTGCAGATGCGCAAAACCTGGCGCTTTTATTCTGCATCTATATGGCTTATTGCTACCATCTGAATATAAATAAACTCCGAATTCCCCTTTGGGCGCTTCAACCATTCCATAAGCTTCTCCAGCAGGAACATCATAGCCTTCCGTATATAGCTTAAAGTGATGAATCATTGCCTCCATGGATTCTTTCATATCCTTGCGCGATGGAGGTGTTATCTTGGAATCTAAGGACTTAACTTCGCCTTTTGGTATTTTATTTAAGCATTGATCAATTATCCGAACCGACTGATACATCTCTTCAATGCGCACCAAATAACGATCATAACAATCACCATTCTTGCCGATTGGCACATCAAATTCCATCTCGTCATAAACTTCATAAGGATTGCTCTTGCGCAAGTCCCACTCTATTCCAGAGCCGCGCAGCATAGGGCCAGAAAAACCCCAATCCATTGCTTGCTTCTGGCTAACAACACCAACGCCAACAAGCCTTTGTTTCCATACTCTATTATTGTTAAGCAAGGTTTCAACATCAGCAAGCTGGGCCAAGAAATTATTATTAAATACTGCTATATCTTCAAGCAATCCATCAGGCAGATCCGAGGCTACTCCTCCTGGCCTGAAATAGTTTGAGTGCATGCGAGAACCAGAAACGCGCTCGTAAAATTCCATGATCTTCTCGCGCTCTTCAAATAACCATAGCAGCGGAGTAGTAGCGCCAAGGTCAACCGCCTGCGTACCGATATTCATGCTGTGGTTTAATATTCTAGTAAGCTCTGAAAATAACACACGAATATATTGCGCTCTCTTTGGAACTTCGCAGCCAATTAGTTGCTCAACAGCTAGCGCATAAGCGTGCTCCTGGCACATCGGCGATACATAATCAAGGCGATCAAAATAGGGTATGGCCTGCATGTATGTCTTGTGCTCGATTAGCTTTTCTGTGCCCCTATGTAGCAATCCGATATGCGGGTCAGCTTTGTTTACTACCTCACCATCCATTTCCAAAATAAGCCTAAGCACACCGTGAGCTGCTGGGTGCTGCGGGCCAAAATTGATGGTGGTTGTTTTATTTGTTTCTGCCATAAATATATTTATTTCGTTGCTTTCTCATCGCCAGGTAATTTATATTCACCAGGCCCTTGCCACGGGGAAGAAAAATCAAAATTTCTAAATTCTTGTTCAAGCAATACTGGTTCATATACTACTTTTTCTAAAGCTTCGTCATATTTCACCTGCACATGTCCTGTTACCGGAAAATCTTTACGAAGCGGGTGTCCTTTGAAGCCATAATCAGTAAGTATTCTGCGCATGTCTGGGCAATTATCGAATGTTATCCCAAACATATCAAAAGCTTCACGCTCATACCAACAAGCGGCACTGTAAATATCAGTCGCAGATGGTGCTGGCTCATTCTCATCCAAATCTATTTTGAATAATAATCTCTTGTTTAACTTCAAACTCAGCAAGCTATATACAACTTCAAATCTCTTGGCTTTTGCTGGAAAATCAGCAGCGAATAAATCTGTTAAAACGGTAAAACGCAAATCTTTATGCTCTTTAGCAAATTTTAGCAACGAAAGCACACTATCGTGGGATGTATGATAAGCAGCAAAGCCACCTTTTACCTCTATAGGAGATAGGTTTAGATTATTATCTTTCGCAAATTCATCGATAATATGTGAAAATTCCATATAAAACTAACCCTTAAATTTGCTTGTTCGTTTAATCTTACGCTGCAACTGCATCAGGCCGTAAATCAAAGCTTCCGCGGTTGGTGGGCATCCAGGGACGTAAACATCTACTGGCACAACGCGGTCGCAACCTCTAACTACAGAATAAGAATAATGGTAATAACCACCACCATTTGCGCAGCTTCCCATGGAGATCACGTATTTAGGCTCAGCCATTTGGTCATACACTTTGCGCATTGCAGGGGCCATTTTATTCGTTAGCGTTCCTGCTACAATCATGAGGTCTGCCTGGCGCGGGCTGGGGCGGAATAAGAACCCGAACCTGTCCATATCGTAGCGGCTAGCTGCAGCTTGCATCATTTCAACAGCGCAGCATGCAAGGCCAAAAGTCATGGGCCATAAAGAGTTTGCTCTTGCCCAGCCCGTTAATTCATCTACTTTTGTCAGCACAAAGCCACGATTCGACATTTCCGCATCAAAAAAACTATCCTGGCTTACTAAGCTCGGATTAAGCATGCTGTTTTTGTTTTGTAAATCTTGTTTCATAAAATTTAGCTCCTTCCTACTCCCATTCAAGGGCGCCTTTTTTCCATTCGTAAATAAATCCAACCGTTAGCACTAGCAAAAATACCATCATTGACCAAAAACCAAAAGCACCTATAGCTTTTAGATTTATTGCCCATGGAATTAAAAATGCTACTTCTAGGTCAAAAATAATAAATAAAATAGCGACTAGGTAAAAGCGAATATCAAACTGCCCTCTAGCATCACCAAACGGCTCAAACCCACATTCATATGCGCTTAATTTATCCTTCTGAGGTTTTGATGTTGCTAAAAGCTTTGGTAAGATCGTAACCACAACAGAAACTAAGGTAGCTATCCCGAAGAACACTGCGATTGGTAGATATTCAGCTAGCAAATCATTATTTTGTAACATATCGAAAATCTTCTCCCATGAAAATCATGTATAATCTTTAATTAACTACAGCAGAATCGTAAAATTATCAACTTTAAAATGCCGCTGAGACAACAAACAATTCCAGCCAGTAGCTATTATAACGCGAATTTAGTGGCTAGGCTTTATATCACACAATACCATTTTAATTTACCAGCTCACAACCAAACATTAAAAACTGTTTGATATTTTGATACTTTTCAGATACACTAACGCGTACGTGGGTATATATATTTAAGGCAAACGCCAAAAACACAAAGATTATGCAAAGATTATTTATCATATTTATTGCCATAACCACTCTGTTTGCTAATGCAGCTTACGGCAATAGTAAGCATATTCCTTTGACAAAAACCAGCGAGCGCGCGAACAGAAAACACAAAACTAACGATCTATTCAAATCTTACCTAGAACTCAGCGCATTTAAAAACAAAATTTTAGCTGAAAACTTAGCAAATGCAAACACGCCTGGCTATAAGGCAAATGATGTTACTATGCCAGATGATTATGAAAACCTAACTGGCAAGGGTAAAACTCATCGCACAATACGGATGGCAAAAACATCCGGAAAACATCTAGGCGGCTCTAAGAGCTCGAATGGCACATTCTCTAGCCACAAATTGCAGGATCCTTACGAGACCAAGAAGAATGGAAATAATGTTTCAATAAACCAGCAAGTAACAAAGCTATCACAAAATAAAAACGATTATGCAGCGGCACTAAAGGCTTACGCCACAACTAACTCTTTATATTCTGCGGTACTTGGGAAATAATTATATGAAAAAATTTATTATTACATTCATAGCAATCACAGCCTGTTTTTTAACAGCACCTGCTATATTTGCAGATGATTTAAAGCAAGCAGTATCTATAGGGGCGCACGGAACTAGGTTCCAAGCTGAGCGCCTAAAAGTTGCCGCAGAGAATATCGCTAATGAAGATTCCACAGGCGTAACTCCTGGCGCCGATGCTTACAAACGCAAAATCATTTTTGCCGAGAATAAATACAATAAAAAACTGGGCACAAACGTGATCAGAACTAAAAAAGTTGATGTTGATAATTCTGACTTCATCATGAAGTACGACCCTCACCACCCAGCTGCGAATGCAGAAGGTCTGGTGAAATATCCAAATATCACACGCGAAATTGAGCGCGCAGATGCAAGCGAAGCGCAACGTAGCTACGAAGCAAATTTAAGTGTAATTGAAGTTAGCAACTCCTTAATGCAAAAAACTGTAGAGGCAATGGGTAGATAATTATGTCAATAGATAGTGTCGGATTATTAGCGCAACAAAGTTACTCACAAATTCAGAGCAGACCTAAGCTGAATGTAGTAGAAACCCCCATGAACAAGGCGGTTAACTTCCATGACATGGTAGACAAGCAGTTTAATAGCTTCTCTCGTATGTCTCCTGCGCAAATCCTGAGCCACATTCAAGGCGCAAAAACAGCAAATATTAACATGAGCAGACCAGCTGCGCACACCATGGCAGTAAGTAATGGTAACGCTAGCGGCTTTGCCAGTAGCGTTGTAAAAAATGCACGTAGCGCTGTTTCTAACCAAGAACAAACAGCAAGAAAATCTCTAATTGGCGAGGCTTCACTTGTGGATTTACTTACAGCCACCACAGAAGCTAAAAACGTTATGGATACAACAGTACGAGTGCGTGATAAATTCCTAGAAGCTTTCGATAAGGTTATGAATATGAGCATGTAGCTTATAAGCTATCGCCAGGAACATCGCCCATTACTAGAATTTCTGAAACATCGACTACGTCTAAAGCAATATTGTCTATCATAAACTCTTGCATTGCAGGATCCTCCACACCTTTGCAACCAATTTTATCCACAATTTTAAACACAGCCCTGTCCATCAATAATATTTCCTTTAACTTATCGCAGTTTATTGCAGGCAAAAAACTTGTGAATATTGTGTAATTAATAATATCTCGCGCTAATTTCAGGCCACTAAACGCAGAAGCTCCTAATATATCATCCATTTCAAACTTCGATAAGCTAGATATAATCATCTGCAGCTGCTTAAGATTTTTGTCTGACAATATAGTAGAAACCAGGCTGTTTAGAATAAGAACTGGCGCTTGATTATTTGTTATATATTCCGCGCTCTTTTGTTTAATTATACGATATTTGTAAACTACAGGAGAAATAATATCATTAAGCAATGATTCGATTTGGCAATTAAGTATATCGCTCTCTTTACTTACTATTCCAGTATATTTTGCGACAATATACTTGCCAAGACCAAGCTTATACTCAGAATATTGCTTCATTAAGTTAAGAGCAATAACTCCCCCCTCTAACAGAGACGTCTGCTTAATCTTAGCAAAACCCTTATTATTTTGCCACGCAAGGTACAAAGATAATCTAGAGCCAGAAGAAATATCGCTAAAATATTTCTCAGTCAAATAAATCTGACTAGCATTGAGTGTCTGCAACAGAAGCATATTACCCATAAATTTATTCTCTAATAAACGCGGGATATTACTAACCACAGAAGCAGCGCCACTAACATAGCCATGATCAAAGTCTTTAGAGATTTTTGCAACAGCTCCGTTTTGATCAAATATTTTAGAGAGCTTTGCGCCTGAGTCAGCTATCTGTTTAAGATTAAATTTAGGAGCAAAGAAATCCCGCCCCTTCAGAATCATCCCGATAGAAGTCATAATAAAGACTGCATCTAATACATGCTTATATTTATCTAGAATTGAATTGATATATGTATCATCCTTATCAGCTGATTTATTGCTAAATTTATGAATAATAGATATAGCTTTGTAGCTCATATAACCCCAGAAAACTATAAGGCTAAAATATTTCCTAGTAACGCCATAATATTTTGAAAGCGCACCATCTGCAAGGGAGGTAGCAGCTATTAGCGGAACCGCCTTTCTGCCAAAGAAACAATATGCTTTATATATATTGATGGCACTTTGCAACGCATGATTTTTCATAAACCATTCCCATAAATTAATGGAGTGATTTTACTAAACCACACACCAGGCGCAAGTTGAAATTTATAAAAATAATTTCAACTTGTGACAGCAATTAAGATACTGGATCTTCTATTTTATTACGCATAATAAATGGCAGCTGGGTCACAACGAATATCAGAGTTATTGGCATTGCACCAAATACTTTAAAACTTACCCAAGTATCTTCTGAGAAATTTCTCCAGACTACTTCGTTAACTATCGCCATCAAAAGAAAGAACCACATAAAGCGTATGTTCAGCACGCGCCAGTTTTTTTCTTCCTTAAATTTAATCGCAGTACCTAGTGCAAATTGTATTGCTGGCTTCCATTTAAAGTTAGTCACCAAAAATGCACTCGCAAACAAACAATATAAAACGGTTGGTTTCATTTTAATGAATATCGAGTTTCCACTAAACAGAGTAAGGCTAGCAGAAATCAGCAGCAATCCCGCAGATACCAAGTTCACCTTATTTATTTTGCGCTCAAGAATGTAAGTAGTAGAAATACCGATCACAGAAGCAACAAGCATATAAAGCGTTGCATCCAGGATTCCTCCAGTTTTGTAGCCCACAAAAAAAGCAATTAATGGACCGAATTCAGTAATAAATTTAAGCATTATTCCTACTAGATATTTGCGCGCGACATTTCATCATGATCACTGTGAACATTATAGTTGCCAGATAGAAAGCAATTTGCATACCATTTGGCCTTGAGTCGTACCCTATAGTAATATTTAGGATTTTGCCAATAATACTATTATTATCGACAAGCCAAGAGCTATCCCATAATTGCTCGCTAAATAATTCAATAATACCAGAAGAAGTCATGATTCCGGCCGCCTCTGATGCTAGCCCAGCAGCGATTAATGTTAGCAATACACTGGAAATAGTAAAAATATACTTACCCGCATAGCGTATTAAACCTTGATACATAATAGTTCCAACAGCAAGGCCAGCAAACGCACCAATGCCAAAGCCAAGCACATAACTATTACCATCTATATTCCCTGCAGATGAGATGCTATAAACAAAAAGAATTATCTCCGCCCCCTCGCGCAATATAGCCATGGCAACTACAACTACCAACATAAATTGGCTAGCCGCGCCAGCATTGATTTTCTCAGAAAGCTTGCCTAAATCCTTGCGTATTTTCTTGGTGTATCCTTGCATCCATACTACGGTCCAACTGATTATAGCAGCCGTAATTAATATCACGCATGAATCAAATAGCTCATCCCCCAGACCGCCAAAAGACTCAGCAACGGACCGTGCAAATATCGCAAACACCCCAGCTAAAAAAGCCCCTAGCATAGAGCCTAGAATAATATACGTTCTAGAGTTTTTAATCGGCTTAGTAACTGCAAGAATCACTCCAAGCAAGAAGGATATCTCCATGCATTCACGAAACACTACTATTGCTATTTTAAACATCTGGCTCTTCTTCTACTTTTTCTTTTACTACAATTTTCCCTTGCGCAGTTTCTTCATGAAACTCACCAAAAAACTTATACTCCCCTGGCTTTAGAGGCGCAAGGATCACTTTTGCTTTTGAATTACCTGGAACGATTTTCTCGCGCTTGAGGTCTGTGCTTTCAAATTCCTCAATAGTAGAATCTTGATTATGCACAGTAATGCGTATTTTCTTGCCCGCTGGGAGTTCTAAAATTTCTGGATTAAATTTATGGTCCTTAATAAACAAATCAACCTCAAACACCTCAGCAAATGCGCTAGTAATATTAGCGAAACTAAATACTGCAAATAAAATATAACAAGCGATTTTTTTCATGATAAATCTAGTCTGAAAGTTTGATGATCGTAACTGCATAAATCAACACTATCATCGCAGCAATGCATAGCAGTAAAACATAATTTGTATGCTTTCGCCTTTTTGAGATTTTTGTCATTACTTATCTAGTGTTTTATATTTGATCGTTCGTATTGTAACTAAAAAACCTATGATGCGCAAATTTATTATGATGGCGGCCCTTATTAATATCTATTAATTATAGAAGAAGTTTGCTATAATGTTTAAATTCGTGTACAATCCGCACCTTTGCAACCTTTATAAAATTCTTGAGAGTAATTAATAATGTCATCTATACGTAACGTCGCAATCATCGCCCACGTTGATCATGGGAAAACTACATTAATCGACAACATGCTAAAGCAGAGCGGCTTGTTTCGTGATAATCAAGCTGTTGCAGAACGCGCCATGGACTCTAACGATCTTGAAAAAGAGCGTGGTATTACCATTCTAGCGAAATGTACATCCGTTATGTGGAGTGACACCAAAATCAATATCATTGACACTCCTGGGCACGCCGATTTCGGTGGCGAAGTTGAGCGTATATTAAGTATGGTAGACGGCGTTGTATTGCTAGTAGATGCAGCTGAGGGCCCAATGCCACAAACGAAATTCGTTCTGGGTAAAGCTTTAAAACTAGGCCTAAGACCAATAGTTGTAATTAATAAAATTGATCGCTCTGATGCAAGATCAGACGAAGTGCTAGATGAAATTTTTGATCTTTTCGTATCACTAGATGCAAGTAATGAGCAACTAGATTTCCCTGTAATATACGCATCTGGCAGAAACGGCTGGGCAGTGAATGAGCTTACAGACCCAAGAGATAATCTAAATGCATTATTCGATATGATTTTATCATATGTAAGGCAACCAAAATCTGATGCTGAAGCGCCATTCTCAATGATTGTAACAACCAGAGAATACGACCCTTACTTAGGGCGCGTACTAACTGGTCGCATTGAAACTGGAACTGCGACACTAAACATGACCATTAAAGTAATAGACCGCGAAGGTAACCTAGTTGAAAATGGTCGCATCACTAAAATGCTAACCTTTAAAGGTCTAGATCGCCTGCCTATAGACGAGGCAAAAGCTGGTGATATCATAGCACTTTCTGGCCTAGAGAAAGCAAACGTTTCAGATACTATCGCAATTCCAAGCGTAGAAAAGCCCCTTGAAGCACAGCCGATTGATCCACCAACATTGTCTATGACATTCTCAATCAACAACTCTCCGCTAGCAGGAAAGGAAGGCGACAAACTAACATCCAGAGTACTGCGCGCCCGCTTGATGAGAGAAGCCGAAGGTAATGTTGCACTGAAAATCTCAGAAACAGGTCAAACCGATTCTTTCAACGTTGCAGGACGCGGCGAATTACAGCTTGGTGTATTAATTGAAACCATGCGCAGAGAAGGGTTTGAGCTTTCAATCAGCCGCCCATCTGTTCTATTTAAAGAAGACCCAGACACTGGCAAGCGCACAGAACCAATGGAAGAAGTGCAGATCGATGTTGATTCTGAATATGTTGGAACAATTGTTGAGTCCATGAACGCGCGCAAAGGCCAAATGCAAGATATGCGCGAGACTGGCGCTGGCAAAACAAGACTGATATTCACAGCCCCATCACGTGGCCTAATTGGCTATCATGGCCCTTTCTTAACAGAAACGCGCGGAACTGGTGTCATGAGCAGAATATTCCACTCTTATGGACCATATTGCGGTAAAATCGACGGTCGTAGAAACGGCGTACTAATCTCAATGGAAGATGGCTCATCTGTTGCATATGCATTATGGAACCTAGAAGATCGCGGCGATATGTTCATCGGCTCTGGCGTGCCATTGTATAAAGGCATGATCATTGGCGAGCATAACAGAGACAATGACTTAGAAATCAACCCTATCAAGTCAAAGCAACTTTCAAATGTTAGAGCAAGCGGTAAAGACGAAGCAATCAAGCTATCCCCTCCAAGACTAATGTCCCTAGAGCAAGCAATTGCTTATATTCAGGACGATGAATTGGTAGAAGTGACTCCTAAATCCGTGCGCTTGAGAAAAAGATATCTAGACTCAAACGAACGCAAGAAAATGTCTCGTCAGGGATAAGAGTCTAAAACGGTGCATTAAAGCTTCAAATGCGACACATAAGGATCTATATTATTAAAATAAGTAATTTATATAGAGAAGAATATGTCACATCATTTAAGCTCAGAAGAGCGAATCAGAATAGAAACATTACTGGATCTTGGTACA
>CAXMOU010000054.1:0-16657 GCA_964195465.1 uncultured Rickettsiaceae bacterium
AATGGAGGAAGATTCAAGGGTTCAGGTTATTAACTTTGGTGGTTAATAATGTGCCGTTTGTAGACGGTGAATTAGTACAAGAGCAATCAAATAGGAGCGTTGCCTGATCATGCCATACACCAGATTTGACATTAACTCTAAAGCAACAGAACTCTTCAACAAAATCTTATGCGTTAATATAGCGAAAACAGTATCTAATTGCCTTACACTCTACAATAAAGTCCAAGCAAAAGAAGAAATATCCCTATTGCAGTGGGATATGTATTCTCACTGCAATAAAGATATTTTAAGAAAAAATGGTATAGAATTACATGAGATTCAAAAATTGAATGCGGTAATAAAGGGTGTGTATTTAGAAAAAATTTGTAATGTAAAGTTAAGAATCAGTCCTGATTCACAGAATACAATAATGGATTTCATAGGAATGGATCACTTGTCATTCAAACAAGAAGTGGGTGTTGATCTCTCCAAGTATTTCGCTTTTGAGCAAGAGCTTTCTGGTGATCACCAGTGCGTATAAAATTAAATTTTGGTGGATGGGGCAATATATTTAAAATCCGATTCGTGCAACAACCCCGAAATTATTCACTTCATCATTTCATCTAATTTACCAGCGCGTTCTAGGGCGTGGAGTTCATCGCTACCGCCAACGTGGGTATCGCCTATGAAGATTTGTGGGACGGTGCGCATTCCGCCGGATTTCTTTAGCATTTCTTCGAGCGCGGATTCGTTTTCAACGCTGATTTCTTCGTATTTATAGCCTTTGCGCTGAAGCAATGCTTTGGCACGCACGCAATATGGGCAAACTTTGGTAGTGTACATCTTTATTTTTTTCATTGGTCATTTACTCTATTAAAATCTATAATGATTCTAGATTAATAATAGCGAGCATGTCAATGGATGGTTTTAAAATCCACTCAGAATACACACCAAGTGGCGACCAACCAAGGGCGATAAAATCACTCCTAAAGGGCCTGCGCGCTGGGCAACAGGATCAAATGCTGCTAGGGATAACTGGGTCTGGCAAGACTTTCACCATGGCAAATATTATAGAGAAAACCAACCGCCCTGCTCTTATCATGGCTCATAATAAGACATTGGCAGCGCAATTATATTCTGAAATGAAGGCTTTGTTCCCAGAAAATGCTGTAGAATATTTTGTATCATATTACGATTATTATCAGCCAGAAGCGTACATTCCAAGAACAGATACTTTCATCGAGAAGGATTCTGCTATTAACGAACAAATCGATCTGCTTCGCCACTCTGCAACGCGCTCACTCATGGAGCAGAGGGATGTAATTGTGGTTGCTTCAGTTTCTTGCATATATGGCCTTGGTTCGCCAGAATTATACTCGCAAATGACTCTGCTTTTAGAGAGCGGCAAAGAATATACGCGCAAATCATTCCTAAATCAATTGGTAGATTTACAGTATCAACGAAACGATATTGCGTTTGAACGTGGCTCATTTCGGGTCATTGGTGAAAATATCGACATTTTCCCATCGCACTACTCAACCAGAGCCTGGCGCCTATCCTTCTTTGGTGATGAGCTTGAATATATCAACGAGTTTGACCCGCTAACTGGCGAGAAATTTCGTAAATTAGACAAGGCAACGCTCTATGCTAATTCGCATTTCGTAACCCCAAAAGCAGTGGTTAAAAAAGCGATCGTGAGTATCGAAAATGAGCTTGAAGAACGCCTTGCAACCTTAAAAGCCCTGGACAAACCACTGGAGCTACACAGGCTTAACCAGCGCACGCAATATGATATTGAAATGCTGCAGGCAACAGGAAGCTGCAAGGGGATCGAGAATTATTCACGCTTCCTAACTGGCCGCGAGCCTGGAATGCCACCGCCAACTTTGTTCGAATATTTACCAGAGGATGCGCTGCTATTTGTGGATGAGTCCCACGTGATGCTACCGCAATTACGCGCGATGTATAATGGTGACCGCGCTAGAAAAACCTCCCTGGTGGAATATGGGTTCAGGCTTCCTTCTGCGCTAGATAACAGGCCGCTAAAATTTGAAGAATGGCTAGAATACAGGCCGCAGACGATCTTTGTTTCCGCAACCCCAGGCCCGTTTGAGCTAGAACAGACGCATGGCGAGGTAACAGAGCTCATCATCCGCCCTACTGGCCTGCTAGACCCCAAATGCACAGTCCGCCCTGCATCTACCCAGGTGGAGGATCTAATTGGGGAGATCAAGATCACTGTCGAAAAAGGCTTCCGTGTTTTGGTCACTACTCTTACTAAGAAAATGTCCGAAGATTTAAGCACTTACCTGCAAGAGCTTGGGCACCAAGTTGCATATCTGCATTCTGCGATTCAAACCCTTGAGCGTATCGATATTATTCGCTCCCTCAGAATGGGAGAAATAGATATTATTGTTGGGGTTAACTTACTGCGTGAAGGGCTAGACATACCAGAATGCGCCTTAGTTGCAATACTAGACGCAGACAAAGAAGGGTTCCTGCGCTCTGAAACTTCGCTAATCCAAACAATAGGCCGCGCAGCTAGAAACAGCGAAGGTAGAGTCCTGCTATATGCAGATAAAATGACCAACTCTATGACAAAAGCCCTGGGCGAAACAGAACGTCGTCGCAAACTTCAAATGGAGCATAATAAGAAGCACGGCATTACGCCAAAAACTATTTCGTCTAAGATCCATACTCTAACAGAATTGCAAAAAGCTAAGTCTGTAGTTGGGGACTCCGAAGAAGCCGCCAAAATAATCTCAAACCCTGCCACACTGCAAAAGCATATAGAGCTACTACGCAGAGAAATGCGCAAAGCCGCAAAGGATTTAGAGTTCGAAGATGCTGCAAAACTACGCGATAAAATCAGCGTACTCGAAGAGGTCGCGCTGGAATTGTGATGTGTGCGCTGCCTAGAAGCGACGTGGCTAACGAGTCCACCGGCTCGCCTCAGTCACAGCCGTTTCCTAGATAGCAACGCTACGCTCGCAATGTAAGCGGAGGAGAAAAAGATACTAAAATGAAACAATAATGAACCACTCACGGCTCTATATGACGCAGCTCTGGCGGCTTATAGTTTTCATCGTGTTTGGCTAAAAGTTTTGAGGCTATGAATAGCTCTTTGGATTGCAAGTTTCCTTCTGCGATTATTCCTTGCCCCTCGCGAAATAATACAGGCAGCAGGCCGTCATATTCTATTTGCAAATCGGCTTTATGGTCTGTAATTGTGAAGAGTATTTTTGTATCAGAAACACGAATAATGCTCCCCTCTTTTACTAAGCCACCAACGCGGGCCTTGGTGTTTGGCTGAATTTTCTCTATCTCAGACGGAGGATGGAAAAATACGATATTATCGCTTAAACTAGATAATATAATATACGCACCCAAGGTGCATATAGTCATTACGACAAAAATTGTGATTAGTCTATTTCTCTTTCGATAATGCACGGCAACATTTATATTCTATAGTAGTTTTAATCAAGATAGATGTAAGGACTATAAAAGTAAAACAATATGCTGAGATTAAGTATGTATTCATAGCTCTATTAATTACTCAATTGGCTTTTGTCTTGAAAGCTCAATAGAAAGCTCCCTTGCCTTTACTGGGTTCATGCTTGCAATAACTGGGGCCACTTTGACTTCTTTCATGTTGCTAACAAGCCTCAATAGCACTGGCATATCCAGCTCGTTAAAGATTTTAGCTGCATCTTTTGGCTTCATAGTTTCGTAGATTTTTACCAAGCTAAGAATTTTACTATTTTCTTTCTTTTCATACTGCTTCATCAAGCCTTCTAGCTGGGTTTGAAGAGTTTGTAGTTCAACGATTTTTTTGTCAATTTTACTTTCTGTAGCCTTTAGAACTTGATCTTTTATAACAAGATTCTTTTGATCTTTCTCTAATGTGTCACGCCTTTTTGAAAGCTCTTTAAGCAAATCCATTTCAGAACGAGTTAGATTATTAATCACACTTCTGCCAGAGTTTTTTGTTTTTGTAGTTTGCTCTTTAACTGGCTTCTCTAGAGCAGCTAAATCTTCATTGTTTTTCTTAGATTTTTTTTCAGGCTGACCACCATGCGAAGAAGACGGAGCCTTAGCATATGCTGTATCCACAAGAACGGACGACACATTCGTGTCCATAGCATATGTTGTTTGCTCTTGTATGCGCCCAAACAACATGGATGCCTTGGCGAACAATGTAAGAATTAGTAGTACTAATATTGGCGAAAATAAGCTTGCTTTCATTTTTTAGCATTAATTTTTTTTAAAGTATCATAATAACTTGCCTGATTCAGGTTTGCAACCGCTTCCTCTGGCCTTTTGGTAACTATATTCTGTATAAAATTCTTCAAATGATTAGTGTATGAAGCATTTTCATTTTCTTGTGGAGGAGCTAAATCATCCTCACTAAATTTCTCCCCGGCTTTAGCGCTAATGCTATTTTCATACATAGCGGCAGGATCCATTTCTTCCATAGACTGCATTATGCCATTAGCCTGATTGCTCAATTTTTGATACAAATCATGAGCCATTTCGTTCATTTGCGATAATTCTGCGCTAGACTCCTTAGCTTCTTCTACCACAGACTTGATCTCTGCGCTAGTAACTTTGCTAAGCTCGCTCATTGCGTTCACGTTATTTTCGGCCTTAACGATTGAAGCATTAAGCTCCTTAATCATACGCGCGAATTCAATGCGACTATTTTGCAAGTCTTGAATACGTCTGTTCAACACCCAGCAATAAGCCACGCACACAACAATCATGATTAGTAATAAAAAGTCCAAAAAGAGCATAAATTAATTATCCTTCAAATAAGTTTTTCACGTTAATAGCAACTTTGTTTTCTACTTTGCCTATCTTACCAGAAAATAGCGGTATTGGTCCAGTACGAATAGTAATATCTTTATCTTTTGGATGGTCCATTAAAATTGTATCACCAATTTTAAGCTTTGAAATTTCACCCAGCGTTGATGTTTTATTTGTAATCACCGCCTCAATTGGCAAGTCAACATTATGCATGCTATCTGAAAGCAATCTTTCCCACTCATGGTCTGTGCCGAACTTATCGCCCAGGAATACCTGCTGCATTTGTTCTTTTACTGGCTCAATAGTTTTATACGGAATAAGAAGTTCTAAATTCTTCACTTGCTCGTCTATCTCTATTTTAAGGCGCAGCACAATAACAGCATCACCAGGCCTGGAGATTGTAGCAAAGTTTGGATTGCTTTCTAATCTTTCCAAATTGAACGTAGTAGGACTAATCTGATCAAAAGCTTGGCTTAACTCCATAAGAATAAGTTCAGCTACTTGCTTTGCTAGCCCACGCTCAATTGATGTAAGAATTCTTTCTGGGTCAGAAGACTCGCTTTGCATGGTATTTTTCTTGCCGCCCAATAACAGGTCCACAAAAGAAAATATCATGTTGTTTTCTAGTATTAACAAGCCAAGATTTTCCCACTCAACAGCTTTAAACACAACTATTGTAGATGGGGTCTTTAAAGATTCGAAATAACCACCAAAACGCAAAGAGCTAAAATCTGCGATAGTAACATCAACAGGCTCTGAGGTAAGGTTTCTTAAAGCCGTACTAAGTTGCCTAATGAACTTTTCGAATATAATTTCAAGCATCGGCAGACGATCATAAGACTGCAAAGACTGCTCTAAAACCGCCTTGATGCCCGTAGACTCCATGCCTTTGCTGCCTTTTTTCAAATCTTCAGGTTTTTTATTATCTTCACTCATGCTCTTGCTACTAAATAGATTTTAGTTAATGGTAATTTCTTGAAACAAAACTTCCTTCACCGTAATAGGGGATGTAATTTTGTTGATTCGTTTTGATATTTCTTCTCTTAAATAGATAGTACTACTAGAGCTATTAAAGTCAGTTGCCCTTAGGCTTCTTAGGAAAGTTATCAAGGTATCCTTTATTATTGGCATTTTTGTCATCACAGCAGCGCTTTCTGCTTCTGTTGCTAATCTTAAGGTCAGATCCAGTCTCAGATACTCCTTTTTAGATCCGGATGGAGACAAGCCAACAGTTATAGGGTCAATATCCAAATATGTATTAAAATCCAAAAGCACTTCTTCTTTAGTTTTAGATTGCTCTATTTGCTTAACATCTTCTTGCTTTGGGGCTTTAATTACGAAAAAGAAAAAATACAAAGCGCCCGCAATTGCAATAATTATAGGAATAAGAATAATCAAGATTTTCTTTATTTTTTTCTTCTTACTATCGCCATCTGGAGCTTCGTCTAAAGTTAATGGGTCTTCTTCCTTGTTATCTTTCGCCATATTATTATTTTCATTTTTATGTTGAAAATGTTAATGTTTTGTAGTATTTTTTAAAACTGTAGTATAAAATACATGAATTTAAAAAAATATTCAATAAAATATTCAATAAAATATACTAAAGCAAGTAATAAGATTAAATTGAATCAATATATAAACTGATATAAAAAGATTATATGACGCGAACATCTATAAACAAACTATCTTTATGCTTTTTACTAGCTTTGCTTTTTGAGCTGTCCTTTTTATGCAATGCTGCATTTGCAAATAATGCATCTTACATTACTTTATCTGCTCAAATTGCTAGAACAAGACAGTTAGAAATTATAGCAAATAACGTGGCAAATGCTAACACTACGGGCTTTGAACAAGATAGCTTAATCTTTAGAACTGTTGACGTAAAGCAAAAAGGCAAAAGAAATAATAGCTTTGCCTGGGTGGAAACAACATACAGAAACGGCGACCCTGGTCCCATAAAAGTGACTAATAGACCATTGGATATCGCAATTGCTGGGGATGGTTATTTTAAAGTTGCGACTCCGCGAGGAGATCGATATACTCTAGATGGCGCTATGGTAATTAACAACCAAGGTGTTCTGGTGAATATGAGCGGCCACCCTTATTTAAGCGCAGATGGCGCGATTATAGAAATACCAGACGATTTTCAAAGGCTGGACATCACGCAGAATGGTACAGTTTTTGTTGATGAAGAAGAAATCGGAATAATAGGAGTATTTGGCTTTAATGGCGCAGACCCTATTATAAAAGAAGGTGGAAATTTATACGCTATTGCTGGAAACGATGTTGTATTAGAAGAATTTACGATCGTATCTGGTGCATTAAAAGGTTCGAATGTAAATCCAACCATGGCAATGGCACAAATGATAGAAATGCAAAGAGCATTCGGTTTAACGGCAGGATTAACGACGGACATAAACGAAACAGAAACGTCAACAATCAACAAATTAATGAAATAAATAAAATTAAAATAGGTTTTTATTATGGCATCAGTAGCAATGGCAGCGGCGATCACAGGAGCGCAGGCGCAGCAATTAAGAATTGATACTATTTCAAATAATGTAGCAAACGTAAATACAGATGGCTTCAAAAGAGTTGAGGCTCAATTCTCTGATCTATTTTATATCAACTTAAAAAAAGCTGGTATCCTAGAAAATGCAGAAGCTGCACCAAGACCAACAGGCGTACAAATTGGTATGGGTACTAAAGTAGTTGGAACGTACAGAAACATGACTCAAGGCGCTTTGCGTCAAACCTCTAGAACCTTAGACATCGCAATTACTGGCGCTGGTTATTTCGCCATAGCGCTTCCTAACGGGCAAAGAGGTTACACAAGAACTGGAGCTTTCCAAAGAGACCCAGAAACTGGTGATATCGTAACTCTAGACGGCAGCAGATTTGCTACAAACATCAATATCCCAGAAAATGTCAATCAAGAAACCGTGCAAATTGCAGATAATGGTGCAGTTACAGCGCAGGATCCAGACAACTCAGCAGAGCTTATTAACATTGGTACATTGCAAATTTTTAACTTCCCAAATGATGCAGGCCTAGAGGCAATCGGTAATAACTTACTAATAGCAACAGCTGGCTCTGGTGAAGAAGTAGAAATAGAAGAAACAAGCGGCTCATTTAAACAAGGCTCCTTAGAAACTTCAAATGTAAGCGCTGTTGAAGAACTTACCAAACTGATTGAAGCGCAGAGAGCGTACGAGCTAAACACTAGGGTTATTAGTACTCAGGATAAAATCCTGGAAACAAGTAATAATATTAAATAAATATATTTGGTTGTTTTATTTTTTCTAAAATGATAAAAACCTATATTAAATAAATTGCTCAGATATAAACTAAATAAATGAATTCATACAAATATATATTGTCACTTATTTTATCTTCCTTGCTGCTAGTTGTTGTTAGCATCTCAACGGCTAATGCATCTGAAGATTTTATTGAGGGTACGATTCATAATTTACTGCGCGAGAAAATCACTGACGATAGAATCATCATCGAAACGCAATATAATTCTAAGAAAAAACTAGAGCAAATCAAATCAAACCAAGAAAAAGTCGAAACTATATCGCTTGAGAAATTTGATCCTCAATATTCTAGCTTCAGAGCAAAAGTAAAATATACTAACGGCAAAGGCGATACTCTTTCTGGCAGATATGTATCTTACGTAATGGCACCAATCGCAGCTAAATACATCAAATTTGGCGAAGTAATCATGTCAGAAGACTTAAGTACAAAAAAAGTAAGGCTAGACTCCATAAAAAGAGGTTACGCGACTGAAGAGGCTGAAGTTGCTGGCATGCAAGCAAAGAAATATATCGCTGTTGGCAATATGTTCAAACTAAACGAGCTTTCAAACCCACCAGTTATTAAAATAAACGACCCTGTAAATATAATATACTCCTCTGGAACAATTAGCCTAAAAACAATCGGAGTTGCAATGGGCACTGGCGCAGTTGGCGATACAATCAAAATCAAAAACAGTTCATCAGGCGCGATTTTGCTTGGTCAAATAATAAACAAAAATACAGTACAAGTAGGTGGAAATAATGAGTAGAATTTTATTAATGTTATTATCGTTAATGATGATTGCTGCTTGTAGCGATACGGTTGATCGCCTGAGAAGAGTCGGCAAGGCTCCTGAGTTCGAAAATATCGAAATACCTACAGTAGAAGAAGATGAAGAAGAAACAGAGCGCAGAGAAGCTCGCCTTAAAACTCAGCACGCCCATATGCGCAAAACGAATTCCCTATGGCAACCAGGATCTACAAGCTTCTTCAGAGATAGCCGCGCATGGAAAGTTGGCGATATCATCCGTGTTGTTGTTGAAATTAAGGATAGCGCTAGCCTGAATAATTCCACGCAGCAAAACCGCTCAGGCGCGGATAGCCTAGGAATACCAAAGCTATTTGGCAAAGAAAAAGCAATAACAGCCAACTTATCTAGCACCGCTAGTTTGGCAAATTTAGTGAGCACAAATAGCAAACGCGCGCATTCTGGAAGCGGAAATATCTCAAGGAAAGAAGATATCAAAACAGAAATCGCTGCTGTGGTAACCAAAGTTCTACCAAATGGCAATTTAGTTGTTCAAGGTCACCAAGAAGTTAGGGTGAACTACGAACTACGCGAGGTAAAAATCGCTGGTATTATCAGGCCAAAAGATATAACAAGTGATAACGCAATTCGTACTAATCAAATGGCTGAGGCTCGTATTTCATACGGTGGTCGCGGCGTTGTTAGTGATGTTCAACAACCAAGAGCTGGCGCACAAGTTATTGATATAATTTCGCCATTCTAAATTAAAAAAGGATTATTTGGTTTAAATTATGGACCCAGGTTTTGTAGCAGAAGTAAGCAGAGAAGCTATATATGTGCTAATAATGATGTCAGCGCCTGTACTTGGTGTTGCCCTAGTTGTTGGCCTTATGATCTCCTTGTTCCAAGCTCTTACGCAGATTCAAGAAACCACCCTAACCTTTGTGCCAAAAATCATTGCCGTTTACTTCGGAATGCTACTGATTCTTCCATACATGTTCAACAAGCTAAAAGTATTCGTTGACCACATAATGCAGCATATTGTACAGTAATATTATTATTAATATTACCTGGAATTTTCATGATTGCAAAACGCTTAAATGACCTAAGGCAACTTCTAAAACAACAGAGTTTAAATGGCTATATAGTTCCATCGCTGGACGAATATTTAAGCGAATATACTCCAGACTATGCAAAGCGCCTGGAATATATCACTGGCTTTACTGGCTCAAGCGGACTTGCTATTATTCTGCCTGACACCGTTCTATTCTTTACTGATGGCCGCTACATAAACCAGTGTTTTTCTCAGCTTGACGATAATATATTTGAAGTATTGGACCAACAACTCTGGCCACAGTTTAATTGGTCCGACTATATAGAAGATGGCCAGGCAATCGCTTATGATCCTAAGTTATTTACCACTAACCAGTTAAATCACTTCTCAAAACTAAATCTACAACCACATTCTTCAAATTTGATAGACGAAATATGGGAGGATCAACCAGCAAGGCCAAGCTCAGAAATATACGATTATCCAGTAAAATATGCAGGTGAAGAATATAACGACAAAATAGAAAAATGCCGAGCAGTTTTAGAAAAAAATGATGACTCCGCAGCGCTAGTAATCACAAATTCTGACTCAGTCTGCTGGCTATTTAATATACGCGCCCATGATGTAGAATTCTCCCCTCTTCTGCTTGCTAACGCAATTATAACTAAAGACTCAGCATATTTATTCACAAACGCGCAAAGGTTAAATAGCACTTTAAACGAGCAGCGAAGTGACCTCACAATTCTACCAGAATCAGAATTCGAATCTATTGTTACAAAAATCGGTGGCAAAATTTTGTTTGATCAAAACCAATGTTCAAGCCACATTGCAAGCATCATCAAAAAACAGGAGCACCAAAATATCGCCAATCCAATAATGCTATTCAAAGCTTGCAAAAACGATACCGAAATCAAATATATGCAAGAGGGGCATATACAAGACGCCGTAGCAGTTTGCGAAATATTAGCCTCTATAGAGCAATCCTCAAGCGAAGATTTAAACAAAATAACAGAATATGAGATTGGCCAAAAGCTAACCGTATTGCGCACAAAAGGAAAGAATTACATCTTTGACAGCTTCCCTACAATTTGCGGATACCAAGAAAATGGAGCCATAATCCATTACCGCGCACAGCCAGAATCTGCCAAAAAAATCACTGGTAGCGGCTTATTGCTAATAGACTCTGGCGGCCAATATATGGGCTCAACAACAGACATCACAAGGGTGATATCCATAGGCAAACCAACAGCAGAACATAAGAAATATTACACCAAAGTTCTAAAAGGCCATATAGCCCTAGCGCGCGCAACCTTCCCTAAAAACAAAGTAAGCGGCGCACATCTGGACATTTTAGCGCGTCAATATCTCTGGCAAAGTGGAGACGATTACGCCCATGGCACTGGCCATGGAGTAGGATCTTGCCTAAGCGTTCATGAAGGCCCGCAAAATATCAGCCTGGCAGGCTTTAGCACGAAGATACAAAAAGGAATGGTAACATCCAATGAACCTGGATATTACGTGGATGGCGAATTCGGAATCAGGATCGAAAACATGATGTATGTACAAGAAACAGAAAATCCTGGCTTCCTATCGTTCAAAATGCTAACCCTAGTCCCATACTCCAAAAACCTAATAGATTTAAAAGCACTAGACGAGGGCGAACAAAAATACCTGCACTCTTATTACAAAGAAATCAAAAGCAAAATACACCCGCTATTGTCAAAGCAAGCAAAAGAGTGGTTAGAGAATAATTTGTGGCATTGATAAATAACGAAGCAAGAGAAGCACAGCAATCATAGCGAAGAACTCACGCGCTACACCTACCTAGTAAGTGAATCGATCAGCCTCTGTGCTGCTTCTGGGATTTTGTTGGCTGCTTGTAGGGCTGTTATTGAGGCAGTCATGATTCTAATCATCTGAGAATATTCCTGAGCGGTTAGAACATAGTCTGTCTTCAAATAAGAATCTGCAGTTTTCTGTATAGTGTTAGTAGTAGCACGCAAAGCATCCACAGCTGAAGATAAATTCTGTTTCTGAGTACGTAATTTTGCTTGCTCACCACGTAGGTTAACAAGAGCAGAGCGTAGTACGTCTAGTGATATTGTGCGCTCTAATTGGGTTTTGAGTGGGGTTGTGTCGCGGTTAGTGAAATAACCAAATAGTTCTTGCATAGCCTGTATTCCGTTAGGTTGCACTACATTCATAACATTAGCAAAATGAGCCGCCGTTGCATTAACAAAATCTGTACCAAGAACAGTAAGTCTTCCAGAAAAAACTGGTAGTACTTCATGCAGGCTCTCAAACATTTTGGGATTTACTCCGCGCACCGCAAAAAGGGTAGCACCAACATCGTTAGCCGTCATAACAGCGCCACTACCACCACCTCCACCAGCAGCAGAGTGCTGTATAATATTCTCATTATCAAGAACTGCCTTCGCTAATTCTGCAGCGCTATAATGTGGCGTTCTAGCCCCAGTAGGGTCACCAGCGAGCCAATCATTAATCGCAAGTGCAAGTGAAGTTCTATATAAATTATTTCCACCAATGTTACTCACTTCCACTGTGAGCCCATCAGAGGCAGCTTTGCCTAGCTGCACATCTAACCTTGTTGCGCCGCCGCTTAGCAGTTTTCTGCCGTCAAAGCTTGCAGTGTCTACTAATAAGTCAATTTGCGAGCGTATGTCTGAAATATATTTCTGCAGCACGTTCACTTTATCATCCGAGAGTGTTCCGGCTGTTGCAATTGTTATAATTCCTTTTTGCAAAAAGGATGTGATTGTCTCTAGATATTGTTCGGTGATAGTCATCATATTCATTGCATATGATGTGCTTTTAGCGAGCGCCCCAAGGAAAATTTCACCATCCTTCAATGAATGGCCAAGAAACCCGTCTACAACTGCTACATTCTGATTCTGACCAGTAACCATGCTCTCACCCAGGCTAGAAGACCTAGCTTGCGCAGAGTTAACTTCGCGTGAAACTTGTTTCGTGAGTGTATTTCCAAGCGTTAAAGGCATAATTAGTTTTTTAATTCAATTATTATATACTAAGCAGTAATCACTAGCTTCCTTTTACAAAGCAAATAGCATGCCATGAATTCAATTGTTAGTAAATTTTTTGGATTAAATTCAAGAAGTATTAGTTTTTAAGTTTCTTTTTGCTCTTCCGTAACCAATTATTCTCCAAACCAATCAACTTAGTCACACAAGCGCCATCTATGTCATTCCTGTGCTAGCTCTCTAACCCAGCCCATCTCTTGTAGTACTTGCGCTTCTCATTGTGGTCCTGCGCTTCTCATTGTGGTTCCCGCCCTACACCACTGTCATTCCCGCGGAGGCGGGAATCTAAAGCCGTGTAACCTCCTGAGATTCCCGCCTCCGCGGGAATGACAATGGAGAGGTGCGGGAATGATAATAGAGAGTGGCAAAAATGACAATAGAGAGGTGTGGGAATGATAATAGAGAGAGGCGGGAATGACAGTGGAGAGATGCGGGAATGATAATAGAGAGTGGCTGGAATGACAGTGGTGTAGGGGCTGGAACGATGATGAGAATCACAAGGACTACATGGATAGCAAGGACACACAAAAGAAGCGCAGGAACGGCGATGAGAGGAGCGAAACTACCTCTGGTATCGGGCCGCCCCCGCGGGCACCTAGCAAAACAGCCGCTATTTTTTCTTCCCTCTGGCTTTCGGGCCGGCTTTTGCTTTAGCAGCAATAATTTCAGCTGCTTTCTCTACGCTAACTGTGAAATGCTCAACATCTTTTGGGATGGAGGTAAATTTATTTTGATATTTCAAGTATGGCCCAAATTTACCAATGCCCATCAAAATTTCTTCGTCAGTTTCAGGGTGGTTTCCTACATGCATTGGCAGGCTGAGTAATTTTAACGCCATTGCAAGTTCTAAGGTTTCCAAATTAATTCCCGCTGGAACAGGGCTTCTTTTTGGCTTTTCCTTTTTAGATTTTGGAGCCTCGCCCAGCTGTACATACCAACCGTACGGGCCTTTCTTTAGGTATACAACAGTTCCAGCATCGTCTTTGCCAAGCTCTTTTGTATTATCCGTAATATTATGATCCTGACCGTCATCATCGCTTTTTGATACTTGCTTTTTAAACGTACAATCAGGATAATTATTACACGCCAAAAATGCACCATATTTACCAAGCTTCAGGCTCAAAGTACCGTCCGTGCAAGATCCACATTTCTTATTTTTCTTATATTCTTCAGAATTTTCATCGCCAAACAGGTGAAAATCTAATGATTTTTCAACATACTCAATTACATCGCCGATTTTTTGATCGCTCACCTTCTCAACATTTTGGTTAAAGCCAGTCCAGAAATTGCCAAGCAATTTTTTCCAGCCCAGCTTACCTTCGGAGATTTTATCGAGATCATTTTCAAGCTCAGCTGTGAAATCATACTCAACATATTTACCAAAGAACCCAACCAAAAATGCCGTAACTAATCGCCCAAGATCATTGGGGAAGAAGCGCTTTTTCTCTACAGTTACATATTTTCTATCCTGCAATACAGAAATAATCGAAGCATATGTAGACGGACGGCCAATGCCAAGCTCTTCCAAGCGCTTAACCAAACTTGCCTCTGAATATCTAGGCAAAGGCTCTGTGAAATGCTGCTCTGGCTTAATCTTTTTAGTCTCGATATTTTCGCCTTCTGAAAGAGGAGGTAGCATTTTGCTATTCTCTTCCTCGGAATCGTCCTTCCCTTCTTGATAAATCTTATAAAAACCATCAAACGCAATAGTAGAGCCAGTCGCGCGCGCGGTGAAATTACCGTCAGCACTAACTAAATCAGCACCAACCATATCAATCACGACATTTTCCATCTGACAAGCCATGGTTCTTTTCCATATCAAATCATATAAACGCGTTTGGTCTTTATCTAGCTTACTAGATAATTCTTCTGGAGTAAGCGTGATGCTAGTTGGCCTAATAGCTTCGTGAGCTTCCTGTGCATTCTTAGATTTTGACTTATACATACGCGGAGATGATGGCAAATATTTAGCACCATATTTCTGCTCCACAAGGGACCTAATATCAACAACAGCATCACTAGACAAAGTAACACCATCTGTTCTCATATATGTAATCAAACCAACGGTCTCGCCGCCAATATCGATACCTTCATATAATTTCTGCGCTATCTGCATAGTCTTTTTAGCCCCAAAGCCAAGCTTCCTAGAAGCCTCCTGCTGTAGGCTGGATGTAATAAACGGTGCAGGTGGATTACGCTTTTGCTGCTTCTTAGTAATAGTGCTAATAGAAAAATCATTATTTTTCAAGCGCTGAACAATAGAGTCCGCACCATTATCGTCAATAATCGAGAATTTCTCCAGCTTCTTGCCATCAACATGTGACAATCTAGCAGAGAAAGGCTTGCCAGTACTGTTTTTCATATCGAACATTATGTCCCAATATTCTTGACTGATGAAGCGTTCTATTTCGTCCTCACGCTCGCAAATCAAACGCAAAGCAACCGACTGCACACGCCCCGCAGAGCGGCAACCAGGCAGCTTACGCCACAAGATTGGAGACAAAGTAAAGCCTACCAAGTAATCCAAAGCACGCCTAGCCTGCTGCGCGTCAACCAAGTCAGAGTCAACCGAGCGCGGCGAAGCAACAGCTGCCAAAACAGCCTTCTTAGTAATTTCATTAAACGCAATACGCTTGAATTTTGAATCATCCGTAATGATTTTCTTTTGCTTCAACACTTCAACAATGTGCCAAGAAATAGCCTCACCTTCGCGATCAGGATCGGTTGCAAGATACACTTCATCAGCTTGCTTTGCTAGCTTTACAATTTCGCTGACATATTTATTCGCCCTATCTGAAACCACATATTTCATTGCGAAATCTTCCTCTGGCAGCACAGAACCATTCTTAGATGGCAAATCTCTAATATGACCAAAAGATGCTATCACTTTAAAATCATTACCGAGATATTTATTTATCGTCTTAGCTTTAGCGGGGGACTCAACAATTACTAGTTTCATATGGGTTTTTTAATTTTAATATATTAATGCAATTCTACCACCAGGGTATCTAGTGATCTTTCCAGCAAGTTCAAGCTCTAAACAAATAGTATAAATTACTGGCAGTGAAAAATTCGTTTCATCTACGAGCGCTTCATAGGTAACCGGAGTAGATGATAGCAAACTAATTACTAACTGCCTATCTCTATCCGATACGTCTAAATTACTATCGTCAACTGGAATGTTGAAATTATTAGCAGAAGTTTCTGATTCTTCAAGTGATTTTTTTAATTTTTTAAAAGATGACACATTAGAAATCACATCTGCGGCAGATTCAAGCAAATATGCACCATCTTTTATTAACTTATTACTTCCCATGCATCTTGGGTCTAGAGGGAAGCCAGGAACAGCAAATACTTCGCGATTCTGATCAAGCGCAAAATTAGCAGTAATCAAAGAGCCAGACTTCAAACTCGCCTCAATAACCACTGTAGCTAATGATAGCCCAGAAATAATACGATTACGCTGCGGGAAATGCTTCGCTATAGGGCTTGATCCAATTGGCAATTCTGCAATCAACAAAGATTCATTGATGATCTTCTCAAAAAGCTTCACATTTTCTTGCGGGTATATATGGTCTAGGTGCATTAAAGTTTCAAATGCGACAGATCTAATTTTCTATCTTATTATAGTATTGTGTAGTATATTCAATCGGAGTTAGAAAACCAAGTATTTTTCTTGGTCTATTATTTAGCTTATTTTGAATTTTCTTTACCTCT
>CAXMOU010000055.1:0-2161 GCA_964195465.1 uncultured Rickettsiaceae bacterium
CTAAAATTAATCAATGAAAATTATGAAATCATCTACACCAGGTAATGCAACTGTTATTTCTCCAGTATCTATACAAAACCTACTAAATATCTATACTGCATATAGTTATTTTGGAGCTAAAGCTGTTCCAATAGTTTCGGGCAGCTCTCTTGCTGATGGCGCGCTTGCAAAATATGCTGGGACAACAAAAAACTATGCGGGTCTTTCTGCATTTTGGGGTTATGTGGCATATAATGCTATTGCTAAATTGCATAAATCAGACTATGTATCAAATCAATATAAAGCCCCATTAGATGTGTTTTTTGCTTTATCTGCAATGGGTATGGTATGGAAAGGTTATGATTTTGTGGGGAAGGGCGGCGTGGATTTAGGCAGGTCTTTTAAGGCTGGCGCTATTTCGGCAAAATTGTTTGAGGGTGAGGAGCGCGTTATTAGCCGCGTGGAACAAGCTTTTCAAGAAAGTTACATGGGCGGAGCTTTTGAATCGCTTAAAAACCTTAAGAGCATTTTGTCTAACAAATTTATTGCAACTTTGCTATTAAAACAGGGTGTTAATATAGCCAAATTAATTGTGATTGAGAAGTATTTTAGTAATTTGCTTTCTATATCTAAGTTGTCTCTTTATTACGCTCATGAAAAAGGCGAGGGGGCAAATTCTATATTAAAAGTCTTAGTGCCAACTATGCTGAAATTTCTTATTACTAGTTTTGTGGATAACTATATTTCACCAAAGCTTAATATAGATAAGGAAGTATCTATGCGCGTGGCAGATATAGTATTAAAGCAAACTAATACTAGTACTGTGATGGAATTAGGTGGGGATATAAATTCTTTCCCCCAGGATATAAATTCTTCAATCGGAGAGGCTAACTCTAGTATTGCAGGGCTGTCTCAAAGTATAATTGTGCCATTAATTTATGCGCATAATGCATCACCAGTATATGATATACATTCTGCAATAAAAAATTACTCAAATTTGATTATATTTGAGAGTCTAATGAAGTCAGTAATCAGTTTTGATAATGTAAATGCTATTCAAAAATATATAGACAGTAAGATTTCGAGAAATCAGGAGGCAGAGGTTGAAAAAGAGAAAGTTGGTGTAGGTATGAAGTCTATGGAAATGGGAGGTGGGACTATTAGAATGACGGATAATTCTAAAAAATATTCTTATGAAAATATTCAAGATATTGCTAAATATGGAGCATCTGATTTTATGTTTGAGCAAGTTAAGAGTTATATAAAGCACTCAGATCCAAGCGGTGACGCGCTAAGCAAGTTGCATGAGCTTGTTGAAATGATGAAGTCATTTGTTTCGAGCGGGATGTTTTTGACATTTTTGCCTAGTTTAAACATAGATGGGCCTGAAGAGTTACAAAAACTAGAGAACTTGCTTAGCAGGTTGGCTAATTTAATTGATAATGCTGAAGGGAAGATGTTTATAACAGGTGCAAGTAGTGCTGAAGACCCTGTCGCTAGGGCTTCTAAAACATACAAAGCATTGCTGGAAAATACTAGCACTTCAATTGCTGGGCGAGGCCTATCGGATGAGATGTCTTTAGTTGTTGAGAATTACTCGTTAAAAAAGCAGTCTGAAGATAATGGCATGTTATATATTGAGAGCCAGAAATTTTCGCCAGGCCAGGTCTATGCTATATCTGGCACGATTGGCACTGGTAAAACAACATTCTTATCAGATATCGCAAAATGTTTAAATACATCTGTGTTTAAAAGCGAAGGAAGTATTTTGTATCCTAGATTATTAGATGGAGAGCCTCTAGTGGGAATTTTCTGTGGTACGGAGTTGTTCTCACCGCCAGCGACTACATTATTTCAGAGCCTTACATATAGGTTGCCTACAGAGTACGTGAATTCCAATAGTCCGATTTTGGCTGCAGAAATTCTTGATATATTTAAAGAATTTGGCCAAGAGTTCGATGGAAAAAATTTGGCTGATAAGGGTTTTCAGTGTAGCACTGGCCAGGGCAAGTTAGCTATACTTATTTCTGCCATAATATATAAGAATTATTTACAAAAACCGGTGTTGTTTGCAATTGATGAAACGCTGGCTAATCTGGATATAGTTACATCCAAGAAGGTTTGTTCGTATATCAAGAAAATATTTGCTGACTCTATAGTTATATCTGTTGATCATAATTGG
>CAXMOU010000056.1:0-46935 GCA_964195465.1 uncultured Rickettsiaceae bacterium
CTTTTGATAGTTTCAGAATATTGCTGAGCAGTCATTACATAGTCAGTCTTCAAATAAGAATCCGCAGCTTTTTGCGTAACGTTAGTAGTAGAACGCAGCGCATCCGCAGCAGCAGCAACGTTACTCTTCTGGTTAGAAACACTAGCCTGCATAGCACGTATTGTGTTTTGTGCACCAGCTAAAATGTCCTGAGCGATGGCGCGGTTTGGAGCGGTGTCTAGTTTAAGAGTTTTAGCACCAGGAGTTCCGTCGAAATCGGCTAGGATTACTTCTAGTTCGGCCAGAGAAGCCCCATCACCAGTCATAGCGAGCAGTTGAGCGTTGCTTGCAGTTGCAAATCCAGTGGTGCCTCCGCCATGAGTTGGATCCACTAAATATGTATTCGCAGTTGTAGCCATAGAGTCAAGAGACTGACCAAGAGCTGGGTTATTATTAATAACATATTCTAGTGCATCAGCTAGTTGCGCTGCAGTCATTGCACCACCAGTACCAGCACCACCACCACCAGCAAGAGCAACGCTTACTAAGTTGATGTTTTTGTTAACATCAGTAGCTACTTCTGCGGCATTTGCATAATAATCACTTTTTGCAGGGTCTGTAAGATACTCATTCAAAGCATTAGTAACAGTAGTTCTCATCATTTTACCGTCGCTAAGGTCATTGATTTTAACGCCGATGCTATCAGCAACGCTAAGGCCAACTTGAACGGCCATGTCTGCTTTACCACTTAGTAATTTTTTGCCGTCGAAGTCAGCAGTTTTTACTAGTAGTTTTATTTGAACTTGCATGTCGTTTAAGGTCTTTGTAAGAACGTTAAGCTTGTCTTTAGAAACTGTTCCAGCACTTATAATAGTAGAGATACCATTTTGAAGTGATGAAGAGATTGATGACAAATATTCGTCTGTGATTGTTAGCATGTTGATGCTGTATGCAGTATTTTTTGCAATTGCACCTAGCATGATTTCGTTATCTTTAAGTGAGCTACCCAAGAATTTGTCCACAACTTCAGCGAATTTATTAATTCCTGTAGTCATGCTTTCACCAAGACCTTGCGCTCTTTTATTAGCGTGGTCAATTTCTCTTGCAGCTGTTGATGTTAAACTATTTTCTAAACCTATTGGCATAATTTCTTTCCTTTATTTATTGTTAATTAAAAATCTAACAATGCGTATTTACGCTTGCTGCAGTATATCAAGCAATAATGGTGCCAAAGTGGCGAAAAAGGGATAATTTTTCTTAAGAGTTTATGTAGATTAAAAAATTAATATTAACTACTTATCGAGTTAACCTATACGTGTATTCGGGGCGAACAAAGGGGTCTGACTGTATAGCGTGGGTTGAAATTAAGAGGTTTTAATTGAAATACAAAATATATTTTCGCTTTTTAAGTGTAGAACCAAGGGTGTTGTGGTTGTGATTAATAGCATTTTGTGTCGTGTTTTTTTGGAATAATGTTTGTTGTTGAGGTGTGGGGTAAGTATTAATGCGGCATTGCTTGACGTAATTTGGTACAACGATGTTGTTCCGGTCAGGCCGATATCGTTCCTACACCGTCAGTCATTCCCGCTCCCCGCTATCTCATTCCCGTTCCCCGCTATCTCATTCCCGCGGAGGCGGGAATCTAATAGACTATATCGCTGAGATTCCCGCCTCCGCGGGAATGACATACTGGGGAGGCAGAATTAAGAAAACAATGTTTATAATATTCCTTACATAATTCATTTGAATTTACAATTACTTGCTTTATTTTTGTGTCTCCTCGGGTTATGGTTATTTGCTAAGAATTAAAAAACATATTTACTATGACCCGATCTTTGAAGATATATGTAATTTTATGCAGTATATTTTGTACTATTATAGTTACTGGTAATTTGATTTTTCAGAAATTTATTACCATAACTATTTTCTCTAATGTTATGGAGCTTTCCGTTGGGGTGCTTTTATTTCCTGTTACTTTTTTGATCTCTGATCTTGTTACGGAGTTTTATGGTAGGGAGGGCGGCAGGCTGATGATTAAAATTGCTGTGCTGTGTAGTTTGATGGTATTTGGGCTTGTGATGCTTGCGGATTCTTGCTCTGCTACTGAATGGTCCGCTGTGGACGACAAGGTTTTTCATAGCGTGTTTAATGTATATGGCGTTGGTGCGGTTGCTTCTATTGTTGCAAATTATTGCGGCCAGTGGGTGGATATATACATATATGCTCATCTAAAAAAGATGACGCGCGGAAGGCATTTGTGGCTTAGGAATAATGTGAGCACTATTGTTGGCCAGGGTGTCGATACGTTCATAGTGGTGTATATTTTGTCGTATTTTGAGATAATACCATCTTCTCAGTTCTTGATTATTTTCCTTAGCAGCTTTTCGTTTAAGGTTCTAGCTGCTATTGTGGATACTCCTCTTTGCTATTTGGGATATTATTTAATTCGCATGGTCAGGGTGGATTCGGATAAGGTTACATAGCCATTTTCGATCTTTGGGAAGGCTTCTTCGGTGAATGGGAACATTTCTTCGCTTTGATCATCATTGAATCTTACTTCTATGATGTCGCCAGCACCGAAATTGCCTACGTTGGACACGATTCCGATCTCTTCGCCAGCTTCGTTTAGGACTTTCATTTGTTTTAAGTCTTCGAAATAGAACTCTTCTTCGTCCGCTTCTGGTAAATCCGCACGTGTGCAGTATAATTTTGTACCTTTTATGGCTTCTGCTTGGGTTCTATCTGAGCAGTTTGGAAGGGAGCATATAATGCGGTCTTTGCTATTTGTTCGGATTAGTTTTAAGTCAACGGGCGAGCTGTTTTTATCAGTCACATTTAGCTGCATTATGTTCTCTATTGGGTTTGTGTATGATTTCACAATCACATCCCCGCGCAGGCCATTGGCAGAAGATATTACACCAACTAAAATTAATTTCTCTTGTTTTGTCATTTCTTATGGCATCTAATTTGATTTGAAAAGTAAAAGCTATTACAATTATATGTAACTAAATAATTATTAGAAAATTATAATGAAAAAGCTCTTTGTAAGTTTAGCTATCATCCTATTACTAATAACAGGCGTGATTTTCGCGTCTATTGCTCTGACGGATTACGACGAACTATATCAGGATTTTATCAAAAGCACCAGGGCGGATGTCTCTAATCTTAAAACGGGCAGTTTTGAGGTTCATAAATTTCCTATGCCATATTTGGTAATAGACGAAATTGCTGAGGATTCTAAATTTAATCTGAAAAATATAGAAGTGCGGTTTTCTTTGGCATCTCTGCTACGCTTTGACCCTAAAATCACTAGCGTTAATATTGGTGATGCAATTGTACATCTAGCGCATGATGATGTGAATTTCTTGAGCCACGATGAATTTATCTCTGAATTAATAGCAAAGGATTTGCTTTCAGTTGAGGCGCATATCAGCCGCTTGAAGTTTATAGAATCTGACGATGACGTCCCTCTAGTAATAGATAATTTTGATTTCATAGCTTCTGATACTCACATGGATTTTACCGGCGTAGTGGATGGCATTGGTAGCCTTGTGGGCTCTTTTGCTAAGGATAAAGAGGATATGCTATTTAAGCTGAATGTTAAGAGCGCTGGTTATAGCTTAGATTTAGAGGAGAACTATAAGAACGCTAAGCTAGAAAAGGGTAAGGCTTTAATAAAAACTAACGCTTTATCTGATAATTTGGAAAGAATATTCCCAGATATCAAAGGCATAGACAGCAACGAAGAGGTGACTATAAGCTTCGATATTGAGCCAGTAAAGCAATGGATGGCTTTTAAGAATATAGTTATTGATTCTGAGTCTTTAAAAGGCACAGGAGAGATAAGCCTTAGTAAAAATAATCACGATTTGAGTGATGTAAAACTAGAATTCTCTAAGGTGGATTTCAATAGCTGGAGAGAGCCAGGGAACAAAAAAGGAACTGTAGATAAAAGCTTGAGATACAACGCTAATAAGCGTTTTGATTTCAAAAACAATCATATGAAGATCAATATTTTTGCCAAAGATGTTCAGCTGGATGAGGATAATTCTCTTGAAAATGTAAATATCAAACTAGCAATAGATGATGATAAATTACATGTGCATGATTTTTCTGGAACGGCTGATAAAGATGGAAGTTTTAAGGTTATGGGATATGTTTCTCAAAACTCATTCAGGAGCTTGTTTAAGGGCAAAATCTTTCTGCAGCATAAAGATTTAAATGATTTAGCAGAATTCATTGGTGGCAAGGATGTAAGGACTAGCGCTCCAATTCCATTCTCTATGTTTTCTGAGGTTAAGATGAGCTCTGTAGATCTTTCCTTGAGGAACTTTGTCATTAAAACAAATATCGCGGATCTTACTGGTAGTATTTCTACAAAATTCATTGGTAATTCACCGCGTACAAATGCGGATTTACACTTTAGTTCTATTGACGTAGATACAAAAGAATTCCCAATATTACCGCAAGCGTTTGAGTATGCAGCAAGCCTGTTAGAAGGTACAAAAAAAGATGATTATTTAGGGAAGTTTGCGCCTATAAGACAAATCAATTCGATTGGTAATTACGATATAAGCTTTGATCGATTAATTGTTAATAAAAAATTATACGAAAAGGTAAGTTTCGTGCTTAGTTTAGCCCCTGGCAAGGTTGCTGTAGAGCAGTTATTTATAAAGGATGGTAAGGATTGGCTGGATACTAGTATTGTACTACGCGCAGAGGGTATAAGGCCTTCTATAGATTGGACTATTCATAATGGTTCACTCAAATTTGGTTATATTTCTGCACCTGGCTTAATGCGCCTTCGTACAAACATAATGGATAATTGGGATTTGAGTAAGATAGATGCTAAAATGAGATTCTCAATAAGACGTTTATATCAGGATAATTTCCAGCTAGAGCGTTTGAGGTTCGTAGCGAATAATCATAAGAACCTATTAGATATCAAGCAGTTTGATGCTAATTTGCTTGGTGGTAGGTTGCAATCTTCTGGCAGCATTTTGCTAAAGCCATATACTATGAATTTCGTATATGCTCTGAATTCAGCTAGTATTGCTAAAATAGCCAAGCTGCTTCCTCCTAAAATGCTTAATATAGGTGGGTTCTTGAGTGCTAGTGGTATGCTAACTACAAATGGCGAAAAACTTGATGAACAGCTATATAATTTATATACCAAGTCTAATCTAGTGATGAAGAATATCACTCTTGGAAATTTTTCTATAGATGAGTTTGTACAAAAAATAGGCGTTTCTAATTATAATACTCAAGGCTTTAAAGATGATGTTAAAAAGGCAATGCTAACTGGTGAGACGAAGATTTCTGACCTAAAAACAGAAGTGCGCTTGTCAAAAGGAATATTCGACCTTCCTTCAATAGCATTTAAAACTAAATACACAGCTGGCTCTGGTGCTGCGAAGTTTAACATATATGACTTTACTGTGAGATCGTCTACTATATTCTCGTTTTACCTAGCAAAGCCTAAATACGGCAGAAGTGTAACGGACTACTCCCCTTCAAAGATGACAGTAAATGCCACAGACTTAGTGTTTTCACCGAAGAAAGAAGCGGATACTAAAGAGCTAGAAGAGGCTTTGGTTGCAAGGAATAAGAATTAAAGATGCGTTTTGGTCATTATAAATGTGTAAGGCATTGTGTGCGTTCTTTTTGTTTGTTATAGTATAAGCGCAAATTAAATATAAGAGAGTTAGATCATGCAAAAGAATATCATATCCATAATGGCACTTAGTGCTGCTTTGTTTTTAACTCCGCTTGCAAATGCTGCAGAAGTACCTAAGGAAGAGGCGCCTAAGGAAGAAATGCTTGAAGATGCTACTGCTAATGAAGAAGAAAAAACTGCGTTAGAAATCACGGGTGTTTGGGCAAGACAATCTATAGCACCAAATAATAACTCTGCTGCCTATATGAAAATCAATAATCCTACAAAAAAACAGATAACAATAGTGTCTGCATTCGCAACATCCGTTGCCAATAATGTTGAGCTTCATAAAAGCTTTGTGGATGAAAAAGGAATAAGCAGAATGGTTTCTATAGACAACATAGTAGTTCCTGCAGAAAGCCAAATAGAGCTAAAGCCAGGTGGTATTCACATAATGCTGTTTGACCTGAGACGTCATATAAAACCAGGCGATAAATTTGAGATGATATTACAAGTCAAAGACGCAGACCCTATAAAGGTAGAGTCTGAAGTTAGATAGGTTTTTTGGTTATCCCCGCGCGCGCCATTATAGCGGGGAGGGTAATCAATACGCCGTCATCAACAATGTCAGTAACTCTATTACACCTGAGCTCGGGTTGAAATACCTTTATTTTCCGTCCATTTCATCTTGCATGGTTTCTACTTCTATCCATTGGTCTAATTTCTGCTCTAGTAGATCTTTAGATTTTTGCAATTCTTCAGATAAGCTATGGAACTTCTCGGGTTTTTTGCTATAAAGCTCTGGCGCGGATAGTTCTGTTTCTATCTCAGAGATTCTGTTTTCTAGTTTTTCTATTTCTAACGGTAGCACCTCAAGTAACCTGGCATATTTATAGGTTAGTTTTTGTGGGGCTACCACCTTGGCTACTTCTTTTTGCGCGGTCTTCTTTTTTGTTGCCTTAGTATCTGTTGGTTCTTTTTTATAGTATTTCAGATAATCCTCATAGCCGCCATACAGGTCGATAATTTTATCTTCTGCAAATACTAAGGTTCTTGTTACTAAGCGCTCTAGGAAGTCACGATCATGGCTTACAACTATCAGAGTACCTTTGTAGCTTGATAATATTTCTAGCAACATTTCTAGAGAGTCCATGTCTAGATCGTTCGTTGGTTCATCTAGAATAAACAAATTGCCTGGGTTGATAAGGGCTTTGGCTAGTAATAGCCTGTTTGCTTCGCCGCCAGAGAGGGTAGAGACCTTATCATTGAGCATTTTAGGGTCAAACAAAAAGCTCTTCAAGTAAGTGGCCACATGCACATAGTTGCCTTGCATGAATATTTGATCCCCGCCTCCAGGGCATAGGGTCTTTTTTAAGCTATGTTCCAGGTTTAATTCTGTTCTATGCTGGTCAAAATAGGTGATATCTATATTTGTGCCATGCTTTACTTTCCCAGATTGCGCCTCTAGTTCTTTTGTAAGCAGGCGAATCAGGGTGGATTTACCAACGCCATTAGGGCCGATCACTCCTATCTTCTCACCTTTCTTGACTTTGAAGGTGAAGTCGTTAAATAATCGTTTGCCTGGGAAATTGTATGAAATATTTTCTGCTTCAATGATGAATTTGGTTTTCTTCATTTCCTGAGCAAGCTCAATTTGCAGCTTAGATTTTGCGTGCCTTAAATGCGACTCGTGCTCCCTTAGTGAGTCACGCAGCCTGTGTAGATTATTTAGTCTTTTCTGATTGCGCTTGCGTCTTCCTGTAACGCCGCCATTTAGCCAGCTCTTCTCGGCCTCAAGCTTACGGTTCATTTTGCGCAAGGTAGCTTCTTCATCGGCTATGATCTCTTCGCGCCATTCGTCGTAATATTTAAAGCCCTTGCTGGATTTGCGCATATTACCGCGATCAATCCACCAGACCCTGTTGGTGATGTTTTCCTGAAATTTACGATCGTGACTAATGCATATCACAGCGCCAGGGTAACTTTTCACAAACCCCTCTAACCACTCGATTGCTTCAATGTCTAGATGGTTTGTGGGCTCATCTAAAAGCAAGATTTCTGGCTTGTTAACTAATGCTTTGGCAAGGCAAGCTCTGCGCACCTGGCCGCCAGAGCAATGCTTCATCTCTGTGTTTCCATCAATGCCAAGCTGGCTTAGGATTATATCTGCGCTATATTTATTGGCTTCTTGGTCTTTGAAACCAGAGAGAATAAAATCATATATTGATCCATTTGGAATGGTTTTTAAATCTTGCTTTAAATAACCAACGTTAATTCCCGGGTCTTGGAATAATTTTCCACTATCTATTTCATACTCGCCATCAATGATTTTCATCAGGCTAGATTTGCCGCAACCATTCCTGCCAACCAGGCATATCCTGTCTCCTGGAGATACGTATAGCTCCAATTCAGAGAGGACTATTTTGTCAGCAAAACTAAGGTTTCCGTTTTTTATATAAAAAATTGGTGTCATATTACGTATTTGGTACAATAATTGTTTAGTAGGGGTATAATAAAGAAAATTTTACTATAATCCAGGAATAATGACAAAACAGGTCCAGTCTTTTCATCAGAAACAATCTTTGACCATGACTACGAACATGCATCAAAGTATTTCGATATTGCAAATGTCGAATATGGAACTCGCTGAATTTGCCGCGCAGGAGCTTGATAAAAACCCATTTATAGAAGATAGCAGCGTAACTCTGGAGTCTGGAAAGGAAGCCGCAGCGCTAAAGGAAAAGCTTGTAAATTCATATACTTCAACTGGACCCGCGAATACTGGCGGCTATTCTAGCCAGGATTATTTGGCAAATATTGCTAGTGAAAAATCTTTAAAAGAACATATCACAGAACAAATTAATATTGCATTTGACGATCATAAAGAAAAAATGATCGCCTTTTTCTTGTTAGACTCATTGCTTAGTAGTGGCTATTTAAATGTTACACTTAATGAAGCGGCTGTTGTGTTGCGCTGTGATGAGAAATTAGTAATTAGCGTACTAAAAACTCTGCAGACATTTGATCCTATTGGTGTGTTTGCTCGTAACCTGCGTGAATGTTTGCTTATTCAGCTGCATGATCAAGAGAATCCTGATCCAGCCCTGCTAACAATGGCACAAAATATTGACTTGATAGCTTCTGGTAATTTAAAGAAACTATCTAGATTATGTAATGTAAATATTGGTAATATTGGAAATTTGGTTAAGCAGATCAAATTACTTAATCCAAAGCCAACTAATGGCTTTTATGTTGAGCCCACGCGCTATAAAATCCCCGATGTTATTCTTACATTTACAGAGGAGGGCAATGCAAAGCTTGAAACTAACCCAGACTCTATGCCACGTCTTCGCGTTAATGAAGAGTATTTTGTGCGCATTAAAGATAGCGTGAGCGGAAAGGACGAAAAGGAGTTTATAAAACAAGAGATAGACTCAGCCAATATTGTAGTAAAAAGCATAGCGCAGCGCAGTAGCACTATCTTGAAAGTAGCAACAGCAATTGTTGAAGAGCAGGTGGACTTCTTTACAAGGGGCGTTATGTACCTTAAGCCTATGACGTTAAATACAATAGCGGTATCAACTGGCTTTAACGAAAGCACAATAAGCCGTTCTACTTCTAATAAATATATTGCCACTCCGACGGGAATATTCGAACTGAAATATTTCTTCTCATCAAGCCTTGGAACATCCAGACATTCGGGTGATAATATTTCTAGCACAAAGGCAAAAGAGATCATCAAACAAATTATCCTGAGCGAAGAGCCAGGCGAGGTACTGTCTGACGACGATATAGCAGAGCAGCTTTCAAAGTTCAATATCAGCATAGCCAGAAGAACAGTAGCAAAATACCGCGAAGCCATCGGAATCCCAACCTCATCTGCCCGCAAACGCGCTAATGCTATGGATGGTGCGTTATAATCTTGGATTGTTGACCCGAAATAGCTAGCTCCCGTCACTGCAGCGAAGCAGCGTCTACAACCATTCCGTCATCAACTTATGTTTATAAGAAAAACTCAAATAATTGCGAGCGGAGTGCGGCGCAGACCCCACCCCCGTCATTGCGAGCGAAGCGCGGCAATCCATGGAGTGGCGGGGGCGGTGGCGCGCTCGAATGGATAGCCGCGCTCCGCTCGCTATGACGGCGCGGGTGGTGGGGCTTATGATGATTAAACTATATCTTTATACATAGGTAGTGGACTTGCAATACACCTTACAACAACACAACCGCATCATCCAATACCCACGGGCTGTGTTTTGCCATTATTACTTCTTCGAAATCTTTGCTTTGTAGAAACGCGTTTAAGTAGAGAATTATGTTTTTATATTTGCTGTTGAAGAACCAATCCTTGTCAACATGTGCGAATTGGCGCATGAAGGGTAATATGGCTATGTCTGCTGTGGATTTTGATTGCAGTAGAAAATCTTTACCATCTAGCATTTGTTCGTAATTTTCTAAGAACTCTTTTTCTATTTGAGATCTATATTCGCCTTGGGTTTTTTCTGGGTGCTTCTCGAAATATTTATATGCATTTAGCAGTTTGGTAAATTCTGTATCGTTTCTGGTGATTAGATGATTTACTTGGTTCCTAGTAGTATCAGATATTTGATTGATTCCATCTGGATCATGCTGCGCTAATGAATAGTGGATTATATCTAAGCTCTCGTCAATTATGGTTCCGTCTGTAAGTTGTAGTACTGGTACGGTTCCTTTGGGAGAAATCTCCAACATAGACTCAGGCTTGTTCCTAAGCGAAACCTCACGCAGGATGCATTTTATCTTAGAATAATTCAATGCCACTCTAGCTCGCATCGCGTATGGGCAACGGCGGAAGCTATATAGAACAGGCAATTGATCCACCATTAATATATGTTCTCTTCGCCTTTGTTCTTACACTCAGCTTGATATTCAGTGCTTAGCTGAGAAACTGCCCATATCCAAACAATACATATTCCAATAAATATCACCATTAGGAAGGGTGAAATCGAATTGTAGGTCGCTGTTGGTATAATCACAAAAATCATTGACTGTAACAATGCACTGGCTGACTTGCCAAGCTTTGTCCCAATCATATCTGCAGCGGCTTTACCTTTTGTTTTCAGGTTGTCGTCCAGCGGCACATAGGACATTTCTTTTGTAGAATCAAACAAAGTATATTTACTAGATTTGCTCAAAATGTTCTGAATGGCACCAATCACAATCGCCAGCATCAGAGGGTCCGTAAACGAAAATGATAGCATCATGAGAGTCGCGATAGGATCAAAATTCGTAACCATAAAGAACATAAGGCCAGTAATTAACACCATGAACGGAGTGATGATAGCCGCAGCCTTCCAGCCTAATTTTCTAACTATGTTAGAGCCAAGCAATACAAATACAATAGTCAGGATTCCAGTATATTTCAGGTAAGATCCAATAAATGCCGTGAATTCTGTAGTGGTTGTATAAATTTTTGATGCTTCTGATTTCCAAGGGCCTTCAACCAAATTGATAGCCACGCCGTAGCAAAATAGCAAGATAGCTATAAGCCTAATATAGCGAGATTCTGCGATCATTTTGAAGCTCTCTTTCATAGTCATTTCGTTTTTCTTGACTTTAAATTGAAGGTTTTCTGTAGTTGCTATATCTAGAATTTTATTATTTAGTACCCAAAAAGTAATGAGCCCTATAAAGCCCAGTATAGTTACTATTGTTATGACTATTTGGATGGATACAACGCTTTGGCCGCCTGTTAGGGAGAAGGCGTTTGTAAAATATTCGTTGATTGATTCTATGCTTTCTAAAAAGCTACCAGATAAGAACAGACCAGTCTGACCAAATAAGCCAAATAGCGGATAAAATCTTTTAGATTGATCTATCGTAGTAACTTTGTTTACAAACTGCCAAAAAAGCAGAGCAAATATAGCGCTTGGCCATAGTTCTGCGATTATATAAAATAAAGAGAAACTCCAGTTAGAAAGCAGCAAGATGAACCATTTGAAATTGGGGTAGCTTGCAACCAGTGCATTTGCCGTTTCTGGGTTCAGATGAAGCATTTCGTAGTTTGGAAATAGGTAAAAAGCGAATAAGAAAAAGAATCCAATAAAGCTGGACATTATAAGGTAGAATATATTCTCGCCCTTCATAACGCTGACTAGTTTTACGTATATTATAGTAATTAAAAACGCAGCAGGCAGCACGCCCCAGAACTTTAGGAAAGAAATGGTCTCAGTACCAATCATTGTGTTAATCACGCTGTCTTTCATGGCGCGGATTAGGTTCTGAATCCCTAAGATACAAAACATCAATAATGTAATGAATAAAAATTTGGATAATTCAGCGCGCTCTATCGGCCAAACATAATCTGTGAATCTTTTGTATTTTGAAGTGGAGGATTGTTCAATAGGAGTAGAAGTAGTAGAATCAGAAATTTCAACTGTTTGTGTATTATTTTCCGAAATTCTCGTCATGTTTATACCTAACCTAAATTTTCTCTGGCTAGGTGAGTATCATAGGTAATATGGGCATAATAGTCAAGAATTATATTGAGGATTTTTGTATTAAACTTATATAGATTTAGTTCTATTCAAGTTTAATACAACAATCTCCTTATATATTAAAATTCAAAATTATCAAAAGCATCACCAACTAACCCGCTTAGAAAATCCTCGCCGCCTACTTCTTGCATGGAAGCAAAATCAGCAATGTTCAAATCTACAAGCATATGAAGATCGCTATTATTGATTATATCAAAAGCATTTTTTGCTGCATTAATTAGCATCTTTTGTGCATTTGGATACTCAAAAGCTTCCAGCTCCTTTAAAGCTTTTTCTACATTACCTTTGCCTCTAATAATACAGGCTAGTGCATCACCCTCTCTGATAGAACTTTTCATTTCAAGAATAGCTTCGTCGGCTTCCTTAGCACTAATCTTTCCACAATCTTTAAATAACCTAACCAATCCTGTTAATTTAGTAATTTTGATTGCATCAAATGCTGAAATTTTAAATACTGACATTTCTTTTGGGTCGTATCCGCTTTTTATAATCTGTTTAATCGTCTCTACTAGCTTTGATCTTCCTGAAGGATCATCAGCTTTTTTATCAATGTTATTTCTTAGTTGTTTAATGTTGTTAAACAATAAGTAATCAACTTCAGTTTTATATTGCTCTGCATCAATAATATTTTTCTTGTTTAGAGCATTAATCAACTTTATGTCGCTACATAACTTTAGTTGGTTTATTGGTAGTTTGCCATCTTTGTCTGCTGCGTTCAAACTTGCGCCATGCTTCATGTGTAGTTCGATTTGTGTAATAAGACCATTTTTCTGAGTAAAGTCATCTGATTCATCGTATGTGGTCATTAATTGATTAATACCAGTAGAATGTCCTTGTTCCGATATATCTGGATTCAAGTAGTCAAACAATAAATCAATTAGCTTGTTTCTGTTAAGGCTTTCTGGGAGCTCACATGCGTTATTAAGAGATTTCTCAAGCGTCATTCCGCCAAGATCAAGATTCTTGAGGTATTTTTCTACTAGCTCTATTTTTCCTCTGCCTGCAGCTATTAAAAATGCTTCTTCTATATAAAGATCTAGGTTAAACCTTTTTGCATTAGCGTGAAGCAGTGTAGATTCTCTAATGTTTGAAAAGAATTCTTTAAAAGCAACATCCTTATCGTCGCCAGCCATAATAACTAAGTTAGAGTCCAGAGATTTATTGGGAGCAACTTTCTTAGCATTTGGTGCTTTTTCAATGTTTTTAGAAAATGTACCAAAATACTTTTGAACGCTTTCGGGGCTTTCCAGGTCTTCTATCCTCTTAGGAGATATTGCTTTTACAGCAAACATTTTATTTTCACCTGATTTTAGATCCTTTGTGATTTTAATATGGATCATTGTGTCGGGGTTTTCTGTAACTAATTCGCCAAACGCTTTTTCATGATTGATGTCATTGCCGCGTTCGAGATATTCTCGGTATAAACTCTTTAAAGCTGGCAGTGCTTTTGTGGTATATTTAGAGCTAGAAAGGATGGTAAAAGACATGCCATCTGGTAACTCCTGCAGCTCTCTCTTAATATCATGAATTAACGCGCCATTATGACAACTAAGAATTGTTATATGCTTAACTCCAGCGTTATCTATCAAGTATTTACAATTATCAATTGTTGATTTTATGCCTTTTATTAAATTTATTGTAGCAGTTTCTTTTGATACACCATCTGCATCATATTCATTTCTGTTAGACGAGTTTCCATGCGCTTCTATCAGTGCAACATCAAATTTACTTTTTGGTATATTTTTTTTTCCTAATTCTTTTGGCGCCATTTCCTACAATAGTTAAATTCTCATCTTGTTCACCAAAAACATTAATTTCCTTTCCGAACAAGCTTAGTATTTTTAACTTTTCCATAACTTACCTCTCTTTAATTTATGCATATAGTTATATATTAACATAAATATTAATACTAGTCAATAATTAGGTTAATTTATGTTAATTTAGCGAGTTTGGGTTTGTATGGAAGGGGAGTATGGGGTTTTCGGTGATGGAGTTGCCAGAGAAGGTTAGTAAATGGATATGTTGTGGAGGGTGATAGCGGGAAAGGGTGTTTCTGGGAGGGGTATGTAGCTATCGATTATAATAACGATATATCTTAACTTGAGCTGGTTATCTTAAGTAGCGCAGGAAAAAGACTCATGAACCGCAACATAAACCTCGAACATGTCGAATGCTTTGGGGTTTGTTTTGTAGTTTATTTCGGCTTGTTGTAGGTGTTTTATGCAGTTTATGGCGTCTGAGGCGCTGGTTTTGCGGAGTACTTGTTTGAAGTCGTCCACGTATTTGAAGAAAATTGGAGGGTATAGGGTTTTTGTGGCTCTGTCGGTGTTGTCGCCGTCCTCAACGCGCAGGGATACTTGGTAAATGTTTAGGTAGTATCTGATAAGAGCGCGTATCATTAATACTTCGTTCTTGCTTTGCTCCTTTAGCTTTGCTACTTCTTGGATGAATTTTTTAGGCTCCTTTTTTGCAAAGTAAATGCACATCTCATCGCCGCTTGCTAGCAGGTCTTGGCTTAAGGTGGCTAGGATGTTGTCTTTGGTAATTATGTCTTGGTCGTGAGTGTAGCAAAATAGTTTATTTAGCTCAGATTTAATTATCTGATGATCACCTTTTAGGTGGGACTTTAGATAAAATAACGCGTCTTCTTCGATAGTTTTTTTGTTCTTAGCACATTGCTGCAGAATGATTTTAGCTATAGTATTTTCATTATCGTAATAGCAACCAAGTGAGGCTAGATCTGTTTGGTCCTCAAAAAACTTGCGTATTCCGCTAGGGGGCAGGGCGTCTGTATGGGTGAAGCAAATTATATTATGGAACTGCTCGTTTATTAGCATCTCCTTCATTTCCTTATTTAGTGCAGCGCTTGAACCGGTTATTTTAATAAGTTCTTTTTGGCCAAAGAAATTTTGGTTGTTAGCTATGGTTCGTAGTTTGTTTGCGCTGATTTCTTTAGCGGTGAAGGTGGAAACCATCAGGTTCATTTTCTTGATGATTTGCTCGATTGCAGTAGATGCAAACCCTTGATTGCTACCATGGATAAGTATTTTGCTGATCTTGCCATTCTCAATCTTGCGCAGCAAATCATTTAGGCCAGAACTATAAAATCTCATTGTTTTTTGCTCTCTATGGCTAGCATTATACGGTTTCTGACTTCTTCAGCGGCCATGATGGCTAAATTCCTCTGCTCGTCTTGTTGCTTGACGCTGTTGCTATATGGCGAGAAGCCGCTGCTAAAAGAGGCCATGCGAGAGAAATGATCAGAACTTATGATTTTGCCTGTTTCTTTCTCAGTTAGAGTATAGTGCACAGCGATTGTTGATGTTTCGCGCAGGATATCAGAGTTTTGCTGGAGAACACTAAAGCTTTGAACAAAAGAAATGCTGGTAGATAATAGATATTTTGAGCTCTTTCCAGGCGGAAGCAAGTTCGCTAAATGATTATAGTAATCTGCGCCTTCTACAGAGGAAGAAACCGATTCAATTTCTATATCAGATAATTCTTTGTAGGTATGATTATTAGAGCTGTAAATTGGCTGAAAGCTACATGCGCTAATTGTGAGCAAAAGAAAAATCAGTAGTAATTGTTTGATAGTAACTGTAATTCTTTTGCTCAAAATCATCATGGCTTAATCTTGTTTGTCGTTTTTAGGTGTACTATTGTCATCAGATTTTTTGTCGTCAGATGGTGTGTCTGATTTTTCTTCTGGTCTTTTTCTTGGAGCCCTTCTTGTAGGTGGCTTTTTAGAGATTCTTTTTTTGCGCGCTGGCTTTGCTTGCTCTTGTTCTTTAGGGGTAGCTTCAGTAGCATCGCTTTTAGTCTCTACGGGAGTCTCTTCTCGTTTTTGAGGAGCTTCCTTTCTCGGCTCTGGCTTAGAATCGTTTTTATTATCTTTTACAGCTTCTTCTGTGTTTCTAGGCTTCTGCGGCGGCTGCTGCTTTTCGATTTTTCTTTTATTACGATTGTTGTTTTGCTGTGCAGGGGCGGATGCAGCTTGTTTGTATATTTCAGAAGTGTCCTGCAGGGCTGGGCCTTTAATTTGCGGCTCATTATTTCTATTCGATGCTCTTATTTTTTCTATAGAGTAGCTGTCTGAAGTTGCTTCTTTGTCTATGAAGAAATTTAGCTTGATTGAATATTTTTGCTCGATGAAAGAAATCTCGGAGCGTTTTTCATTCAATAAATGCACAATAGAAGAAGCCATGCCATATACATTTACTGCAGTGAAGCGGCCATTGTGGATTTCGTTTTCGATAGTTCTTAAAATCAACATTGCGTTAGACTCGTCTGCGCGTACTACGCCTTTGCCGCTACAATGGTTACACATGTTTGAGTTCATCTCTAAGAATGATGGGCGCAACCTTTGGCGAGACATTTCAAGTAAGCCAAATGTGCTGATGGCTGATGTTTGGATTCTTGCTTTATCCTTGCTGAAATACTCCCACAAAGAGCGCTCTACTATTTTACGGTTCTTGGATTCTGAAAGGTCAATAAAGTCAATCACCAACAGGCCAGAAAGATCGCGCAGGCGTGCCTGGCGCGCTACTTCTTTAGCTGCTTCTAGGTTAGTCTTTAGAGCCATCTCTTCAATGTTACGCTCGCTTGTTGCCTTGCCAGAGTTTACATCTATTGAGATCAACGCTTCCGTAGGGTTGATAACTATGTAACCACCAGATGGCAGATGAACTATCGGCTGGTATAGCTTGATAAGCTGGTCTTCAATAGCAAATTTTGTAAATATAGGTGTTTTGCTTCTATATTCTTTGACGAATTTTGATTGTCCAGGCAGCAAGTCATTTACAAATTTGATACAATCATTATATGCAGCAGGGCCTTGAACGAAGATTTCCTTAACGCTATTGTCAAACATATCACGAATGGTTTTTAGCACTATGCCATCTTCTTGATGAATGAAGCATGGGGCTTTTGACTTTAGTGTAGCCTCACGGATTTTGTTCCAAAGCTTAGCTAAATAATCATAATCTCTTTTGATCTCAAGCGTGGTATGTCCCGCGCCAGCTGTTCTTGCAATAACGCTTGATTTTTTGTTGCCTTCATTAGCAGCTAAATCATTGATGATTTTCTTCAGCCTTCTGCGCTCGTCACCGTTAGAAATCTTTCTAGAGATCCCATTTTGCGATGGTTTGTTTGGCATTAAGACGCAATATTTACCAGCTAGTGATATATGTGTTGTAAGGGCCGCGCCTTTGTTTCCGCGCTCTTCTTTTGTTGCTTGCACTAATAGAATCTGACCTTTTTTGATCACTTCCTGAATTTTATAGTGTTTTGTAGAATTGTTTGAAGGCTTAGAGAATGTATCTACTTCATCTTCTTCGGCTTCGATATTGATGTTAGATTGCGTTTTGTCATTGACCATTTTTTCTATGGCTGCAATATCTATTTCATCATTTTCTACAAGCTTATGAAAATCATGATTCTTTTGCTTCTCAGCTAAATCGTCCGAAGTGATCTCTGGTGAGTTGATTTTGTCACCAACGAAAGTTGTATTATTTTGTTTGGATGGAAGGTGGTAGTAGTCTGAGTGGATTTCGCTAAATGGCAGGAATCCGCTCTTTTCTTCGCCGTAATCTACAAAAGCAGCTTGAAGCGAAGGTTCTACTCTTGTTATTTTTGCTAAGTAGATGTTGCTTTTGATTTGTTTTTTGTTACTAGAGCTAAACTCTATATTTTCAATGTTATTATTTTTATCTAGCAGTACAACCCTAGTTTCCGTGGGGAAGTGCGCATCGATTATTATCTTCTTTTTCATATGTACTCATAAAATCTATTCAAATATTTAGTCAAAGGCGGGTAAACATGCATCAGCAAGTTAGCAATTGCGGTAGTGCGTAACTGTGAATTGCTTTATTTGTTTGTATAATCATCTTGCGCTTATGTTATCATTTATAAGTCGCTTTAAAAACTTACTAGTTTGGTCGCCTATACTACATAGAAAGGTATATACCAACTAGCGGGGTTTAGCAAATACTATTTAATAACCAAGGGGAATACTAATTTTATGTCGCAGAAAAATACTATATCAGCCTTTTTTCCTTATGTTTTATGCTCATTTGCGTTTTTTCTTATGGTTTTTATTAATGGCTTAGCGATTGAAGAGCATATTGAAGCCTCTAATATAAGTTTTACCGAGCGTGATAATATAGAATTTCTGATGATAATAGGGTATATAGCTTCCAGCGTTGCTTTGCTTGTGCTTATTAGGTTTTTTAGTATGTTGCAGCTTATTATAGCAGCTCTTTTGTTGCATTTTATTAGCGTACTTAGCATTATATTTTTATATGTACCAACTAAAGTGTTTTTGTTTTACTTTGTTGTTTATTCTTCAAGCTCTTTAACTGTTATGATGCTGATGTTAGGGTATTTTTTATCAGAAAAGAAGCTGGATGACAATTATTCTCTTTCTTTGTATTCTTGCTCGATTCTACTTGCCTATATGATAGTTGTTGAGGTGTTTGAGCATATAGATTTCGATATTGGCCTGGATATTACACCTGGCAGATTAATCATGCTTAATATTATTCCTATAGCTGTTTTTATTCGTACAATCATGAAGCATGATGTTTATACAAAAGATTTTGGCATCAAGGAATATCGATTCTTCGGTGTAATGCGTCATATTCATCTTGAAGCACTTGTTGCATTTGTGGTGTTCTATTCGGCTATGGTTATAATGAATGGTTATGAGTTGTATGCTTTAGCACAATCTTTTCCAGTTTTGGGGGAGGAGTTTCATGGTCACATGATGCTAGCTTCTGTGGGTATAGCATTAATAATTACGCCAACATATATTTCCAGGCTTAATAAGCATAAGATTAGTCTTTACACTATTACTTTGATGATTGTTTTATTTACAATATTACCTATATGGGGGCAGTATGATGCAGTAGATGATGTGTTTTTATTCTCGCTTGGAGTGCTTGCATACACTTTAGTTGCTTGCAGTTTAATGTTATTAGCCGAGAAGTTCAGTGGTATAAACCTGTTTATTGCGCTTGCTATATATGCCATGATGGGTTCGTTTGGATTTTATTGTGGATATATTACGATTGAAAAAGTGGAAGTCACTTTGGGTGATAACGGATTTTTAGCTGCAATTTGTTTTGTGTTATTTGGTTTATTGGTTTACTATGTGCATCTTTTTAGAACTTTAAAACTTTATAGAGCATGATAAAATTAAACATAGTAGGCGGCGGCCTTGCTGGCGCAGAAGCTGCTTGGCAAGCTGCAAACCGTGGCATAGAAGTAAATTTATACGAAATGCGTACCAAAGACCGTACAACTGCTGCGCATAGCACAGACAAATTAGCTGAGCTTGTATGCTCTAATTCCTTTAGAAATGATGACGGAGCAAGTGCGATAGGGCTATTGCATGAGGAAATGCGCCGTCTTGATTCGCTTATCATAAGAGCCGCAGATAGCACCAAAGTGCCTGCTGGTTCTGCGCTAGCTATGGATAGGGATTTGTTTGCTGACATGGTTACTAGCGAGCTAGAAAATCACAAGAATATCAATATCTTGCGCGAAGAAGTTAGCGATTTGCCAAAGGATGGTAAATGGATAATAGCCACTGGTCCGCTTACTTCTGATGCGCTTAGCAAAAAGATAATGGAAGTAACTGGCGAAGATGAGCTAGCCTTTTTTGATGCAATCGCCCCTATAATTTACAAAGACTCAATCGATTTTGATATTGCATGGTTCCAGTCCAGATACGATAAAGTAGGGCCAGATGGTGATGGTAAGGATTATATTAATTGCCCTATGAACAAAGAGCAATATTACAAATTTATTGAAGCATTGCTAGAAGGCGAAAAAACAGAGTTCAAAGAATGGGAAAAAAATACTCCTTACTTTAACGGCTGTTTGCCAATTGAAATTATGGCTGAGCGCGGCGTGGAAACTCTTCGCTTTGGACCAATGAAGCCAGTAGGGCTTACAAACGTTCATAAGCCAGAGGAAAAGGCTTATGCGGTTCTGCAATTGCGTCAGGACAACAAGCTTGGCACTCTATATAACATGGTTGGTTTTCAGACTAAGCTGAAATACGGAGCACAAAAAGAGATTTTTTCCTCGATTCCTGGCTTAGCTAATGCTGAGTTTGCAAGGCTTGGTGGTTTGCACCGTAATACATTTATCAATAGCCCTAAATTGCTGGGTTCTAGGCTTGAATTAAAAAACCAACCTAATATTAAGTTCGCAGGTCAAATTACTGGCGTTGAAGGTTATGTTGAAAGCGCCGCGATGGGGCTTCTTGCTGGTGTGTTTGCATCAGATGAGATAATGGGTAGTGAAGCAGATATCCCGCCGAAAGATACAGCAATAGGCAGTTTGCTTTCTCACTTAACATATGGCGCAGAATCTTCTACATTCCAGCCAATGAATATCAATTTTGGCTTAGTGCCGCCGCTTGAGAAAAGAATCAGAGCAAAAAAGGAGCGCTATACCGCGCTTGCAGAAAGAGCGCTTGATGCGCTTGATGGGTGGATATCAGTAAAAACACTGTAATGTAAAGGCTCGTGCGCGGCACAATATAGAGGCGCGCGCACGATGCTTTGGTAGTAAATTTGTTTAAGTCTATTGCTTAATTCTGTTTAAATGCATCTCAGCAAAATCCCAGTTTATCATGTGGTCTAGGAAAGTAGACACATAGTCTGGACGCTTATTGCGGTAGTCTATGTAATATGCGTGCTCCCATACATCGCAGGCGATTATTGGTTGCATTCCTTTTGTTATAGGAGTTTCTGCATTCGCTGTTTTAACTATTTCTAGCTTGTTTTCATGATAAACCAGCCATGCCCAGCCGCTGCCAAACTGCGTTAGGGCTGCTTGTTTGAATTGCTCTGCAAAGGCTTTGTAAGAACCAAAATCCTTGTCGATTTGGTCTGCAATATTCCCAGAAGGCTTTCCGCCACCATTTGGTTTGATTGAGTACCAGAAGAATGAATGATTCCATATTTGCGCAGCATTGTTAAAAATAGCGGGGCTTGATGTGCTAGATGCAATAATAAGGTCTTCAAGGTCCATATCTGTCATTTCTTTATTGTCGTCTAGCAGCTTATTTAGGTTAGTTACATAAGCATTATGGTGCTTTTCATGGTGATATTCAAATGTTTCTGCTGAAAAATGCGGACTAAATGAATCTTTTGCAAAAGGAAGCTCTGGTAGTTTGAACGGGTATTCTTCTTGGTTTGAGTGGTCGCAATATGTCATATTCTTTCTCCGTAGATTTAATTGTTATTTTAAAGCGCATCGCATATCGTGCGCATTTCTTCTATGTCACCGCTGCAATGTAATATTATGTCGCAGCCAGCTCTTAGGGTCATTTTAGTTATTTTTGCCAGGCTTTCAAGGAATTCTGGTTTTATTTCTAATAATTTATTTTCGCATATCTCAATAATTATGGAATTACCTACGTCATGAGAATCTATATTGAATAAATTCTGCAAGCGCTCTGCGTACTCATCTTTCCAGTTCTGTTCTTTTTTGGCCATATTGATTACGCGCTTTAGAACCGCGTTTTTCTCGCCGATTTTACCATGTAGGGCATACATACATATATCGTCTGAGATTAACTTCCCTGTGAAGCCAATATTGTTTCGGATATATGAAATTACATCTGGTGAGATGGTGGCAGGAAGGCGCGGGTCAATCGCGCTATATATGATATGCGCCGTCATTGCCCATGCTTTTTCGTTTGCCAATTCTTTGAAGACTTTGAAATCTGTGTTTTCTAGGGAAGCTAGGGGTTCATCTACTATTGGCAGTTCAAAATGGCTATCTACTTTGGCTCTTCCGTGGCCTGGGATATGCTTGATAAACGGCAGGCCTGATGCTTGATGAATGCCGCTAATAACTTCTTTGCATAGATCGATTACTTTGTCTGGATTGTTGCCAAAGCTGCGGTCCCCAATTATTGCATCTGCATGTTTATAATGTATGTCGCACACAGGCGCGCAAGGGGAGTCTATCCCAAGCTCTTTTAGCTCAGACATTAGTTCTATATAGTTGTTCTTAAGCTCGTGCTTGGCTTTGTTTTTGTTCTCGTCATAAAGAGTTGAAAAATGCTCTGCTGCTGGGTATAATTTTTTAGTTATAGGAGGCTTGATTCTAGCAACTCTTCCGCCTTCTTGGTCGATAAAAATAGGCACTCTGCGGTCTGGGTACAAACCCTTTAAGGCTTTAGTAAGGGCTATTGTTTGATTGCGCGTTTCGATATTTCGGGAAAACAATATAAATCCAACAGCTTCATATTGTTTAAATAGCTCTATCTCTTGCTCGGATAAAACAGTTCCTGCAACGCTCAAAATTAGCGGTTTTATTTTTTTGGTCATAATTTTATTTAGTGCGAATTATGGTTTGAAAAGCTTTGAGTTCAAACTGTGGCAATATGCCTAATAAATGGTCAAAAATATCGCCTTGTATCCCTTCGTAATTCACCCAGTTTGTATCGTTAGTAAACACGTAAAGCTCAATAGGGACACCAGTTTCAGTAGGTGCTAATTGACGAACTAGGAAAGTGAACCCTTCTTGATGGATCTTTTTATGCTGCGCTAGATATTGGTCAATATAGCGTCTGAACATTCCTATGTTTGTCATTTCATTCTTGGCGTCAAAAAGCTCTGATTCTTTTACGGCCAGGTCTTTTAGGGCTCCCATTTTTTTGAAGTTGCTTAGTAATTTCTGATCACATATTTTGACAGTATCTATATCTAAGCTAAGAGCACGCTTGATTCTTCTTCCACCTTTTTCAAACATCGCGCGCCAGTTTTGTACGCCAGTAGTTAGGAATGCAGAGGTAGGAACTGTGGTGAAAGTGCTATCGAAATTACGAATTACAACAACTGTGATGGTGATTTTTTCAATGTTACCATCGGCATTATATTTAGGCATAGTTACCCAGTCACCTACTTTGATTATATCCTGGAAAGTAAGCTGCAGGCTAGCAAGCAGACCAAGAACTGTATCTTTGAATACAAATGTCAATAAGGCCGCTGCAGCACCTAAGCTTGCAAATAGTGACGAAATCGACACGCCCATAATATGTGAAAACACAGATAATATTGAGAATATTGAAACGATTATTTTTACAATGTGAGCATGCAAACTTATAGGAACCCTTGAGGATATCGCCTTGGTTTGATACATCTCAACAGCTATGTTAATAGCGGTGAGTAGGGCAGTGGTAATGGAGAAAATTAGGTATAAGGTAATTATAGTGTTTTTAACATGCACTATAGAGTCGCCGACTAGGGTGTCAAAAACACCGCCCCAGAACATGAGGTATATAGCAATAAATAAATGAACTAATCGTGCTGTAAAATGGTGTTTATCAAGGATTTTTGAGTATGATTTTCCTTTTTTCTCGGCGATTTTGCTTACGCTGGGGGAAATTATTCTTTTTGTTATTAACAGCAGTGGATAAAATGCGATCAGCATTATGAGCATTGTTGCCAATAATTGATAGTCTTTATATAGGTTGTATATATTGTCTATTGCGAATAGTTCTGCCATGCTAGTGTGAATCCTTTTTATTTATCCTAGATGGCATTATAATCTATCTCTATACACATATACAAATTGTTTTTTTATAAAATAGGTAATTTTAGGATGGACAAATGCCTTTTTATTCACTATAAACTTGTTCTTGTAGAGGCCAGGTAGCTCAGTTGGTAGAGCAAAGGACTGAAAATCCTTGTGTCGGCGGTTCGAACCCGTCCCTGGCCACCATCTATCTTCCATATTTTTTCTTTTCATATCTTCTCTTTTTTTCGTTGAACGGCTGGCATTTATCTTGTATATATGAGACTTCTTTTAGTTACGTATTTAATATATTGTTTAGTGAGATTTCTTCATGAATAAAATGATTTACTATTTTGGTAGCAATGGCGCCGAAGGCGACTCCTCTATGAAAGATATTTTAGGTGGGAAAGGTGCTAATTTAGCGCAGATGTGCAAGCTTGGCTTGTCAATTCCTCCTGGGTTTACTCTGTCTACTCATATATGTGAATCTAAAAACAATCATTTAAGTAACGCTGTAGAAACAGAACTACTTGCTTCTATAAAAATGCTTGAGAAAGAAACGGGCAAGAAATTTGGTAGCGATACTAACCCGCTATTAGTGTCTGTGCGTTCTGGTGCTAAAATCTCTATGCCAGGCATGATGGACACAATCCTGAATTTAGGCATGAACGATGCAGCAGCAGAAGCTATTGCCAAAAAAACGAACAACCCACGCTTTGCTTATGATAGCTATCGCCGCTTCTTAGAGATGTACGGCGCAGTGGTGCTTGAGATTTCTAGCTATTTATTTGAAGAAGCTTTTGATAATCAGAAGTTAAGAAATAATATAACGCGCGATTCTGAGCTAACGCCAGAGATGCTAAAAGCAATTATCGTTGATTTTAAAGCTATTATCCATAAGGCTACGGGCAAAGAGTTTGAATCTAACCCTGCTGCTCAGCTTAAATGCGCGATAGAAGCGGTTATGAAATCATGGATGTCCCCGCGGGCTATTACATACCGCAAGATCAACAATATTGCAGACGATATAGGCACGGCAGTTAATGTGCAGTCAATGGTGTTTGGTAATAAAGGCGATGATTCTGCCACGGGTGTTGTGTTTACTCGCTGCCCTTCAAGCGGTAAAAATGAAATTTTCGGTGAGTTCCTAATTAATGCCCAGGGTGAAGATGTAGTAGCCGGCATTAGAACCCCGTCACCTATATTATCTGTAGGCGATGGTCGTTCTATGCAAGAACGAATGCCACAAATGTATGATGATTTACTTGATGTATGCGGAAAGCTAGAATCTCATTTTAAAGACATGCAGGATATTGAGTTTACTATCGAAGAGGGCAAATTATATATATTACAAACAAGAGGCGGAAAACGCGCTGCAGCATCTGCAATTAAAATCGCTGTTGATATGGTTAAAGAGGGTGTGATTTCTGTTCAGGATGCGCTTATGCGCATTGAGCCAGAATCCCTGAATCAGCTATTACATACAGCTATTGATTATTCCTCTGAAATGGAAGTTATAGCTACTGGTTTGCCGGCATCCCCTGGGGCGTGCACTGGTATTGTAGTGTTCTCGCCTTATGATGCAGAAGAGCTTGTGACTCATCATAAAGTAATTTTAGTCCGTAACGACACCAGCCCAGAAGATATTCAAGGCATGCATATTTCAGCAGGCATCTTAACTGCTAGGGGCGGGATGACCTCGCATGCGGCTGTTGTTGCAAGGGGCATGGGCACGCCATGCGTGTGCGGCGTTAAGGGCCTGGTTGTTAATGAAAGGCAGAAAATGATGACTACTTCCAGCGGCCATGCAATCAAGCAAGGCGATACCATAACTATTGATGGAGCGACTGGTAAAATTATTATTGGCGATGTGAAGCTGGTAGAGCCAAAATTCTCCAAGGAGTTCGATACTATATTAGAATGGGCAGATCAGGAGAAAGATTTAGGCGTAAGAGCAAATGCTGAAACCGTTCTGGATGCCAGAGTTGCACTTAAATTCGGAGCGGTCGGTATTGGCCTGTGCCGCACGGAGCATATGTTCTTTGATAATGAGAAAATCCCATTAGTGCGTGAGATGATAATAGCGCAGGATCATGAGCACAGAATGAGCGCGATAGATCGCCTGCGTCCGTTGCAGACAGAAGATTTCAGAGGTCTGTTTGAAGTAATGGAAGGTCTGCCTGTGAATATCAGATTGCTGGACCCTCCACTGCATGAATTCCTACCGACAGAAGAGAAGGACAAAAAACTCCTGGCCGATAATTTAAACGTCCCTATCTCCTTGATCGAGCATCGCCTTCATGCGCTGCATGAGCTTAACCCAATGCTTGGCCATCGCGGTTGCAGATTGGGCATTTCGTATCCAGAAATCTACATAATGCAAGTAGAGGCAATATTACATGCGATGCAGATTGTACAATCGGAAAAAAACATCACCAGTAATCTGGAGCTAATGATTCCATTAATTAGTGACGTGCGCGAGCTTGTGCGTATTAAAGAATATGTAGTTGCAACTATTAATAAGATGGAAGCAAAATATTCCATGAAATTCAATATTAAACTTGGAACCATGATAGAGCTGCCAAGGGCGGCTATCACTGCAGATGAAATAGCAAAGCATGTTGAATATTTCAGCTTCGGTTCTAACGATTTAACCCAGACAACATTCGGTATTTCCCGCGATGATGTTGGTTCGTTCTTGCCTGATTATCTAGACCAAAAAATATTCACTCACGACCCATTCATTCGCTTAGATGAAGTTGGGGTAGGTAGCTTAATTAATATGGCTATTGAAAAAGGCCGAAAAGCAAACCCGGCTTTGACGCTGGGAATATGCGGAGAACACGCTGGTGACCCGATCTCAATAGATTTTTTCCACCGCGCTGGGCTTGGATACATCTCCTGCTCCCCATACCGCATCCCCATAGCCCGCGTCGCCGCCGCTAGAAGCAAAATAAAAGCTGCTGCTGTATAGAAGTTGCTATAACAGCCGTCATTGCGAGCGAAGCACGCCCACAACAGCCGTCATTGCAAGCGTAGCACGCCCACCACCCCCGTCATTGCGAGCGTAGCGCGGCAATCCATTTAAACGTACCACGCGCCTCGCCTCCTAATGGATTGCCGCGCTACGCTCGCAATGACGAGTAGGGCGAGGCATCCACGCATATGAATGGCGAGGCGCCCCTGCAAGCGCGATTACCACAGAAAGGTTAACGACTGTTGTATAAATACCACTCCCCAATAATCACCATAGTTATATGCGCAAATAGCTTGCATTCTCTGCGCAATAACCTATATAATCAACCCGTAATTGGCTTGTTTTTATGCGCGCGTATTGTGTGCATACCCTAAAAGCAAGCCAAAAAACATTAGAGAATTTGTCTAGAGCAAATAGTTGCCCAAGACAGATTTGTTATTAACCATATTAATAATAGGAAAAATTATGGAAAAAAAATCAAAAATGAAAAAATTATTAGCAACCGCTTCAGCACTTGCAGTATTGACCGGTGGCAGTGGCGTTGCGTTTGGTGCTAATCCTGGCGATGGGTTTTCAAGACCTCTTGCTAATGCTGTAGATTTTGGTGCTGGTGCAAATTTTAATAATAACAATCTTGGTGTTGCTGCTGTTTTTACAGACAGCAATCATTTTATTAATGCACGTAGTAATGGTGGTGGTGGTACCGCCAACCTATCTATAACTGCAGCACATAAAAATATAAAAAGTTTGAACGTGTATGGCCATAATGCCGCAACATTGCTAATTAATATTGTTGGTAATAACACTTTGGGTAGTGTGTATTCTAATGTTAGTGCAGAGGCTACAGCTGAAGTAAAAGGAGTTAATGCTGCTAACTTTGCCGCTGGTGGAGCTGGAGCTGGAGCTAAGCTTGGTTTACTTACTATTAATGACGGTATGCAATTAACCCTAACAGGTGAAGGCGTTACATTTGGTAATACTACTATAGCAGCAGGAACATATGATGCTCTTGGTGATATTACTATTGGTCATGCAAATGCAGTAGCTGCTACACTTATTATAGATTCTGACACTACATTAGCAGGTAGTATAGACAGTGATGGCGCTAACTATAAGGGTGTTGTAACTGTTGCTAAAGGGCATAATGTTGAGCTAACTGGTATAATTGGTGGCGGTAATGATTTAGGCGCACTAAACATTGGTGATGCTGGTGGTTCTTCTACTGTTACTCTAAAAGGCGCTTCAAACATTGTGGCTGTTAACTTTGAGCATGCTGATTCTAAGTTAGTTTTAGACGGTAAAGTTTTAACAGGTGCGTTTGTAAATAATGTAGCTGCTGCCACTGGTGGTATTTTGCAGCTGAAAAATGGTACACAAGTTACAGGCGATATTGGTACTAACGTTGCTAATAAAAATATCAAATTGCTAGACATTGATGCTGGCATTGCAAGATTTGATGGTAACATACACGCCAAAACACTTAACTTTGCTAAAGCAAATAGTATTTTACTATTGAAAGGTGGAGCCGCTAAAGCTCATAAATTTGAGGAAGTAACATTAGCAGGAAAAGATCATGGTGAATTGCATATTGAGGCTAATGATGCCACGATAGTTTCTCCTGGCGCTGGCAAAACACTGAGTTTTGGTACTGAAGATAAGAAAATGAATAAGATTCATTTTGTGACAGATAAGACTTTAATTCTTGAAGATGGTGTAGACGTTTGGGCTGGTTCGCTTACAAATGCCGCTGCTACTAATGGTAAAATAGAATTTAAGGGAAATAATACTTTTTCTGCTAAAAATGTACTTGGCTCAAGAATTAAGTCTATATCAGTAAATAACGCTGGTAAAGTAGCTAAGTTGATGGAAGAAATGTCTACAAATGAAGATATAGTGTTAGCAGCTAATGCAACATTAGAAGTTGCGGCAAACCTAACTACTCGTAATAATCTAGCTGCTGCCAATAACACAGGTCTAATAGGTGCTGCTGATGGAGATGGTAAGGTAAGATTCATTAATAGCAATGCTATACAAATTGGAGGAGGTGTCGGTGGTGCTGCTGGTGTTGGTTCTAAGTCTCTTGCGGCAATAGAATTTGCTGGTACTGGTGATGTAACTTTTAGTAAAACTGTTAATCATAAAGCTGGCAACGCATTCACATTTGAAGGCGATGTTGGTGATATTAAGGTAACGTTTGATAACGTTACAGACGTAAGTAAAAACATATTCACAAATAATGCTACAGATAAAACTAAGACTCCTACTGTTGTGTTGACTAAAAATGCTATAGACTTTGATAATTCAATCGCTGCTAATGGTGATAAGGATGGGCATCAGATTAATTTCCAGATTACTGGTGCGGGCAATAAAGTTTCTACAAATAAGTCAACAGGTGCTAACTTTATAGGTGCTGGTAGTGATTTAGCTCTTGAGTTTGCTGACACAACAATCAACTCTGTTGGTGCTAAAGGTGCTAATTTGGGTACGCTTACATTTACTGAGAATGCAACAGTAACCAAGGACGTTTATGCAGACACTATCGATGTAAAGCTTGGCAAAATAGCTACTATTGGTGCTGCTGATGCTTCTTCTAATGTTGCTGGTACTGAGTTTAAGCTTGCTGGCGTTGGTTCAGCTGTTGTATTTAAAGGCAATGTTACTTTGGGTGCGGCTATAGTTGATACATTAGGTAGCAAAGGTGCTGTAACTTTCGAAGGCGGTGCTGTATTAGATAAAGATATTGGTGCTTCTGGCAAGGCAGTAAGCATAGTAGACTTCGCAGATGACAACAAATTCGCTGCTGAATTGAAGGCAGATATCCATGCTACAACTATCAACCTGAAGAAAAGCACTGTTGCTTTGAACAGCCAGGTGGAATTGAATGCTACAGATTTGAACATGGCAGGTACTCTGGTTAAGCTTGGTACTGACTTTGATTTGACAGCTACGACAACAAATGTAAAGGGTGCCACTTTAGAACTTGGTCCTAATCAGCTAACAACAGCAAAGGCTTTAGCGTTTGATGGTAAAAACACAATTAAACTTTCTATCGGTAACGACTTTAAAGGTGGCGGCATCAAGGTAAAAAATGGTGGTACTTTAACATTTGCTAAAGCAACTACTGAGCTTGAAGTCTTCCTAAGCGATACTAACTCGACTCCTGATATTGGCACTACTGTAACTTACAAAGTAATCGACAATGATTCTTCTAAGGTTATTGCTGCTGCGGATATGTTGGATGAAGCAAAATTCACTATTCATCAAGGCAAGGGCTTTACTAAATGGGTAAAAGGCGTAGATGCAAATGGTAATGTTATCATGAGCGGTACTAGTAATGCTGAAGAAAAAATGCTTGAAAAGCTTACTGATGATGCAAGTGAAACACTTAAAGGCAACGCTGCTATTTTAGCTGGTGCTAAACTAGGTACGCCAGCTGCTGACTTTAGAGATAAGATCTATCAGTCTGAGTCAATTAGTTCAGAAAAAGTTACAGAGGGTATGGCTCGTTTAAGTAATCCTACTGCTATTAAAGTTGCAGACGCTCTAGAGGTTTCTACAGCTCAGGTTAATACTGGAATGTCTACTCGTATGAATTCTCTTGCTGGCACTCAGCGTGCTGGTGGAAGTGAGGTTCAGTCAAGAGTTGTTACTTCTGAGGGTATAAGCGGAGTTGCTGCTGGTGATGATCATGCTAGATTCGGCGCATGGTTCAGCCCGTTCTATTCTCAAACTGTTCAGAAAGAGAGAAAAGGCGCTGCTGGTTATAAAGGCGATTCATATGGTGCAAGCTTAGGTTTTGATACTAAAGCAAACGACGATATGATCCTTGGTGCTGCGATTACTGTTGCAAATTCAGAATTAAAGCACAGAAATGTGAAGTCTGGAGATAAAACAAAAATCAGCTCATTGATGTTCTCTATCTATGGTATGCATCAGATTACAGACGCTATCTATGGTCATGTTTCTGCAACATTTGGTTCAAATGAAATCAGAAATACTGAGAATAGAATCACTCTTGGTGCTAACGAGAAAGTACAAGCTAAATATAACGCCATGTCTTTCACTGGTGAAGCTATGTTTGGTTACAACCATGCAATAGAGATGATGACAGTAACACCTATGGCTGGTGTTAGGTATAGCAGAGTTAATGCTGGTGGTTACAAGGAAACTGGTTCAACAACAGGCCAGAACCTGACTGTTTCTTCAAGAGCGTCTAATAAGTTCGACGTGATTGTTGGTGCAAGAATTGCTGCTAATACATTGAATCTTAACGATGTAATGGTTACTCCTGAAGCTCATGCTTTCATAGCGCATGATCTAGTTGGTAAAAACCCGAAGCAATCAGCAATACAAGAAGGTGCTCCTGTTAGCTATACTGCAGAGTCTAAAAAACCAGTTAACACTACATATAATGTTGGTGTAGCTGTAAATGCAGATTATGGCATGATGGAATATGGTGTTGGTTACGACGCAATGCTTGGCGACAAGCGCGTTGGACATCAAGGTACTCTAAGACTACGCGTTAACTTCTAATTGACTATATAGCGCTAAAGCTAGGGAATTAAATTTCTAGCTTTAAGGCTTGTAGCGAAGTTAATTAAAAGCCCCAGTAGATTCGCTCTACTGGGGCTTTTTTGTGTCTGTGCGTTCGTGTATGCGCTCTTCGCTATGGGGGTTAGTTAGTTAAACAGCGAAGGAGTTGCCGCAGCCGCATTTGGCTGTTGCATTGGGGTTAGTTATTTGGAAGTAGTTACTACCAAGCTCTGTGATGAATTCTATCACGCATCCTTCTAGGAATTGTTGCGAGAGAGGGTCTACGGCTAGTTTGATACCGTCTTGCTCTAGAACGAAATCATCTTCGTTGATTGAATCTACCAGATTATATTGATACATAAACCCAGAGCATCCACCGCCATCTACTGACACTCTAAGTGCAATATTCTGTTTGTCTTTATTCTTTTCTATCAGCTCAGCGACTCTTCTCGCGGCGTCTTTGGTTATTTTTATGTTCATATATAGTCAATTAACTTGAGAATTTATTTGAAATGATCCTTATAAACTAATATATTAATCAATAATGAAATTTTTTCAAGAGATTAATATGCTTAAAGCTTACGCGTGTATGCCACATAATTCAAAAGGCAGGGTTTATTCTGAGAAAAGTACCCCTTATAGAAACGAATTTGAGCGTGATAGGGATAGGATAATCCACTCTAATGCATTTAAGCGCTTGCAGTATAAAACTCAAGTATTTGTGAACCACGAAGGTGATCATTACCGTAATCGTATGACGCATTCTATGGAGGTTTCCTCTATTGCACGCTCGCTTTGCAAGGCTTTGAAGTTATGTGAGGATCTAGCAGAAGGCGTGGCACTAGCGCATGATTTAGGTCACACGCCTTTTGGTCACGCTGGTGAAGATGTGCTAAATGAGTGTATGAAGGATTTTGGTGGATTCTCGCACAATGCTCACTCGTTTAAAATTCTAACGCAAATAGAACAAAAATATGCGGCGTATGATGGCCTAAACCTAACTTGGGAAGTGCTAGAAGGCGTTGTGAAGCATAATGGCCCCGTAGAGGAGAGCAAGCCATTTGCATATATTTTTGACTATGACAAGAAGCATCCGTTGGATTTAAACAAGCGCTCTTCTGCGGAGTCTCAGGTTGCGGCATTAGCAGACGATATCGCTTATATTTGCCATGATCTTGAAGATAGTATCAAAGCTGAAATTATTTCATATAGAGATTTAGAAGAGGTTGGTTTTGTTGATAAATACATTCACGATGTTCGTGATATGTATAAAGACATCAATGATGACCGTTTGATTTATGAAGTAGGGCGCAAATTAACGCATCATTTAATTGAGAGCTTGCTGTTCCAGACGCAAGAAAATATTGAGAAGCATAACATCAAAACAGAGCAGGATATCAGGGATTTAGGCGTGCAACTTGTTGAATTTACTGAGTCTACTTTTCAAGAGGTGAAACAAATTAAAGACTTTTTGATGAAAAAAGTGTATAAGCACCATCGAGTGGCTTCTGTAACGTTACAGAGTCAAAATGTTATTAGAGATTTGTTCAAGCTTTATGTGGAAAATATAGAGCTATTACCGTTCAGCTGGCGCGCAATGATTGACGAAGCTGATGAATGGTCGAAAATGTCGATAATTGCAGATTATATCGCTGGTATGACGGATCGTTTTGCGATTAAGCAATACCAGACTTTTTACAATTTAAATTTTGCTAGTACGGGTTTATGAATATTTTTAAAGAGCTAAGAAACGATTTAAAAAATATCGGTCTTCAAATATGTAAGGACGAAGATATATGGTCGCAGACAAGTCTTGAGGCTCCAAAAGATCCATTAAATGGTGATATCTCAACTAACATCGCAATGATTATTGCTTCAAAAGAGGGGGGGAATCCTAGAGAGATTGCGCTTACATTCAAAGAACATCTATCTAAAATTCCTTATATCGCTCATATAGAAGTAGCTGGGCCTGGCTTTATTAATTTTACTATCAAGGCTGAAAAATGGCATGGCTGCATCCATAGTATTTTGAATGAAGATGCGGATTTCTGGACAGTTAATGTTGGGCAAGGCGAGAAAGTAAATATCGAATATGTATCCGCTAACCCAACTGGCCCTATGCATATTGGCCATGCAAGGGGAGCGGTCTATGGCGATGCTCTGGCCAATATATTGATGGAATGCGGTTATGATGTAACCAAAGAATATTACATAAATGATGCTGGATCGCAAATTGATATCCTAGTAGATAGCGCAATACTTCGTTACAAAGAAGCGCTTACAGGTGTTGAGGCGGAAATTCCAGAAGGTCTATATCCAGGCGATTATTTAAAGGCAGTAGGCCAAAAGCTAGTAGATGAGCATAAGGATGGGCTTTTAAAGCTAGATGAAGATCAAATGCGTGCCAAAGTGCGTTCTGTAGCTATTGATGAAATGATGGTGCTTATAAAGGCTGATTTAGCTGATCTTGGCGTGCATCATGATGTTTTCTTCTCTGAGCAAGAATTGCATGAGAGCAATAAGATTGACGATGCAATAAATGCGCTTAAGAAAAAGAACCTAATATATCAAGGAGTTCTGCCAGCGCCAAAGGGCAAGGTGGATGAAAACTGGGAAGAAAAAGAGCAAATGCTCTTTAAGTCTAGCCAGTATGGTGATGAGCAAGATCGCCCCGTGCAAAAAGGTGATGGCTCTTGGTCTTATTTAGCTGCTGATTTCGCTTATGCAAAAGATAAAATCGACCGCGGATTTGATAATTTAATCTATATTCTTGGTGTTGACCATAGCGGCTATGTAAAAAGAATCAAAGCTGTTATTAATGCCCTAAGTGACGGCAAAGTTAGTAGTGATATTAGAACTACTCAGCTAGTGAATTTTGTCAAAAACGGTGAGCCTATCAAGATGTCTAAGCGTAGCGGCAATTTCATGACCGTGAGAGATGTTACTGCTGATGTTAGCAAGGATATTATTCGCTTCATAATGCTTACGCGTCGCAATGATATGACTTTAGATTTTGACTTTGAAAAGGTAAAAGAGCAGTCAAAAGATAATCCAGTATTTTATGTGCAATATGCGCATGTGCGTGCTAAATCTATTCTGGCTAAGGCCCTTGAAACTATTCCAGAAGCTCATGATAAATTCTCTGCAAAAGAGTTTGACTTATCTTTGCTTTCAAGCGAAGAAGAAATTCAGCTAATAAAGTTGCTAGCATCATGGCCAAAGATTCTTGCCTCTGCAGCAAAGCATCATGAACCACAAAGGATTGCTTATTACCTTATTGAGGTAGCTTCTAGATTCCACTCAATTTGGAATTTAGGCAAAGAAAATAACGATTACCGCTTTAATATTGAAGGTGATATTTCGCTAACTGCAGCCCGTCTGGCCCTTGCAGACAGTATTAGAAAAATCATCGCAAAAGGTTTTGAAGTAATTGGCGTTACTCCTATGGATAAAATGTAGTAATGATAGTAATTTATGCGCAATAGAAGATTAATAATATCCGCAATAATTTTGCTTTTTCTGCTTATAGCAGTTGGATATTATTTCATGCGCAATTCTGCTTCTAAAGAAATAATTACGCTGGCGCAAGAGCATGGCCAGACCAAGATAAAGCCTAAAGACCCTGGTGGTATGGTCATTCCGCATTCGGATAGTTTGGTTTATCAAAAAATCAAGAAGGGTAAAGTCATAGAGCGAAAGGTGCATCTTCAGCCAGGGCCAGAAGCTCCTATTAATATGAATAGAGTTCCTGAGACAAAGTCTAAGCTAGTAAATTCCATCGACGAAATCCTTGCTAATATTGAGTATTATGAAAGCCAGCTTTCGGAAGAAGAGTTGGATTTAGAAGAGGAATATATATTGCCTAACAATCTTTTGGCTAAAGAAGATGCGCAAGATGAAGAGGATAAATCTTTGTTTGTTCCAGGTACTAAGCTTCATATTATCCGCGCTCTAGAGAGCCGCTACAAACGCTTGGATGCGCATATATTATCAGAGGATCAAGAGGGTTACAAAATACAGCTTTCATCTGCCAATTCCTTGCCGGAGGCCAAAAAACAATGGCAAAGGCTAAAGCAAAAACACGCTAGAATTATCAAGAACGCTAATCTGATTACGAAAAAAGTAGAAGGCAAAAACGAGCGGATATTCTTCCTTATAATGGCCGGCACGTACCCTTCGCTTAATCATGCGAAACTTGTATGCAGAAAGCTCACCGCGCGTAAGCAGAATTGCATTATTACTAAGTAGTATTTTTTTGCCTCTTATTGAAAGAAAAACTGGTGTTTAAAGAATCTTTATTCTAAGATATCAGAAAATAAATAATGGAAAATTATGGCACAAAATAATAATCTAGAAATAAGCGTTGAAACTAAAGATTTAGCGCATGCTCTTAGTTTTGCAAATTCGGTAGTTGAGAAGCGGAATGTTATGCTAGAGCTTAGCAACATCAAGCTATCTGCAAAGGATGGGATGCTAGAAATTGGCGCTACAGATATGGACCTATACCTGAACCAGAATATAGGCGCAGAGGTAATGTCTGCTGGCGAGACTACAGTTTCGACTCAAACGATATCTGAAATCATCCGTAAAATCCCAGATGAAAGAATCACATTGAAGCACTTAGCTAGCGCAGATAAACTGGAGATTATTGGTAAGAATTGTCGTTTTGAGCTGCTAACCCTGCCAGTGATGCAGTTTCCTGCTATGGAAGATTTAGATTCAAAATCCACTTTGACTTTGCCATGCTCAGAGCTTGCTAGGATTATGGAATATACTAGTTTTGCCATGTCTACAGAGGAAACTCGTTATAATCTTAATGGAATTTATATGCATGTGAAGGGGAAGGAGTTTTCTGGAGTGTCTACAGACGGTCACAGATTATCTATAGCTTCTGTCGCTTTGGATAATCCAAGTGAAGAATTCGGCGTGATTGTTCCGCGCAAGACGGTTAATGAGCTACTGAAAATAGTTAAAGACAGCAAAAATACTCAGTCAGATATTCAAATATTTCTTTCAAGCAATAAAATCAAATTCCAGTGTAATAATTTGATTCTGATATCCAAGTTAATTGACGGCACGTTCCCTGAATATTCGTCATTCATTCCAGTTGATAATGAAAGCAAACTCACCATTAATACTAGGCTTCTTGCTAGTGCTATTGACCGCGTGGCTACTGTTACTGTGGATAAATTCCGCGCAATAAAAATGTCGATTGATAGTGGAGTTATGGAGATCACGGCTTCTGGTGAGGCAAAGGGCGCAGCTAGTGAGAATATATTATTTTCTGAAGAGGATTCAAATTACTGTAAATTCTCTGGGTCAGATGTTTCTATTGGATTTAATCCAAAATATTTGAGCGATGTTCTTAGCGCTTTAAAGGAGGATAAGGTGGATGTATATTTCAAGGATTCATTTTCTCCAGTACTAATAAAAACATCTAAAAATCCACAGGATAGCTTCGTTGTAATGCCAGTAAAAGTTTAGCTGTAAAAAAGATGAGCTCCAAAAAAATATTTATTATTTTTGCTGTTTTAGCGCTTATATTAATCTTAATTCAAAATAATTATATGCAAAATTCATTATCGGAAGACCAATTAATACCGCGTGAGACATTATTTGGTAATCCAGATAAAATCGCTGTGCGCATCAGTAACGACGGCGCTAAAATCAGTTTCATTGCACCATTGGAGGGAGTGCTAAATATCTGGGTTGGGCCTGCTGGCTCTCCTGCGAAGGCTAAGCCAATAACGGATGATAATCAGCGCGGGATTCGCAGCTATTTTTGGGCCAAGGATAATAAGCATATAATCTATACGCAAGACAAAAAAGGCGATGAAAATTGGCGTCTTTATTCTGTGAATATTTCTACGTTAGAGCAAAAGGATCTTACTCCTGCGGATAATGTGCGTGCATCGGTTTTAAAGCTGAGTGATGATTTTCCAGAAGAAATGCTAATTCAGTTGAATGATCGAGTTCCTGAATATTTCGATATTTATAAGGTGAATATAATTTCTGGCGATCGCGAGTTGATATATAAGAATACTGGGCAGTACGCATCTTTTATAGCGGATGACCAATTTAATTTGCGCTTTGGTTACAAGATGCTCCCAAGCGGCGATAGTGAGGTTTATTCGTTTGAAAATAACGACCCAAATACACCTAAATTATTCCAGAAAATATCACCAGAAGATATGCTGACTACAACCCCGCTTCATATCTCGCGCGATGGAAGCAAGCTATTCATGATAGACAGCGTAGGGCGCAATACATCTGCTTTGATAGAGGTAGATTTGCATAGCTTCAAGCGCGAAGTAATCCACGCAGATCCAAAGGCTGATATTGATGATTATTTGGTGGATACTAAAACCAAAATGGTCCAAGGCGCTTCCACTAATTATATGCGCAAGAATTGGACTATATTTGATTCTGAAATCAAGAAGGATATAAAACTTCTGCAGAAGGTAGAAGATGGTGATATCGAAATTATTTCCAGAAGCAAAGAGGACGATAAATGGATTGTGGTCTTCCTAAAAAGCGACGGGCCATATCGTTATTATTTGTACAATAGAGAAAGCAAGAAGAGCTCTTTCTTGTTCGTTTCAAATTCTGAGCAAGACGGATTGCCATTTGCTAAAATGTATCCTGTCAAAATCAAAGCGCGTGATGGTCTGGAGCTAATAAGCTATATCACAATTCCGCGTTGGTTAGATGATGGCAGCGGTATTCCAGTTCATCCTATCCCGCTTGTGCTTAATGTTCATGGCGGCCCAAATGCTAGGGATAGCTGGGGCTTTAGGGCGGATGCGCAGTGGCTTGCAAACCGCGGCTATGCTACTTTGAACGTTAATTATCGCGGCTCTACTGGTTTTGGTAAAGACTTCATCAATGCTGGTGACGGTGAGTGGGCGCGCAAAATGCAAGATGATTTGGCCGATGCGGTAAATTGGGCTATAGATGCTAAAATTACTCAGAAAGACAAAATAGTGATAATGGGCGGAAGCTATGGCGGTTATGCAGCATTAGTTGGCATGAGTATGACGCCAGACATGTACGTTGCTGGTATTGATATAGTCGGCCCGTCTAATCTTGAAACTCTTATGAAGTCCATCCCGCCTTATTGGAAGCCTCAAATGGCGCATTTGATAAAGATAATCGGCGGCTCTCCAGAGACGAAAGAGGGCAGAAAGCTGTTAAAAGAAAGATCGCCATTAACCTATGCGCATAATATCAAAAAGCCATTATTGATAGTGCAGGGCGCAAATGACCCGCGCGTAAAGCAAGCAGAGTCTGACCAGATTGTTGAAGCTATGAAAAAGCACGAGATTCCAGTCGTTTATTTGCTATATCCAGATGAGGGCCACGGCCTAGCGCGCCCAGAAAACAGACTCTCAATGTATGCGCATTCAGAGCTGTTTTTAGCGAATTTCGCCGGAGGAAGAAGCCTCCCGCACAACAACAAATTCCCAGGTTCTTCAATAGAAGTAAAAGAGGGAAAGGAAATAAGCTGGACCAAGGAAGTCAATTAGATTTTGCATAAACCCGTCACCGGGGAGCGTAGCGAAAGGACCCATGACGATGGAACAACCTCATGATTGGCGTAACAAGTGGTTCTAATGCCTCAAGGCAAATATTACAACTGGGCAAGGTGCTAAAATTATGAAGTTAAAAAATGGCCAGATGATTCAGGTGCCACATACAAAACATTATAAAGGCAAGGGCGTTTACAAGGGGCTTTCCATTGATTTTGTGGGGTTCCTAGAGGCCATGCGATCCGGCGATGTAATAGAAATAGATATGCGTCATGAGTTTTTGATATTGATGCATATTGAACATATTGCCTGGACCCTGAAAGAGGCGCTGCCAATAAAGAACATTCATTTTCCTTGTAGGGTATATTTGGGTGTGGTTTACGATACTCCTGAAGGCCTTGCTAAAAAGAGTGTATTCTTATTTTCTGAAATTCATAAAATAATAGAGTGTAACAATGTGCTAACCAAAGTTGCCCCAGATAATTTTATAACACAAGATTTACGCAAAATAATACTAGAATATTTTTCGCCAGTAGAGAAGCCAGATTATACATTCATGCCACATGAATGCATAACACTTGCCAAAGAAGAGCTCAGCCTCTCCGGCCTGTTTCACGGCCTGGATAATGAGTAGACGAGCTTTCTCGCACCCCCGTCATTGCGAGCAACTCCCCACCAGCCGTCATTGCGAGGAGCAAAGCGACGCGGCAATCCATTTAAACGCACCACGTTCCCCCAAAGGTGACATTCTCGCTCCCCCAAAGGTGTCATTCTCGTTCCCCCAAAGGTGTCATTCCCGCGGAGGCGGGAATCTCAGGAGTTCATGGTGCTTTAGATTCCCGCCTACGCGGGAATGACATCGTGTGACAGGAATGACAAGCGTGTGACGGGAATGACATCGTGTGACAGGGATGACAAAGCACTCCCGCCAGACCGTGTCATCCAGAGCTTCATGACGTGCCTACCTAAGGTGCTAAGCAACCACCCACATCCAAGCTCCTTAAATTGATAATACCGCAGCGCCCCAAAACAAATCACCCTCGTTGTATAATTACCACCGTCACACAATCTCCCAAATATCGCGCGTAAATAGCTTGCATCTTCCGCTCAATCCACTATATAATTGTCCCGTAATTGGTTATACCTCCGCGCGCGATAGGGTTCAACTATACCACTAAGTCCGCAAGGCCAAGCCAAAAGACATTTGTAATAACAATTTTAAACTAAAATAATAGGAAAAAAATTATGGTAAAAAAATCAAATTTTAAAAAATTATTAGCAACTGCCTCAGCACTTGCTGTGTTGACTGGTGGTGTAGGGACTGCGTTTGGTGTAGGGACTGAAAGAGTAACAGGTGGTGATGAGTTATTGTCTAATGCTGGTACTTGGGTTGCAGCTACCCCCGTTAGTGGTGATTACCTTAAGATTCGAGCTGGTGGCCATAACGATGGAATAGAGGTAGATAATAATTTCTTAATAAGACAACTTACTATTGGTGCAGGTAATACGCTAAAGGCATTGACTATTTCTGCTGACGGTTCTCAGTTCGGTAATATTATTGCAGGTGTCGGTAATGCTGGTGAGATAGTGTTTGCTGGCGCTAATACATTTACATTGATTGGTGGTACTGAAGCTAATAGTGATGCTGCTGTTCTTTATGATGGCGTGAGTGGAGTAGATTTTGGTGCCGTAGCATCTGTATTGAATATTGATACTTTAGCTATCCCAGATGCTGTCAAAGCTGGTGGTGCCGTAACCAGTAGGGAGATCGAATTAGCACTTAATGCCCAAGCTAAAAACACTGGAAACGCAACATTAAATGTTAGAACAGATTTCAAAGATGATGGCGCCAACTCTGGTACTTGGGCTGGGATTAATAATATTAACATAGGTATTGCTGTTGGTGATGCAAAAGTTGCTGCAGGTTCTGCTGCAACACTAGAGTTATCTGCAGATAATGGTGGCGCAGCTGGTGAACTTAAATTTAATAATGTATCTTTTAAGCATGCTGATTCAAAGTTGACTTTGAAAAATAGCGCCGCTGGTGGTGCCGCTCAAGATCACATTAGTTTTGTTAATGCGGTAGTTGGTACTGCGGATGAGTTTGGTAAAGTTACATTAGAGTCAAATGGCGTAGTTCTTAAAGCAAAAGGTGCTGGTACTTTTGGTACAGCTGCAAATATGAGACTGAAAGAACTAACCCTAACAGGCGACAAAGCCCATTCTATTGAAGTTCCAGTATATGCTAAAACAATTGACCATGGTTTGAGCGATGCTGCTGCTGTTAATGCTAAGGTAGTATTCACTAAAGTTGTTGACGGTGGAGAGGGTAGCGTCTTGAAATTTACTACTATTCAAGCTGATGAAGTTTCTTTTGAGGCTGATGCATCAATAGAAACTGTTGAGTTTACTAGTAATGCAGCAGCATCAATCAAAATTGGTGACGGGACAAAATTTACTGGTAATGTGTTTGGGCATACTGTGGCTGCTCCTAATAATGCTGCTAATGCAAAAGGTTCTGTTAGTATGGTTGGTACATCTACACTTCAGGGCGTTGCAACAAATATTACAAAGTTAACAGGTGGTGCTGCTAATAATGACGTTAGTACACTTACAGCTGGTGATCATAGAATTGCTGATGTTGAATTAGGTAATGCTGGTGGTACAATATTGTTCAAAGATGGAGCAAATCTATCTAAAGTCATTGATAATGCAAATGCACCTCAAGCTAATACTGGCCGTATAGCTGGTGTTGCTGGTGCTTTAGGTAACCTAGTATTTGAAGGTTCATCTGTTATTGCAGGAAATATTGGTAATGCTGGTGGTATGGCTTCTATTACAGCGAAAGGCGGTGACGGGAAAGTATTAAACTTACAAGGTACTGTGTTAGTAGCTGGTGCTCTTGTGCAAGATGGAACAGGTGACATCAAGCTAGAAGGCGACACTACTGCTACTGGCGGTGGTAAATTCGAAAAAGATGGTTCCATAACCATTGAGGGCAAAACATTCACTGGTGCTATCACAAACGCATCTGCTCCTGGTGCTGTTATTGGTACATTGAATCTTTCTGGTGTTGCTTCTGAAGTAACTGGCGATATTGGTGCTGCTGGTATAAATAAGAATATCAAATTGATAGATCTTGGTTCTGGTGAGGCAAGGTTAGATGGTAATACATACGCACAAAAACTTAAGTTTACTAACAATGATAGTATTTTGCTATTAAGAGGCGGGGGTGCTAGGCTTCACAAGTTCGATGAAGTAGAGCTAGGCGGCGACAAGTTTGGTGAATTACATATTCATGCTAACGATGCGACTCTTGTTTCTCCTGGTGGCGTTAAAACTCTTGACTTTGGTACTAAAGATCAGCAGATGAAAGTGCTTAGATTTGTTACCGACAATAGCCTAACACTTGGAAATGGCGTAAATATTTGGGCAAATGAGCTTAAGACAACTGCTGTTAATGGCGGTAGCTTAGTATTTGCTGGAAATAATACTTTCTCTGCAAAAAATGTAGGTGGAGTAGAAATTAACGCAATTTCTACTATTGGCGTAGCTGGTACAAAAGCTGTTATCATGGAAGACATGCATGCTAATGGCGTAATTACTGTTGGTGCTAATACAACATTAGAAGCTAAGGGAGTTCTAAATACTGCTAATGCTGCTACAATTGGTGCTGGTGCGACATTACAAGTTGCTGGTAACTTTGCTGCTACTGGTAATACTACGCTTAATGCAGGATCAACACTTCGTACTGGAGGTAATGTAGTAGGCACGGTTAATAGTGTTGCAGGTAATAATGGTACATGGATATTTGACAATAACGCTAATGTTACAGTTGCTGGTGTAGTAGGTGCTGGTGGAACACTAAAAGCATTCGAATTTGCTGGTACAGGTGGGGTTAACTTTGCTGCTGATGTAACCACTGTAAATGGTAATACATATACATTTACAAATAAGGATTCTGAAATTGAGGTTAAATTTAATAACGCAGCAGCTGCTACAGAAAGTGTTTTTGTGAATAACAGCGAAAAAACTCAGACAGTAATTTTGGGAGCTGGCGCTGCAAACTTCGCAAATGCTGCTCAGCTTGCAGAAACAGGTAATGAAATCAATTTTGTTATTAAAGATGCTGTAAACACCACCATATCTGTTGGTAAAGCAACACATGCAAACTTCGTAGGAAATGCAGCTGGCCAAGGTAACTTAATACTTAATAACAAAGGCCTAACAATTAACTCTGTTGGTAAAAAAGACGAGAATATTGCTGAGCTTACATTTACTGAAGATGCTACAGTTACAGGTAGTACTTATGCTAATGAAATAAATATTGTATCTCCTGGATTCTCAGCTGGTTCAAGGTTAAACGGTGTTGTTTCTGGTAATAACTTGACTCTTGAAGGTGTTAAATCAGCAATTATCCTTGGTGATAATGTTACTGTTGACACTAACATCGTATCAAAGGTTGCCAATGAAGGTATTGTTACTTTTGAAGGCAGCGCTATTATCAAAAAAGAATTTGGTACTCTTGCTAAGAAAGTTAAAGTGGTAAATTTTGCGAATGATACTAAATCTATTACTACGCTAAATAAGGACATTCATGCTACAACAATCAACATGAATAAAACTACTGTTGTACTTAACAACAATGTTCTTTTAAATGCTACAAATGTAAACACAAATGGTGGCGGTTTCAATATTGGTGCTCATGACTTAACAACAAGCGGGAAATTAATTTTCTCTGGTGATAACACAATCAACCTTACTGTAAATGATAATTTGGAGGCTGGTAAGATTGTAGCTAATGAATTAGAGTTCACTGCTGGTACTAAGATTACTATCGTTCCTACCAATTCTGGCGCAACACCAAATATTGGTGATGATAAGAGAATTGATTTGATTGTAAATAGCTCAGGTACTGTTGTAACTACTCAATTAGATCCAGCTAATCTTACTCTGCCAACTGATTCAGTTGGGTTTGTTAAGTTCACAAAAAATCTGGATGCAGCGACTGGTGCTATATACTTGATGGCATCTAATAATGCTAAAGCAGCTATGATAGATAGACTTGGTGCAAATGCAGACAAAACTGATATTGAGAATGCGGGTAAATTTGGTGCAGCACCTTTAGGTACTGCAGGCGCTACGTTCAGAGATACAGTTCTTAAGCTTGTTAGTGATGAAAAACTAGACGAAGCTTACGCTCGCATAACTAGCACAACTGCTACTAAAGCACTTGATGCTGTTGAAGGAACTACAACTGATATTAATACAGGGATGTCTACTCGCATGAACTCTCTTGCTGGAAAGCAAACTACTGGCGGTTCAAGAACTGTTGCTTCTAACGATTATCTAACTGGTGTTAATGCTGGTGATGATCACTCTAGAATTGGCGCATGGTTCAGCCCGTTCTATGGTCAAGCGATTCAGAAGCAAAGAAAAGGCGCTGCTGGTTATAAGAGCACTTCATATGGTGGAACTATCGGTGTGGACACTCAAGCAAACGCTGATCTATTAGTCGGTGCTGCGTTTACTGTTGCAAATTCAGAGTTAAGTCACAGAGATTTCAAATCTGGCGATAAAACAAAGATCAACTCATTGATGTTCTCTGTTTATGGTATGTATCAACTAACAGACGCTTGGTATGCTCATACTTCTGCAACATTTGGTTCTAATGAAGTTAGAAACACAGAAGGAAGAGTTACTGCTGGTGTTAACGAAGATGTTAAAGGTAAGTACACTGCAATGTCTTTCACTGCAGAAGCTATGGCTGGTTATAACCATAATCTAGACATGCTAACAGTTACTCCTATGATAGGTGCAAGATACACCAGAGTTAACGCAAGCGGATACAAAGAAACTGGTTCAAACACAGGACAGAATCTGCAAGTATCTTCAAAAGCGTCTAACAAGCTGGATATCATTGCTGGTGCAAGAATTTCTGGTAAAACATACGCTGTTAACGATGTTATGCTAACTCCTGAAATTCATGGTTTCGCTGCATATGACTTGATTTCTAAGAACCCAACACAGAGCGCTAAGCTTGAAGGCGTTGGTGAGCTTGCTCAGAAATCTGTAGCACCAATCAAATTCACATATAACATTGGTGTTGGTGTGAATGCAGAATATGGCATGATGGAATACGGTGCTGGTTATGATGCAACACTTGCAAGCAAGCGTGTTGGTCATCAAGGTACTCTAAGACTTCGTGTTAATTTCTAAGACACTTACTACTGTATCGCAAAGCTAGGGCTAACCCCCAGCTTTGCCTATAGCGAAGTTAAAAGCCCCCGCAGATTCGCTCTGCTGGGGCTTTTTTTATGCCCGCGCGGTGCTGGGCGCTAAGCGCAGCCCGCTCCCGTCATTGCGAGCGCAAGCGCGGCAATCCAGGAAATGGCGAGGAGCGTGGTGCGTTTAAATGGATTGCCGCGTCGCTTCGCTCCTCGCAATGACGGGCGGTGTAGATTGTACTCCCATCGCAATGACGGGGGCGGGGGCTCGTCTTTTTGGCTATGACGGGGTTGTGGGGGTTCGTCTTCTCGGTTATGACGGGCGGTGTGGCTATGACGGCTGGTGGAGGTTGGGTTTCAATCTCTAGGGCGGCTGGTGCGGGGTGTCATTGCATGACAGGCGCGCAGGGCGCATCATCACAACCCTGAATTCTAAATTTAATTTAACTTTTTCTGTTCCGTTGTTGTAATTTGGCTCGATTTTTGCTATATTAATTAACAAAAATACGCCTTGTATTTAAGGTGGGTAATTTAAAGTAGGTTTTTTAATTTAGGAATCTATTGAATTGATTTAAAAAACAAACAAAAAAACGGAAACAAAATATGGCGTTAACTCTTGGGAACACCCTAACAAACACGGCTTCTCGTAACTCGGATGCTATTCATAAAAGGACTGCTTCTCTTGGTGAGAGCATGACTACTGGAGTAAATAGTCTTGCTGAAGTTGTGGACTCTTTTCTTGGCAGGTCTTTAAATGATAAAGAAGTTTTGCTTGGCGCGGTGGCAAAAAATACCTCTTATGGAAGCAATATGATTAGTGTCGCTGATGAATATTTAAATATGATTGGTACACTTACGCAGGAATGTATAGGTATTATCGAAAGCGCAGCTGGTAAGTCACAAGATAAAACTGCAGTGTTAACCAAAGACCTTAATGATAAAAAAGAGCAAATCAATCTTCTTATCAACACAGCAAAATTTGATGGTAAGCTTCTTCTTAATGGTAGTGTCCGTAATTTGAACCTTCAAGTTGGCCAATCCAGCTCAGAAACAATAGAGATCGATATCATGAATATTGGCGAAGGAAGGCTGTTTAGATCTTCTTTGGCTAATAGAATCAATGATGTTATGGTTAATTGGAATTGGGCTCCTAATGGCCCAACAGGGAATGCGCATTATGCTAATGCTTCTGAAATAGCTAGTGATCATAAAGAAAATATGAATTTAATACAAACTTCTGAACATAAAGGTGCGTGGAGAAAAACTAATGGTACTGCGCCCAATCTTACAGGGTGGCCATCGGCAGCAGCAATTTTTCACGAGGCTATAAATGGAGCAGCTGATAAACATGCTGCGTTATTAAATCAGCTTTTACCTAGAGAGTTAAATAAGCTTAAGAATCCAGTGGGCGGCCCTGCACCGGCCAAAAACTTCACTAATGCAACTGTTGCTGAACTTCGTTATGCTTTGGAAAATGCTATCATTGCTAATACATACTCCCCTGAATTAACAAGAATTATGTATGACAATCAGCCATTAGAACTTTCTACAACCAATGACATAATAGTATCCCGTGATATTTTCAAAGGTGCATTAGAAACGGTAAGAAGGGCTCAGGCTAGTATTTCTAATCAAAAGCGAAACATATCTGAAATAGCAGGTGCTATACGTGCTTCTACTAATGAAGTGAAAAAAGCATCGGATTTTTATTTGAAAACAGATTATGTATTAACTTCTCAAGACTATGCAGAAAACATCGCTAAGCTTACTGCTACTATCACTTCTTTGCAGGCAGCGAATAAAATTCCTGAAGCGGCACAAAGACCAATGGCACTAACTTAAGCTTAAAATCCATATTTCAAGCCACCTTCAGATGATAACAACTTCTAGGTTTTTGCATTTTAGGAAAAGATTTTGGTCTTCGTTTGACGACTCTAGGTTCGCTTCTCCTTGGTCTATT